>JAZKEA010000273.1:0-6665 GCA_040387315.1 Armatimonadota bacterium | reverse complement strand
CCACGAAGGGGGCTTCGTGTACTCCTGAGCCGCGATTTTAATCGACGGCAAACCGACTGAAGGGCTGACAGGTACAATACCTACACCATCATGACGACACCATCGACCCTTTCCACGCCACTGCCTGTCACCGACGGACCCCGCTTTCACTTCTTCGGCTACTACGACAAGTCACCGTGGGATGTGAGCGGACGCTTCCTTCTGGCGCAGGAGACCGGTTTCATGGACCGGCGTCCCGGCCCCGAGGATGTGGCGGATATTGGAGTCGTCGATACCCAGGATGGCAACTCGTGGCGGAAGCTGAGTGAAACGCAGGCGTGGAACTGGCAGCAGGGATGTATGCTCCAGTGGGTGCCCGGCAGCGAAGACGAGATCATCTTCAATGTACGCCAAGGAGATCGGTTTCAGGCACAAGTCCTTAATACTCGAACCAACGAGATGCGCCACCTTTCACAGCCCATCTACGGCGTCAGTCCAGCAGGACGTGAGGCGATTTCGCTCAACTTCTCTCGTCTCTTCGATGTTCGCCCCGGCTACGGCTATGCGGGGGCTCCCGATCCGTGGGCGGATAATATCTGTCCGGAGGACGACGGACTTTATCATGTCGACCTGGAAACCGGCGACTCCCGGCTTATCTTTTCCCTGGCGGATGCGCTGCGCCTGGGAGAACCGCAGCCAGGGATGGAGACGGGAAAGCACCGGTTCAACCATGTTCAGTGGAACACGGACGGGACGCGGTTCGCCGTCCTGCACCGCTGGAGCATTGTGCCCTCGCCTGCAAACTGGAGTTCCTGGGCGACGCGTCTGCTGACTCTGAACGCGGACGGTACGGACCCGCACGTGCTTTCCGATCACACGATGATCTCGCACTATGACTGGCGTGATCCACAGACCGTTCTCGCCTGGGCACGGCGTCACGATGTCGGCGACCGATACTTCCTGTTTACGGACAAGACGCCGGAAACAACCATAGTCGGCGACGGCATCCTGACCGTCGATGGTCACTGTTCGTACTCTCCCGACAGACGCTGGATTCTCACCGACACCTATCCGGACAAAGAGGGTTATCGAACGCTCCTTCTGTTCGACCCGAAAAGCGAGCGACGCATCGACATCGGGCGCTTTCATGGCCCTACCCCGTCTGATGGCGAGATCCGCTGCGACCTGCATCCCCGCTGGAGCCGCGACGGCAGGCAGATCTGCATCGACTCAATCCACGAAAATGGGCACCGCCAGATATATACTATCGACGTCTCCTCCATCACCACCGCCTGAGCCACCCCATAATTTGACAATCGAAGCGCTTTTATGATAGCGTCAAAGCCAATCAAAGCGCTTCGCAACTCCCATTAGCGCACGAGAATGGGGATTCTATGACAGAATCATCGCCACTGATGAAACAGCTTGTCAGCAGCCCATGCTGTCTGCCACACTGGTCCTACGACTCTCTGCTGACCGCCTATGCAGATCTGGGCTTCACCAAAATAGAGGCCTTTTCAGAGTGGGCGCAGGGTCGGCTTGACTGGCAAGAACCACCGGAGGTCGCCTTGCAAAAGGCGCAGGCGCACGGCATCGTGATCACCTCGTTTCATCTTCCCCTGATACGCGAAGAGGACACCGAAGCCGGTCTTGAAAATGCCATTCATGCCGCCCGCTACGCTCAGGCAGTAGGTGCCAAAGTCGTGCTGTTCAAGGCGGCGACCAGAGCAATTTTCGCGCAGGTAGGGCAGCGTTTTCTCGATGCCCTGGATCGGGAGAGGATAGAGGTCACCCCGGCCCTGCAGAACCACAAAGGCTCCGCGATTTCTACCCTGGAGAATTTCCAGGAGGTCTTCGATAGCCTCGGCAATGATCCGCGCCTGAAAGCGGTTCTCGAAGTGGGCCACTTCCAGCGTGTCGGCGTCCCCTGGCAGAGCGGCTGGGAACTGCTCTCCGACCGCATCGCCCTGATTCATATTAATGAGATCCGCGACGGTAAGTCGGTTCTTTTCGGAACCGGCGAGGTAGATTTTGCCGGGCTTCTGCGGAAGATCAAAACCACCGGCTACAGCGGCGATATTGTGGTGGAGCTTGAACTGGACACCCGTGGAACGGAGCCGCAAGCGACCCTGACGGGCCTGAGAGACGCAATCACATTACTGACGCGCCTCTACACGGAGGCATGAAAGCAAGACAATGAATGAACCCCGACTCTGCATTGTGGGCGCAGGCTCCCTCTCCACCAAACGGATATATCCCTACATCGGGGCGGCGGGAGCGCAGCTAATCGGTGTGTGCGACCTTGACAGTGAGAAGGCGGAGCGTAATGCGCGCCTTTTCGGGGGTCAGGTTTATAGTGACGTAGAAAAGATGCTGACGGAGCAAAAGCCGGATGGCGTCATTATCTGCACCGGTCCCGTAGGACACTACGCCGTCGCCAAGCAGGTCTTACAGTTAGGCTTTCCGGTTTATACGGAAAAACCGCCCGCCATGACCGCCGGGGATGCTTTCGAGGTGGCGCAAGTCGCAAAGGATACCGGTCTGCTCTGCACTACCGCCTTCAAGAAGCGCTACAACGTCGCCTATACCCGTGCCAAACAATGGATAGGCAGCCTGCCTGAGGAAAGCCTGCTTTCGCTCTCCATCGACTACTGCTCGGCCCAGTACTCCAACCACACGCCCACCCGGCTGTTCCTCTTCGATTTCGCGATCCACGTCATTGATCTGACGCAGTACCTGTTCGGCGATGTCAGTGATGTCTTCGCTTTCTCCAAGGGGCTAAACGCGTACACAGTATCGCTGCGTTTTCAGAATGGCGCGGTCGGCTCTCTAAACCTCAATGATGGACGCTCGTTCAACGTGCCGACCGAGGAAGTCGAGATTACCGCACAGGGCGGCAACTTCATGACCGTCCACAACTCCTCCGTCTGGCGTATCACAGAGAACGGAAACCCTTGTGAGTGGCGTGAGCCTCCCACCTTTGTCAGTAACGGGGACAGCGGCAACGACACCGGACATCTGGCCGAGATCGTTGATTTTCTGGGGGCTATCAACGAGGGCCGCACCACCCGCTCCAACATCTACGAGAGCTACAAATCAATGGCTCTCTACGAAGCCATTAAAGAGTCTTCGGAGACTGGTGCGCCCGTCAGGCTCAGCTACCACGCTCTTTGAGAGGAGACGCCCAAACGATGCACAGGTACCGAAGCCTGCAGAGACTGTTTCTCTGTGGTGCAGTTTTCCTGTCGGGTTTTGCCGCCTGCCGAGCGGACGCGCCTGCACTGCCTGATCTGATAGGTCCAGGTCAATGGCGTCTGTACCAGTACAACAAGGCCAAAGGACGTTTGGCGGTGCGCCCGGAGTTTCCCGCCAAGATAAAGGACGGAAGCGCCGCCCAGCGACAATCGCTGGGGATCAAGATCGACTGGCAGGGTGGCGGAGACTTTCAGTTCTTCTCGGTTGAACCAGCGACGCCCGCTGGCCCACTCCCGCTTTCGGCAAAAGAGCTGCGTGCCTGGGTCCACGGCACCAGCACCAATCACTCTATCGAAGCGCACCTGACCGATGCCGATGGTAAAGAGGTAAAAACCGAACTGGGGAGTACGAGCGTTTCGGGTTGGCGTCTGCTCACGGCACGCATTCCCCCGGCCTGGAAACAGCCGCTGACATTCCGCAATCTAACCTTCCATAACTGGTCGGATCGCGGTGCCTCTGCGATTACGGTTTACGTCACCCGGCTGGAAGCGGTCGGAGAGAATAATGTTTCCACTGGCCTGCCGCTGAGTCCCGCTCCCGTTAGCACGGCAGGAGCGCCGGTAATTCCTATCTCGGGCATACCCCACACCGTCAGTGATATGAATCTGCCGGGAGAGTGGCGCGTTCCGCTGAAAAATCAGGGTGGTGGCTCGCTCTCGATGAGCACAGCGTTTCCTGATGGGATAAAGGCGGACCCAGACGTCCTCCGTCAGTCCTTACAGATCAACATACGGTTTCCCGGCTCAGAGGCGCCCAACGGGTTCAATACGTTTCAGGTCGAACCCATTCGCAATATCCCGGTTCCTTACCAGTTAATCGAGACGCGCCTCTGGCTCAAAGGTACGGGAACCAGACACAACATCGAGCTGATGTTCTCGGACGCCGACGGGAAAAATGTTAATCTCAGCCCCACACAAAGTCGGCTTGACTTTGACGGCTGGCAGCAGGTGACGGCAAAAGTCCCCGCGGACTCTCTGCAGCCGCTCACCTTTCGCGGTATCGGCTTTTATAGCTGGGGCATCAAGGAACCAGCTAATCTTGCGGTCGGGGTGAGCCGCCTGGAGTTTGTTATTGATCCCAAGCGTCCCGTCAAGCGGGAAGAGAGTAAGACAAATGATGCGTGGTAATCTCGGGCGCTTTCACCTCCCACGGCGGGCATTCACCAGAATAGCGGCGAGGGCACTTCTGATGAGCATTGTCAGCGGAATGACACTTTCTGATGCCGCGCAGGCGGCAGAGCCTGCGGTAACCCTGTTCAGCGAAGCCAGGAACGGCATTGTCACTGCGGAGAAGGCGACCGTTTATGTCAAGCTGTTCTCCTGGGTAGGCGACCCGGAAGAGTTTCAGGTAAAAGTGCGTGCCACCGACTGGAACGGCACGGACATTTATAAGCGTGACTTCAACGTAAAATTCAGCGGCAACTGGTCCGCGCCCATCGAGCTATCGATGCCCCGTTTCGGCCCTTACAACATCACGGCGGCATTATACAAAGCGGGGCAGAAGCAGCCGCTGCATACCGAACAGGCACGACTGATACGGGTTGTGTCTGTCCCGAAGCTGTCACGGGAGGAGCGGCGGACATCGTGGATCGGCGTGAATACGCACGCCGATGCGCCGTGGCAGAGCCTTGCGGCGGTGGGCATTCACTGGGCGCGTGATTATTCCTGGGGATGGCTGGGCGATGGGAAAACGGCGCCGATGTCCAGCAACGGTATCTCGTTTGCGCCAGTTATGCAGGCCGCGACCGATGCCGGAGTCAGTATTCTGCCCGTCATGCAGAGGACGATGTACAAAGCGGATCGCAGTGGCTACACGGACGATGCCGACCTTGTCACTGCCTCCTATGAACGGCTGGCAAAAGCCTTTCCGTTCATTGATTACTGGGAACTGGACAACGAGCCGGAGTTCGCGTTTACCGGCGGCAGGATCGATCAGGAGAACTACCGCCCCTTTATCAAGGCGGCAGCCAGGGGTCTGGAGCAAGTCGGAAACGCAAAAGTGGTTCTTGCCGGGACAGCGGGCATCCGAATTGACGATACGAAGTCCCTCGTAAAGACGGAAGGGGTATCGGTGCCGGTGCGCGATGCGTTCGGCGCGACCAGCTACCACTATTATACGGGTGGTCTGCCGGTCGAGGCCGCGCAGTCCAACACCAATGAAACCGGCGGATCGACAAGCGGTATCGGAACACTTCTGGATGCACAGCGGGCTGTAAATCGCGCCGCACATGAGGGTGGCAAAGAGTCCTGGCTGACCGAAATCGGCTGGGATGTCAGCAACGGCTCCGCGGTCGGGGAGCGTCTGCAGGCCATCTATTTACCGCGCGTCTTTCTGCTGTCCCGCTGGGTCGGCACGGACAAGGTGTTCTGGTACTTTGACCGCGATGTCGAAGGCTCGCG
The DNA here is from genome assembly GCA_040387315.1 of Armatimonadota bacterium. GTDB lineage: Bacteria > Armatimonadota > Armatimonadia > Armatimonadales > Armatimonadaceae > JACMJB01. Next base: position 1,032 of record JAZKEA010000273.1, on the reverse strand, counting down.
GGAAAAATACAGCACGATGGGTCTCTTCGATGGGGAGTGGATCGCGCGGCCCAGTGCCGCTGCGATGGCGGCGCTGTCACAACAGGTGGCTCTCGCCCAACCGGCGGGCTCGATTGATCTCGGGAATGACCGCTGGTGCATCGCTCTGCGTAAGCCTGAGGGCAGCTATGTGCTGGCGGCCTGGACCGTCAAAGGCGAGTATCCTCTTCCCGGAGAGCTAACATCCGTACCGGCCTTTGATATGTTCGGGAACCCGCTCCTGAAGAAAAAGCTGACTCCGGAAGTCGCCTATTTCCCTCTGGAGACGCTGCCCGCTGCCTGGGCGGCGCACACACAGACCGAACTCGCGTCCCCAACCATACTGCGGCTTGCCAAGGGCGGCAAAACGACGGTGCGGATCGAGGCACCGAACGGCGAGGCATCCTGGATCTCCCTGCCTGCTGGACTGACATCCACGGCATGGACTCGTCATGGCACACAGCTTACCGCGGAGATAGGTGTCGCTCCTGCTACAGAAGTGGGCGAGCGAAAGATAACGGCGGGTGTCCGGGGCAGGAACTGGCAGCGTCAGTGGCCTCTGACGGTCGAGGTGACACCGGCGGCGGTCGTCAGCTCCGGACCCTACTTGCCGGGTCAGCCTCTTCAGGCGGAAGTCAAAGGCGTCAACCCGCAGACTCAGGGAGTGCAGCTAGCCCTGCCAGAAGGGACGGGAAAGTTGGAGCCGGCAGAAGGCGAAATCTCCAGCGACCGCGCTCATGCCTTCACCCTGCTGCCCGATGCGGCGACAAAGGGGCCGATTCCTCTTTCCGTTCGACTGGCGGATGGGGCGACGCAGACCGAATGGCTGCGTCCTCAAATAGTGGAGGTCGGAAAGACGCCGTCCCGATACGACTGGCGATACTTCGTTTCCAGCAATCCCAATTTCAAACCGGAAGTATCTGCTGCCTGGTCACCCGAAGGCTTGCGGGTTACGGTGCATCTGCCGATGGATCCTGCCGCACCGACAAATGCGATGAACTTCTGGGACTGGAC
>JAZKEA010000272.1:12435-17820 GCA_040387315.1 Armatimonadota bacterium | reverse complement strand
TGCGCCGCGACCTCGCCGATGCCCTGGATGCGGGCGCTGTCGGGCTTTCCTCGGGACTTGAATATGTGCCGGGTATGTACGCGGATGTTGCCGAGATGACCGCACTCGCGAAAGTCGCCGCCGAGGCGGGCAGTTTCTACGCTACCCATTTGCGTGAGGAGGGTGACGCCCTGGAAGAGGCGGTTGCAGAGGCGATCGCGGTCGCTGGGGGTGCGGGAATACCGCTTCAGCTATCCCACCACAAGGCCGAGAAGCCACGCAACTGGGGAAAGGTTACGCGGACGCTCGCGATGGTCGATGCCGCCCAGGCAGACGGTCTTGATGTGCTGCTGGACCAGTATCCGTATACGGCCTATCAGACCGGACTCGCCACAATTGCGCTCCCCCCCTGGGCTGTGGGCGGCACCCCCAGCGATATGGCGGACCGACTTCGGGACGAGGAGACACGCAGCCGGGTTCGCGCCGAGATGGGCGGCGTGGATTATGCCGCTGTCGAGATCGCCTCGTCCACCGCGCATCGCGAGTATCAGGGACATACGGTGCAGGAACTCGCTGTCGATGCCGGGCTCGATCCGCGGGACTGGGTTCTGAACCTGCTTGCCGAGGGCGAGGGATGGATATCCGCCGCCCACTTCGCCCTCTCAGAAGACGATGTTGAGCGGGTCCTGAGCGATCCTCGCGTTATGATCGGCTCGGATGCCGTCGCCATCTCTCCCACCGGCCCGGATTCTACCGGACGACCACACCCCCGCTCGTATGGCACCTTCGCCCGGATCCTCGCCCGCTATGTTCGCGACAAGGGTGTCCTTTCCTATCAGGAGGCGATACGCCGCATGACTTCGCTTCCGGCAGGACGCATCGGGCTCAGTGACCGGGGGCAGATACGGGAGGGATATAGGGCGGATATAACCGTGTTTGATCCTGCCGCTATTTCGGATACCGCCACCTTCGCTGCCCCACATGCGCTCGCGGTGGGCGTCGATCTTGTGCTTGTCGGAGGCGAAATCGCATTCCGGAATGGTATCGCCACAGGGGCACGCGCGGGACGCGTTTTACGGCGTCAGTCCTTGTAATGTGAGACAGCGGTACGATTGTGGAGACACCAAAAGACGTGTATAACTGTGCAGTAATAGCATTATCGTAAATTTCACGGTATAAAAGGGGCGCGCGAAAAATTTTCGCGCGCCGGATACTTTTTGCCCGATATCAAGGTACCACTATGATAATCTGGGCAAAGAAGGAAGGAATCACACCTGCTTTCCGCGAAGAAGTCAGTAGACTCTGCGGAAGCACTGATGGTTCCTCAATTAACGCTCCTGATGACACCTCTGCATAACAGCGGATGTACGGTAAGGAAAGTACTCAACAGAGGGACGGATTATGCCCAGGGTTATATTGCGGAATACTTGAAAAGTTAATTCCGAAGCACCCCGGGCGGCGAATTTTTTCGTTTCCCCGTCTCCGAAACCCCCTGGTACGGTTCTTGCAGTAAAGTGGCACAGGTCAGATGGCTCGCGAGGTGATTTCGTGGCGACAAAGCCTGGTTCAGAAGGAGAAGAGATGGCAGCACCGGCAGTGAAGGTGTCGCGCTCCAAGTATCGGAACGGGAATCCGGAAGCAGAAGATAACGGCGACCTCTCTCCTGCGGTTGATCTGGATGCTGCCTCCGTCGATACCTGGAACACAGGCAGTGGCACGGCTGGCGAGCGGAGGAGAAATGCCACGTCTTTAGATACCTCCTCGGTTGTCCCGCTTCTCCCCGGCGCCGACAGTAAAGCGGATGATTTTCAATCTTACCTGAACCGCCTAACCCGGTGTAACCTTCTGACGCCGGACGAAGAGATTCGATTGGCAAATCGCATTGCCGCTGGTGGCTCGTTGGGCATCCAGGCAAAAGCGCGCCTTGTCGAGTCCAATATGCGGCTTGTCGTTTCTATTGCCAAGGCGTATCGCTCCTCCGGCATTCCCTTTGAAGATTTGATTCAGGAGGGCGCGATCGGGCTGATGACGGCTGCCGAGCGCTTCGACCCCAAGCGCGGGTATCGCTTCTCCACCTATGCCACCCAGTGGATACGACAGGCGATCGGTCGGGCCGTGGACAACAAAGCGAAATCGATCCGGCTTCCCGCCCATGTGTCGGAATCGCTCCGAAAGCTGGACAAGGCTCGGGCGGAGATGCGCCGCGAACTTGGCGAGGACCCCACCCTGGAGCAGCTCGCCCAGCACACGGGTATCGCTATCCGTAAGGTCGTGTCACTTCTGAATACCACCCAGGAGCCTATCTCTCTGGATATGCCGGTCGGTGACGAAGAGAACACCAGTCTTGGCTCACTCCTGTATGACAAAGCCTCTCCTGATCCGCAGGAGGAGCTGATCGACACGGAGATGCGGGACGAGATTCATTCTATTCTCTCGGTGCTGGATGAGCGCGAACAGCACATTATGCGCAAACGATTCGGCTTCGATGGCGAGGAGACGTATGTCCTTCAGCAGATCGGCGAGGAGCTGAATATCAGCCGTGAGCGCGTTCGCCAGATCGAGGCCCAGGCGCTGCGAAAACTGCGTTCCGCCGCCCGTAAACGCCGGCTGCGCGATTACCTTCAGGGTTAGTAACCGCGACCGTCTGTCCCGTGTCAAAGTAAGCAAGAGGCCACAAAGCGATTCTGCTGACTGGCTTCTTACCTAAAGGACGCGGCACGATGGCAACCACGACAAAACTGGCAGCAGAACCCGTTCCCAACACACAGCAATCTTCTATCTCGCAGCAGATCGCCTTTGTCCTGAAAGCATCCCGGCCCGGCTTCTGGTCCACTGCTATCTGGTTCTACCTGCTCACCGTCGCACAGAAGCCCGTTCTCGGTACCTGGGCCTTCTGGCTGGGCGTGATTTACTTCTCGCTCCCGTTCGGGTTGCTTCTCTACGGCTGGAACGACTACGGCGACCGCGCCACGGATCGCATCAATCCACGCAAGGGCAACTACCTCTACGGTGCCCGAGGAAACGATGTGGAGCTGGCACGGCTCCCTATTCTCATTGCGCTCGTCCAGATCCCGTTTCTTGCCGCTTTCTCTGTTTTAGTCGGCGCTGACCGGGTCATGCCCTGGTTCGCGGTCCTGCTTCTCGTCAACTATCTGTACAACAATCCCCCTTTTCGTTTTAAGAGCCGCCCTGGACTGGAACTGCTGAACCAAACAGGTTATCTGCTTGTCTTTGTTATGGGAAGCTGGCTGAACGGCGTGCCGCAGCTTCCCTGGCAGACCTTTGTGTTTGGCGCGGTCTTCGCCATGCAGGCCCACCTCTTCGGTCAAATTATGGACATAGAGCCGGACCGAATCGCCGGACGACGCACAACCGCGATACTGCTCGGAGTTCAGCCTTCCAAGGTGCTGATGATTCTTTTTCTGCTGTTCGAAGCGGTCCTCGTCTGGTACTACTTCCGAAGCACCATCGTAACCGGCTTTTTCGCGCTCGCTGCCCTGTACTTTCTCCTTGATCTTTCTCTTCTGGTTCGGGGACGTTTCTACAAGCCCTGGGAACTGCAGCTGTTCGCGCTCGGCTTGAACGCCGTGACCCTCGGCAGCATGGGCTGGTTCTGGGTGACGGGCAGCCTCTCCGTGCTCGCACGGTGAGGGCCACGCAAAGCGGCAGCGTTTCTCTGGCTTGACACCGCTTCTCCGCCACTCTACACTGCGAATAAGAATCGGACGCAAGAACAGGGTGGCGAAACACGGCGATGGCGCATCTTTTTGGGCGTGACTGGACAAAGCGAGAACTGCTGGAGCGGGTCGGCAGCCTGGAGCAGGTGGCGGGCGCGGAAGCGTTCACGTATAGTGACGGGGTCCGCGACGGGGTGCGTGCCGCACGGGTTAAGACGGGCGGCGGCCTCGACTACACGGTGCTTCTGGGGCGCGGCATGGATATCGGGCAGGCATCGTATAACGGCATTCCGCTTGCCTGGGTCTCGGCGACAGGGGCGGTACATGCTCATGCCTTCGAGCCGCACGGGAGAGGATGGCTGCGCAGTTTTCATGGGGGCCTGCTGACCGGCTGTGGACTGCAGAATGCCGGAGCCGCGAATACGGATGGCGAGGAAGAGTTGGGCATCCACGGCTACCTGTCCCATATTCCTGCGGAAGAAACGTTCGCCGGTACGGTATGGGCGGGCGACGAAGCTCAGATAAACGTCTCGGGAACGATGCGCGAATCCAGCGTCTTCGGCGAGAATCTGCGCATGACCCGCCGCATCACCTCGCCTCTGGGCTCAGCGAGCCTGACGATCCGGGACCAGGTCGAGAATCTAGGCTTCAGGACGGCCCCTTTGATGCTTCTCTACCACCTGAACTTTGGCTGGCCCCTTGTCTCCGAGGACACCGAAATCGTTTATGCCGCCGCCTCGCCTGTGGAGCCACGGGATGACGCCGCGGAAGCGGGATTGGATCGATGGATGCGGCTTGAGGCTCCCACGCCGGACTACGCGGAGCAGTGTTTTTACCATGATCCGGTGACGGACGCAGAGGGAAACGCCATGGTTCTTATGCTGAACCGTGCGCGCCAATTAGGGGTTCGTCTCGTCTATAACAAATCGACCTTGAATCACCTCACCCAGTGGAAAATGATGGGTCAAGGTGAATATACCTGTGGGATTGAACCTGCCAACTGCCGCGTGATGGGCCGTTCCGCCGAACGCGAGGCGGGACGACTGCAGACGATCGACCCCGGCGAGGTGCGGGGGTTCGAGGTGACAATTGAGGTTCTCGACGGCGTGGATGCCATTGCTGATGCCCAAGCGGCAGTGACGGCGGCTACCCGATGAGACAGGACATTCCGAAAGACCCGAACAGCACGGCGGAGCCAAAGACGGCGCGCAGTTCAGAGAATCTCTTCTACTTTGGTTTTGGTGCGCTTACGCTTCTGCTGGCCTCTCTCCCCTACCTCTACGGCTGGCTGACCACGCCTGCCGGGCACGTTTATACGGGCTTTACCTACAACATCGACGATGGCGCGGTCTACCTCGCCTGGATGCGAGAAGCCGCACGAGGCCAGTTTTTTATACATAACCCCTTCTCCGTTGAGCCGCAGCGCGATGTGCTCTTTAATCTGTTCTACTACCTGCTCGGTTCCATCGTCCGGTTTACCGGGCTCGGGCCAATGGTCGTTTATCAGGCGGCGCGTGTCATACTTGGGGGCCTGCTGCTGTGGGCGAGCATGGCGCTGATACGCGAGACTCTGACGGCACCCGCGGCCCGTAAAGCCGCGTATGCGCTTCTCTGTGTGGGGGCTGGACTGGGCTGGTTGTGGCAGTTGGAGTCACCGGAACAGGGTCCGGTCGACCTCTGGCAGCCGGAAGCGATCACGTTCCTGTCCCTCTATTTTTCACCGCTGTTT
>JAZKEA010000272.1:12044-12425 GCA_040387315.1 Armatimonadota bacterium | reverse complement strand
TGGGAACGCGGAGGCGGCTTCAAGTCCCTCTGGCCCGCTCTGGTTTCCGGTGCACTTCTCGGCAACTTCCACTCGTATGATGTGATCCACCTGTTCGCCGTCTGGTTTGCGTACCGGATCGTCTCGGATATTACCGCACGGCGCATCCACTGGCAGGGATGGATGGGGTTCGTGCTCGCAGGACTCGCCGCTCTGCCCACGACGGGCTATCAGGCATGGGCGCTTCTGGTCGATCCGGTCTTCAAGGAGCGAGCCTTCGTTTCGAAGACCCTTTCGCCGCCGATAGGGCAGGTGCTGTTCGGCTTTGGTCTGCTGATTCCCCTAGCGATAGCCTCGGTGACACTTCCCAAGCGTACCGAGCGCTTTGTCAGCGGTGAAGCC
>JAZKEA010000272.1:5505-12034 GCA_040387315.1 Armatimonadota bacterium | reverse complement strand
GACGTTGCCGGCCGAGGCGTAGAAGGTGAAGCCCTGCGCCTTTTGCTGACCTGGGCGGTCGTCGGCATTGCGGTCTCTTATATTCCGATCTCGTTCCAGCGGAAGATGCTGATGGGCGCGCATATTCCCTGGGCGATCTTGGCGGGGTGTGGACTTGCCGCCCTTGCCGCGCGGCTCTCAGGCGACTTCCCCAAGATCGCCATAGTTACTGCCGTTGCTCTTGCGATGCCGTCCAATGCTTTGTTTCTGAACCGGGACATCGGCAGGCTTCAGATCAATGTTGGGTCAACGCCACACCGTCCGTATCTGACAAACGACGAAGATAAAGCCTTAACGTGGCTGCGGCAGAACACGAAACCGTCGGACACGGTTCTGGTCAGCCCAGACCCGACATCGCATCTTCGGTTCCCCGGTAACGTTTTGCCTGGGCTGTTCCTGTTGTATCCCCATCTTTCTGTCTATGTTCCCGCTTATGCGGGAAACATTGTCTATGACGGTCACTGGAGCGAAACACCGAGCTTCGTCACCAAACTGGGCAAAACCCGACGATTCTTCCGTGCGGAAACTGACGATGCCTTTCGACAAAATCTTCTACAGGAGAACAGGATTCGGTATATCTTGTACGTCAATGCTCTGGGAAGCGGCCCGCTGAAGAACGCCGCAGGCGAAACGTTGACCGAGCCGTCCGAGACCGCCCCTTACTTTGTCCCGGTCCCTTGGCCCCAGTCCGAAGTCCCGCCGTATTTATCGCCGGTCTATCAGAACGATGAACTGACTATCTTCGCGGTCGATCCCACCAAACTTGCGGACGCGGGCATCCGGTAAAATAACCCCGTGACAATTTTCGATCTTCATAAGACCGCGCCCGACTGCGGCGCCCGGCGCGGGACGCTTCACCTTCCGCACGTTTCCGACATTCCGACCCCTGTGTTTATGCCCGTGGGCACCAAAGGCACCGTCAAAGCGGTGACCTTCGAGGAGGTCGAGGAGATCGGCTATAAGCTGATTCTCGGCAATACCTTTCACCTCTATCTACGTCCCGGCGATGAGCGAATTAAGCGCTTCGGTGGACTGCACAAGTTCATTGGCTGGAAGGGCGCGATGCTGACGGATTCCGGCGGGTATCAGGTCTTTTCGCTCAAGGACCTGCGGACCATCACGGAGGAGGGGGTACGCTTTCGCTCACCGCTGGACGGCACCTACCACGACTTCACGCCGGAGCGGGTGATGGAGATCGAGCATAACCTCGGCGCGGATATCATCATGGCGTTTGATGAATGCCCACCGTATCCCGCGACCTGGGAGTACGCCGAAAACAGCATGGAGCGTACCCACCGCTGGGCGGAACGCTGTCTTGCGGCCCATCAGAACCTTGGCGGGGACGCCTCCGGTTCGCTCCTCTTCGGGATCGTTCAGGGAAGCACCTTCGAGGATCTGCGCCGGCGAAGCGCCGAGTTTATTGGTTCGCTGCCGTTTCCCGGCATCGCTATCGGCGGCGTTTCTGTGGGTGAGCCCGTGGCGGAGATGCGGCGCGTCCTGGAACTGACTCTGCCCTACCTACCGACAGACCGACCGCGCTATCTTATGGGCGTCGGAACCCCCTCGGACCTTCTCGACGGGGTGATGGCGGGCATCGACATGTTCGACTGCGTTCTTCCTACCCGGATGGCACGCAACGGAACGCTGTTCACGTCGCGCGGGCGAATCGCCATTACAAATGCTCGCTGGACGGATGAGGCAGGCCCGGTGGACCCGGAATGCTCCTGCAGGGTATGCCAAAACCATTCGGCGGCCTATCTACGGCATCTCCACCAGAGCAAGGAGATCCTCGGGGCGACGCTGGCAACCTACCATAACCTGGCGTTCTACTATAACCTGATGGCGCAGATTCGAGCGGCTATCGAAGACGATACGTTTCTCGCCTTCCGCGACAAATGTCTGGCGCGTTGGAATGGGCAGGATGAGGTAGAGTAGCCCAACCGTGAAATAGGTATACTGTTTGGCAGGAACAAGTAAGTCCATGCCACGCCCCCAGACCACGCTCTTCGCTGCCACCATTTTTCTCAGCGCGTTTCTGCTCTTTCAGATACAGCCCATCAGCGCGCGCTTTGTCGTTCCCTGGTTCGGCGGGTCAGCAGCCGTCTGGACGGCCTGTCTTCTCTTTTTCCAGATCGTGCTTCTGCTCGGCTACCTGTACGCACACGGCTCGATCCGGTTTCTCAAGCCGCGTGCTCAGGCCATTGTTCATACCGTTCTGCTTGCCGTCAGCGCCTTGGCCTTCTCGCTTGTCCCCTCACCGGAGTTGAAACCGACAGGGACGGAGGAACCGGTAGGCCGCATTCTGCTGGTTCTAGCTTCCACGGTAGGACTGAAGTATTTCCTGCTCTCGACCACGGGTCCACTGCTGCAGGCCTGGTACGCGGCACGTCAGCCGGGCGAGAGTTACCCGTACCGGCTCTATGCCCTGTCGAATTTAGGATCGATGCTCGCGCTTCTCGGCTATCCCGTGATCGTCGAGCCTTTTCTTTCTCGGTATCAGCAGGTAACCTGGTGGACAGGCGGGTATCTGCTCTTTGCCGTCCTCTGCGCCGTGATCGCCCTGACGGTGCCCCGGCAGCAGGCACCAACGGAGAGCGGGGCTGATGATGCCTCGACTGCGCCTGCTCCCCGGTTCCGGCAGTACGCCTACTGGACCTTTCTAGCCGCGGTCCCCTCTGCATTACTGCTCGGGGTTACGAATCATATTTCGCAGAACATCGCCGCCGTACCGATGCTCTGGATTCTGCCCCTTGCTCTTTATCTTCTGACGTTTATTATCTGTTTTGGACGCAGGGAGTGGCACGGGGGCCGCGTGTTTCTGATTCTGCCGATGTGCTTCATGGCAGCGATGGCCTATTACCTGCTCAAAGATAACCAGCATCAAGGCATTGCGCTTTTGCTCTCCGTATTTCTGGGCGGTCTATTTATGTGCTGTCTGCTCTGCCACGGCGAACTGGCGCATCAGAAACCACCTGCCCGGTACCTCACCGGCTTTTACCTGATGATGTCACTGGGCGGAGCATTGGGCGGTGTCTTTGTCGCGCTGATCGCCCCGAGCGTCTTCAACGCCCAGTACGAACTGCCATTATCCATTGGGGCGTGCACTCTCGTGGCGCTGGTTGCGCTTTTCCAGACCAGAGATAAGCCCCACTTTTCAGCCTCCCTTGGCTCACTCTCCGCTCTGACACCAATGATTCTCTACACACTGATAGGGGGGGCAGGAGATCAGGTGAGAGACTGCCGCCTCTCGGTACGTGACTTTTACGGCACGCTGCAGATTCGTGACTATGGCGGCGGAGACGAAGACCCGGATGCGTATCGCGCTCTGACCAACGGAACAATCCTGCATGGAACGCAGTTTTTAAGCCCACTTCGCCGCCGTGAGCCCACGACTTATTACGCCGCGACCTCCGGGGTTGGACGGTCGATTGAGGCGACCCGGCGCGGGCCGACGGCGTCGAGCGGACAGCGCGTCGGTATCATCGGGCTGGGAACCGGTACTTGCGCGGCCTACGCGCGGCCCGGTGATCACTACTGGTACTTCGAGATAAACCCACAGGTGATTGATCTGGCACGGTCACAGTTTACCTACCTGTCCGATTCGCCGGGAAAGGTGGAGACGGTGTTGGGAGATGCCCGGCTGTCGCTGGAGAAGATGCCGCCACTTGGTCTCGATGTTCTTGCCGTAGACGCCTTTACCTCCGATTCCATCCCCGTCCATCTTTTGACCAGAGAAGCGTTTCAGACCTATTTTCGACATCTCAAGCCCGGCGGAATACTTGCCGTTCATGTGACAAACCGTTATGTTCGCCTTCAGCCGGTCGTTGAGAATATTGCGCGGGATCTGGGTAAGCGGGCTGTCGTTGTCGATGACCCCGACGGCGCGGACAGTACCGGCATCAATACAACGGAATGGGTGCTTGTCACCTCAGACAGCACCGTGCTGTCACGCCAGCCGATCAAAGACGCCGCAGCGCCGGTTGAGAGCGGGTCGGGACTGCGGACATGGAGCGATGATTACAGCAATCTCTTTCAGGTTCTCAAGTAACTGCCACAAGCCGCCGAAAGATGTTATCCTGAAGTTCTATGCTGACAAAGATTTTCGGACCGATTATTAACGGTTCTCCTGTGCTGAAGCGAACCCTGTGGCGACGATGGTACCAGTTCTTAGCCCGTGGTTATCAGCAGGAGGACTGGACCTTTATGAACTATGGCTATGCGGATGGCGCTGACCCGAAGACCGGTCAAAAGCCACCATTGCTTCCGCTGGGGGCAGAGGACGAAGCAGACCGGTGCTCGATCCAGCTCTACCATCAGGTGGCGGGCGACACGGATCTGCGCGGAAAAGTAGTGGCGGAGGTCGGCTCAGGCAGAGGGGGCGGATGCGCCTTTATCGCCCGCAACCGGCAGCCGAAGTCGATGCTCGGAATCGACTTTTCGGAAGCCGCCGTCGCCTTCAGCGAAAAACGGCACAATCTGCCGAATCTGAGTTTCAAGCAGGGAGATGCGGAGGCACTTCCGTTCCCGGATGCCACCTTCGACGCGATTATGAACGTCGAGTCCTCCCACTGCTACGGCTCGATGGAAAAGTTTTTGAGCGAGGTTTACCGGGCCCTCAAACCGGGCGGCTACTTCCTCTGGGCGGATATGCGGCCCAACAGTGAGCGTGCTGCGGTCCGTTCCCAGTTCCGAGCGGCGGGTTTCGAGATGCGTCAGGAAACCAATATTACTCCGAACGTGGTGCTGGCACTGGATCAGGTCAAAGACAAGAAGACCGCGACGATCAGTCGTTATGTCCCGAAGTACCTGATGCCCACGTTCGAAGACTTTGCCGGGGTGCCGGGAACCCGCGTTTACGAGTCTCTGAAGCGCGGCGATGTGGAATACTGGCGCTGTGCAATGCAAAAACCGCTGTCCTGAGGGACAGCGGTTTCTAGGTTCGGGTTGATTTGACCTACTTAGCGGTTGGGGAAACGTTCCGTCGTCGGTCCAGGAAACGTCGGCGCTTCTGCGGCTTGGAGCGCCATCCCTCCGAGGTCACCAGGGTTCCAATGCAAAGGTCGGCGAGCGGGATAAAGACGTTGAGGTTTCGCAGCATATACTTGTGATGCAGACGGTGATGCTCGCGCAGAAACTTGAACCAGCGGAACCGCTCAACGTAGTGGCCCTTCGGAACGTGCATCAGATAGTGCGTGTATTCATAGCCGGTGAAATACACGGTGCATCCGAGCAAACCCGCCCAGAAGACAGGCCATCCGGTCAGCCATTGCACCAGACCGAAGAACGGCACATGACCGAGAAGCATTGCAGGGAACGCATACCAGCGAAGCGTCACATTCGGCGGAACGCCGGGACCTTTCGCCAGGTAATTTTCCCCGTGATAGATCTGGTGGTGGACCTGAACATGGCCCCGGAACGCATCATGGAGTGGGAATTGCTTCACGTGCATAATATAGCGATGCACAAACCACTCATAGAAACTGCAGTAGAAGAAGACGACGACGAAGGTGAGAACGGCGATACCAATCTGCATTCCGTGGATACTTTCAAAGACCGATGCGATTTGCAAGTCCTGCCAAAGCGCAGGTCACCAGGTCCGAATTGGGGGCTCCAGCGAAGGAAGGAGCAGGTCACTGGTGGCACGGTCCTTCCCATTCTACTCGTATCCTCCGGTTTTTGCCCGCTTTTGGCAATAGATTGCAAATCCCACGCGAATAATGTCTGCCGGGAAAAGGTGTACAATACGCCTGAGGAACGCCATGCCTGCTCCTATCGCCACAAACGCCAACATTTCAGCACTGCCTACTCTCCACCGGGTTCTGCGGCAGGTTATCAGGCGTATTCGGATTCGCCGTGCCATCCTCGGCGGTGCGAACGGTCTGCTGGCGGGCGCGGCAGTGGCGGGAATTGGGACAGCTCTGCTGCGACTAGGCGTCTATGACGAGGATATGGTGTCGGATGCCACTTTTCTCATTCCTCCCGCAGTGGGTCTGGCAGTCGGGCTCCTGTGGGGCGCGACACGGCGTTTGGAAATCTTCGCCGCGGCACGGTTAGTCGAGCAGGCGCTTGATCTGAAAGAGCGGCTTTCCAGCGCCCTTGCGCTTGTTTCCCAGACCGAGGATGCCTTCTCCCTACGCCAGCGGGCGGATGCCGAGGTACATGCGGAACAGATTGATCCCACGAAAGCCGTTCCCCTGACCCCCATCCCGCGGCGCGTTCTTGCGGCGCTTGCCGCGACATTTGCCGCTTTCCTGATATGGCTTCTGCCGACGCTCCCGGCCTTTCAAACAGCCACCGCGCGGTCCGAGCGTGCCCAGGTAAAAAAAGAGGGTGAGCGCCTGGTGCGGATAGCCAAAGCCGTGGACAAATCTTCCGGGACAAAGAAGCTGGAGTCCTCCAAAAAAGCGGCGGCCCAGATGGCGAAACTCGGTGCTCAGATGCAAACGGGGCGCATTCCCCGCCGCAAGGCACTGATAAAAGTGGCGAAGCT
>JAZKEA010000272.1:0-5495 GCA_040387315.1 Armatimonadota bacterium | reverse complement strand
CGAGCAGATCAAGCAGGCGCAGCAAACTCTCGCGGTTCAGGCTGGTGACCCAAACAGCTTAGGGGCGGGCAAGTCTCTTCCCTCCGCCGCCCGCGATCTGCAGAAAGCCCTCGATGCCGCAAAGAAATCCGAGGGAGCTAATGGACTGAAAGCGGGTGCGGATACAGGCAAAACGCCATCGCCCCCTGAGGGCCAGAAACAGCAGGCGGACGCCGCGATAAAGGCAGCGCAAAAATCGCTGTCGGAAAACAGCTCATCTTCGCTGGCAGAACAGCTGCAGAAACTCGCGGATAGGGTGGCCCGAGGCGAACCCGAAGAGGCCAAGACAAAGCAGGCGCTGGCAGACCAGCTTGACGCCCTCAGCAAATCGCTGAAAGGAACAAGCCTGGAAAAAGTGTCGCCGGATCTGGCAGAGGCGGCAAAAGCGCTGCGAAGCGGGGATGCAGCCAAAGCCGCCGAAAAGCTGCGCGAGGCGGCGCGAAAAGCGGCGGAAGCGGGTGCCAAAAGCGAGGATGCCCAGGCGCTGGCCCAGATGGCCCAGGCGCTCCAGGGCAGCCCCGATGGCGACGGTACCGAACAGGAGATCTCCGGCGAGCAGATGGCGCAGGGCGCTGCAGGCGAAAACATCGGCGACGCCTTCAATGGGGATGGCAGCAGGAAAGGTGACAAAGCCGGAAAAGGCCCCGGTGACGGCAAGCTCGGTCGCAACGGAAACGGCGACGGGGAAGGCAAGGAACCCGGTAACGGAATCGGGTCAGGGGCGGGTAAAGTCGGCGGTGAACGGATCGTGGGTAATCGGTCGGATTACACGGACTCACGGACCGCTCCCGCGGGCAACAAAGACCTGAACCGAAAAATGCAGAAGACGCCCGTCACCAGCGATAAGGGGTTCCGGCTTACCGTTCCCACCGGTAACACAACAAAGGTAGCGGGAAAGCGGGGAGAAAAAGGACGCGAGATGGTGTCGTACACGCGAGGTGCCCCTGATAAAGCTACGGCGTCTGTCCCCTATTATGAAGTGTATGGCAAATACGCCCCGACAGCGGAGAAGGCGCTGAGCCGGGAAGATATACCCGCCACGTATAAGAAGCAGGTCAAGGAGTATTTTGATTCGCTTCGGCCCTCGGGCAGTGGGAAGTAGTCAAATGGCGCTGCAAAAAATCGGAGCGTCGCTCATCCTTCTTCTCGCGGTATCGGGGTTGATCGCTCCTCAGCGATCAACCGCGTCTCAGTCACCGTCTACACCTAAATCTCGGATAGGGACACTTCTCGGCAATTTCTCGTCACCGATGAACAATGAGACGTCGGGGATCGCCGTTTCGCGCCGTAATCGGAAATGGGACCAGGATATCTTCTGGGTCCATAATGATTCCGGCGATAAGGCGTTTCTTTATGCGGTGACCAGTGACGGAGACCGTGAGGCGGTCATCAAGATACCCGGCGCTACCTCCGTGGACTGGGAAGACATCGCGTGGGGTCCTGGGCCGGACGGCAAAGGCGACTGCCTTTATATCGGCGATATCGGAGACAACGACGGCAGGCGCGACGACTGCGTGGTCTATCGCATTCGTGAGCCGAAACTGCGGGAATCCCTCAGCCTGAGCAGCCGGGAAGACCCGCTCCCTCTGGAGGGTCCGGTGGTCGCTCGTCGATTTGCCTACCCGGATGGTCCCCATGATGCCGAAACGCTCCTCGTTCACCCGAAGACGGGCATCGTTTATATTGTGACCAAGTCAAGGTCAGGCACGTCGGGCGTCTACAAGTTCCCCCCGGAAACGGCGGACAATTCCCGGAAAGTCGTAACGCTCGAGAAGGTCGCCGCGCTGACGGTGCCTGACGAGTTTACCCTGATCCCCAGGCGGATCACGGGTGGCAGCATCTCTCCCGATGGCCGAAGGATTGCCTTCTGCACCTACTTTTCCGGATACGAGCTAAAGCTTCCTGCAAATGCCAGGGATTTTGATGCCATCTGGAAAGCGCCTCTCCTCCCTTTCAATCTTCCCCCTTTACGCCAAACCGAGGCCATCACCTATACACGCGACGGCAAATCGGTGATAGTCACAAGTGAAGGCGTCAATGCCCCAATCTATGCTGTGAAGCGTTAGCAATCCAGGGCTGGTTTGTCTTTCTGCTTTTCCGGTGGTGCCTTGACTCGGGCCAAGAATACATGGTACGCTTCCGAAATTTAATTCTCTATAGCATATAGCACACGTAACGAAAACAGTCCACGTGCGCAGAGTGAAACAATTCTTATGATCATTGATGCCCATGTTCACATTGGACGTAGTTTTAGCGCATGGCGAAGCGAAAACGATGCCGAGGCGGATCTGGTAGAAACCGCGCGGGAAGTTGGTATCAGCCGTCTCCTGGTATCGTCGCTTGGAAACACGGGTTATATCCACTATCCGACCCCCACAGAGATGCGCGACGCAAACAACCACGTACTGGAAACAATTGAGCGGTTTCCCAACGTGATCGATGGCTGGTGTTACGTGACGCCCGAGCACGCGGCGGAATCCCTCCAGGAAATCCGGCGCTGCGTTTCTGATGGGCCGATGATCGGGATAAAGCTCTGGATCGCCCGCAACGCCTCGGACGCCTCCCTGGAAGCGATAGTGGCTGCCGCCGAGCGCCTAGAGGTGCCGATCCTCCAGCACGCTTTCTATAAGACGACGGGCAATCTGCCCGATGAATCCAACGGGGCTGATGTCGCTGAAATGGCGCGCCGTCATCCCGGTGCGCGGATTCTCATGGCGCATCTCTATGGTGTTGGAGAACGCGGTGTTCAGGATATTGCCCCCTACCCCAACGTTTACCTCGATACCTCCGGCAGCGACCCTGAATCGGGTCTGCTGGAGTACGCGGTTCGCTGTCTGGGAGTAAAACGGATCGTTTTCGGTTCGGACGCCCCTGGTCGTGATTTCGGCATACAGCTTGCCAAAGTGGTCGGCGCGGAATTAGACGAGACACAGCGGGATCTCATACAGTCCGGCAACATCCTGCGGCTGCTGAACCGAGAGGAAAAACTATGTGGGATGTGAGCGCTTTTGTCGGCGTGTGGCCGTTCCGGCAGCTGCCCGATGCAGGGAACCAGAATGCCTTGGAGAAGCGTCTGCGTGAATGCGGCATTACGCGAGCCTACGTTTCTCCTCTGGAGGCTCTTTTCCACGCAGACCCGATGCCGGTCAATGCGGTCTGGGCATCTCGGCTGGCGGACTCGGATTTCTTTCGCTTTGTGCCGGTGCTGAACCCATCGCTTCCCCTAGACGCCGAGCAGACTCTGGCTAAGCTGCGCGAATTACCCGGCAGCTTGGCGGCAATACGCCTGCACCCCAACTATCATGGCTATTCCCTGGACAGCGAGGCGGTTCGCCTTCTCACCCGGAAGGCGGGCGAGGCGGGACTTCCCGTGATCGTACAGGTACAGATGCAGGATGTCCGCGGAATGCATCCCCTGGTTCGTGTGCCCGACACGGACCCTGCTACTGTTCTGGCACTTGCCAGTGAATGCCCGGAAACGACGATTGTCGCGGCGGGGGTTCGCTGGGGAGCAGCCAAAGCACTCGCAAAAGGAGCCGCGGAGACCTCCGACCGGCTTTATCTCGAAATCTCTCATATGGAGTATGTGGACCCGATACGACAGTTCATCGACCAGTTCGGCACGGACCGTCTCCTGCCCGGCTCGCATGCGCCACTGCTGACGCCCGCGGCCCTCAAAATGAAACTGGATGCCGCACGGCTGAGCCCAAACGAGCGTGAGAGTATCGCGATAGGAAACGCCCGAAAGGCCGGTTTTCAATGAAAGAAGTGCTTCCCCAGAGTAGTTCCTGGGATACAGCCGAGCGGATGGAGCGGGCGATCCCCTGGGGAAGCAGTACCTGCTCGAAAAAACCGAAACTTTACCCGGAGGAACCCGGCGTTATCGTTCGTGGTAAGGGATGCCGCGTTTGGGATGCAGACGGTCGAGAATTTATCGATTTTCGCAACGGACTCGGCCCGGTAACCCTCGGGTACGGATTTCAGGAAGTGGACCATGCCATCCGTGCTCAGCTGGATTCCGGTATTGTCTTCGGGCACCCTCATCCGCTGGAGGGCGAGGTCGCCGAGATGCTGATCGAGCGAATCCCCTGCGCCGAGCAGGCTCGTTTCCTCAAAACAGGGGGCGAAGCGCTTGCTGCCTGTATCCGGCTGGCGCGACATGTTACCGGGCGTGACCACATCATCCAGATCGGATACAACGGCTGGCTCAACAGTCTTGCGCCCGGAGCCCGCCTTCTGCCGGGAAGCAGCGCCCCGACAAACGTGCCGCCACCGGGCGTTCCGGAAGGGCTGAGCGCACTTCACCATGGCTCGCCGTGGAATGACACCAAAGCGCTGGACACGCTGCTGGATACGTACAGCGGTTCTGTAGCCGCTATTATCGTTGCCGCCGATTATGCGGCGATATCAGCGGGTCACACTTTCTACCCGGCGCTGCGCACCCGTGCCGATAAGGCGGGAGCACTTCTTATCTTCGATGAGATAGTGACCGGATTCCGCATTGCCGTCGGCGGCGTTCAGGAATATTTTGGTGTAGCTCCGGACCTTGCCGTCTTCAGCAAAGGCATCGCGAATGGAATGCCGCTCGCGGCCTATGTCGGGCGGCGAGAATTCATGTCGGGTTTGGACCATGTGATTGTGTCGTCTACCTTTGGCGGGGAGACGCTCTCGCTCGCGGCAGCCCGCGCGGTGATGCAGGTTTACGCGGAGCGGGATGTCGTCTCGCACCTGTGGCGTCAGGGCAAAACGCTATGGGAAGGTTTGAACAGCCTGTTTCAGACCTATGGTATTCCCGCCAACGTGTGTGGCTTCTGGCCCTGCCCGGCGCTGGCATTCCAGGGTCCGGATAAAGCGGCGATCCGCGAACGATTTTTTCGAGCGGCCTATCGCCAGGGTGTGTCGCTTTACGATGTTTCCTACGTCAACTTCAGCCACACGGATTCGGACATCGCTGAGGCGCTGGAACGACTGGAGACAGCGTGCCGCGAAACGTCATAATTGCCCGCTGACCCAGGCATGAGTTTGCGGTAGCGGCGGCGAATGTAGATGCCATGAGCACACTCGATGCCAACTCGGCTATCCCCGCTACCCCTGCAGACCTCGATACCCAGACAGCGACATTTCGTGACCAGTTTAGCCGCGCGAAGAACGAGATCGGGCGCGTTATCGTCGGGCACGGGGATATCGTAGATGGGGTCCTGCTCTGCCTTCTCGCCGGGGGGCATGTTCTGCTGGAGGGTGTGCCGGGTCTCGGCAAGACACTGCTGGTACGCACGTTATCACAGGCCCTCGATCTGTCTTTCTCCCGTATCCAGTTCACCCCGGACCTCATGCCCGCCGACATTACCGGAACAAACATTCTTGTCGAAGAAGACGGGAAACGGCAGTTTCAGTTCCAGGCAGGACCGGTCTTTGCCCAGATCGTCCTCGCCGACGAAATAAACCGCGCCACGCCG
>JAZKEA010000271.1:1398-2340 GCA_040387315.1 Armatimonadota bacterium | reverse complement strand
CGCCAGATCGCGCTTGAAGAGCTTCTGGACGGCGTCCAGGGCGGACAGGGCGTCCCGGCGCGTTGTGGACGGGGGCAGAGCAGCAACCTGCTTGCGGACGTCCAGCAGGGTAATTCCTGTGTTGTCCGCGAAGGCGGCGCGGGAGCGTTCGAGGAATTCCGGGGTCATCTGGTTCATCGGGACATCTCCTTGGAGGACAGGCGTGGACTCGGGATGACAGGGGTGGTCTTGGGTGCAGATTCGGGAATACGTACCATAAAAATCTATTCGCTCTCTGACCGGTACGTTTTCCCGAGAAGCCAAGAAACGCCCATTTTAATGGGCTTTAATAGACAGAGACGGACATGCCGCTTAAGATTAGACACTTCACTTCGCTGGGATGAATCCTAACGATCCGACCATTGGTGATCGCTTTAAGCTCATTGGCTTTGATGCGTCGGCGAACGGTCTTCTCATGAACATGCAAGATGGCAGCTACTTCTTTGATGGTCAGAAGTCGGTCGGGAATCATTCGTTTACCTCGTGCATGGCGAGGCATTGTTGAATGGCTTCGACAGTGATGAGGCGCCTGCTCCCAATCTTGATGCTCCGCAACGTACCGTTGGCAATGAGCTCATAGAGTTTCGTCCGGCCTATACCGAGGACGCGGGCTGTTTCCTTCGGCGGCAAAGCGAACTTGCCTTCGAACTGCGGGATGATCGATGGCTTAAGGATGCTTTCCTCAAGCCGTTCGTCTTGAGATGGTTTGTGCACGCGCTTGCCCTCTAGTGTCCGCGCGGACGGTCCCAAGAACTCAGAGTTCCCGGAAGGACAAAACTGATTCGCTAGATAGGCCTCATTTTTTTCCTGAGGCGCGCCCAGCGCTTTCCCAGAGCCGCAGCCAGGTCCTTCCCCCCAGAGAAGGGGCGTAGACATGCTTCCAAATAGAGAATGAAGTGAGAA
>JAZKEA010000271.1:0-1388 GCA_040387315.1 Armatimonadota bacterium | reverse complement strand
AGTTGATTGGAAGAATGTGCCTGTGACAGCCTGAGAGGCCGGAAAGTTCGAGACGTCTTCGTCCGTTGAAGTTCGGCGCTGATAAACGTCCGCGAGCGCAAGCAGGGCAGTGATCATTGCCGAGTCGGCCGGCCTCCCTCCTTCAGGACTTGTTGGCTCAGCAACGCTCGCCCAGCGGTCGAATTCACTCTCGAATAAAGTTTTTGGATGCACATCATAGAGCTGAGAAAGAATACCCTCGACTTCTTCACGGAAAGCATGCAGATCACCGCGATTTTCGTCTTGATCACCGGTTGGAAGTGCACTTAGGACGTCGTGAAAAGATCTCTCGGTGTGGAATGGCATCTATGTCAGCGCAGTTTCGTTCTCGGGAGATTATTCAGTCATAATAACGCGAAAATTGATCAGGCGCTGTCTATTTAGTCTCAATGTCCGCTTAGCGCCAAAAGCGGACATTCAGATGACAGGCAGGCGCTGACCTTGCTGTATGGGCGGCAAATTTCTGCAGTGCATCGCCCAGTGCGGAAGTCATGGAAAGGTGAGGCGTGTGATCGGTATCCAGCTCTATGACGTTCGTGATTGAATTCTCAGCGATCATCCTGCGCTGCAGTTCGGCAGGTATTGCCCGATCTTTGGTGCAAAGGACAAAGTAGCGGTTGATGCCGTCCAGCGCTCCGCTTGGGATCGAAACTGGGGCCGCAAACGGCCCGAGCGGTTGGGGCCGCTGCTTGGAAATCGCCAAAGCTGCGTCAGTTTCGGAACAGGAACCATACAGCGCACTCCGCGAGGCAACTGCCGGCATCGTGGCCACGGGCGGCTCGATAACGATGTTCGCCTGCACTTGGTCTTCTGTACCCTCTGGAAGACGCGTCAGGTCCAGCAGACTCTGTCCATCGCGCGGAACAAATGCCGTGGCATAGACCAGCGCGGCAACGTTATTGGGGTGGCGGGCAGCGGCTTGGGTGGCAATGACGCCGCCCATGCTGTTGCCGACGAGAATGGCGGGTTCGGCACTGGCGGTTAATACCTCTCCGAGACGAGCGGCACATGAATCGAGCGTTACATCCTGCGCGAGCGTTGCGTCATCGCCGAGCCCGGGAAGGTCGAATACCTCTACGGCATGGCCAGCGGAACGGAGCCGTTCCGCCAGCGGGCCCCAGATCCAGGCGCCAGTGAAAGCGCCGTGCACAAGGACAAAACGAGCCATCTGAGAATCCCCCGATTGCGCACAATCCCCCGTAAGGCACCATCCTCAGCTAGGCGACGATTTTGCCCAGCATATGGTGCTCGGTTCGGAGAGCGATTGAATGTCCGCTTTGGGTCAGGAGCAGCCGTTTCAGGCCGGTCAGCCCAAGGTCGGCTATGCGCCAATAGCGGACATTGTAAGA
>JAZKEA010000270.1:3594-4159 GCA_040387315.1 Armatimonadota bacterium | reverse complement strand
GCGAATAATGACGATCGCAGGGCGACGGCGTCTGCTGGAAGCCGTCGCCAGTGGATCGCTGCCGACCCGGCGGCGTATCCCCACCATTCCCGCGGAAGAGATCGCACTGGATGGGGCGATGGCGGTCTACTCGGATAAGCGTGGGAAACCGTTCGCATGGCAGATCCCCTTTGATATCGGCTACTGGGAAAAGGTCGCGGAAGAGCTCGGGGTTGAGATCTAGGTCGGCGGTGGGACAGTGAGTAGATAAGGTAAATCAACGGTCTCCGGGAACATAAATTCGTTCCCGGAGACCGTTGATTTATCGTGCCGTGGAAAAGGTATAATAGTGTCAACTCTTCCAAATTCACGAAGTAAGTACGGAATGGCCGAAGAGTCAGAAGGAGAAGGTGCGACGCCATGCGCCGCGACCCCGCAGATGTAAGCGCAAGGAAGCGCATCGACGCGGACTGGACCATGTCATCGACTACTGCCGATATCGGGTCCTTCTGGGAGGAGGAAGCGGGTGATTTTGCGCTTTCCGTCGCCTCTTTTACCAACGAGCTAAATGCCCGCAAGGATGGGG
>JAZKEA010000270.1:0-3584 GCA_040387315.1 Armatimonadota bacterium | reverse complement strand
GGGAGCAGATTCCAGACCGACTCTATTATCTCGAAGCCCTTGCCGATGCATCGAATGCGATCAATGGCACGCTGGAACCCGACGAAGTCAGCGATTTATTGCTGATGAAGGCGATGGATCTCCTCCAGGTCACTGCCGCCTCCGTGATGCTGCTGGATGAGCGCAATGTCGTTCAGATCGTTGCCGCCAAAGGTTTGTCCCTTCGTTATCGAGCGGCGCAAGGCGGCCCCCTTGAACAAAGCATCGCGGGCCGCGCGCTCGCAGAAGGCCGGACGTTTGCCTCCTGGGACCTGCGGAAATCGCAGGATGTGGCCATCGCAAAAGTGGCCATGGAAGAGGGAATCGTTTCCGTTGCCTGCGCCCCGATGTTTTTTGGTTCCCGTGCCGTTGGGGCGCTGAATATCTACTGCCGCGAGGAACGCTGCTTTACGCAGGATCAGTTCTATGTCCTTTCTCTGCTGGCGGCTCATGGGGCGGTTGCACTCTCAAACGCGCGCGCCCATCGGCAGCTTCGTGTTCAGGCGGCGGATGTTCGCGCCAGTTTTCAGCGTGTCGGGGCGGCGCTGACCGCTTCCCTCGATCTCGGAGAAACACTGCGCCTTATCGTCCAGCTGGCTGTGGAGATGACGCACTCCTCCGGTGGGGCGATGTTTATGGTGCAAACCGAAGAAGAAGGGGGCGGCCTCCTCCTATCGGCGGCACTTGGCCTGGATCGGCGCTCGATCCGGCGGTTTCGACGCATGCCGGTCGCCGGACTGGCGAAACAGGCGCTGGATGATAAGCAGGTGATCGTTGTGGCGGACACCCGGCAGAGAACGGATGTTGCCTTTCCCACGCTTCGCGAGTATGACGGGGATGAGGCGGCGGAGACAAGAAGCGTCGTCTGTGTGCCTGTTCTTGCCGGAAATCGTCCTGTCGGCGTTCTGGAGCAGTACGCCGCTCGCCCGAACGCCTTCGAGCACAGCGATATACAGCTTCTCTCGTCGTTTGCCCACCAGGCATCGGTCGCCATCGAAAACGCGCGCCTGTATGCGCAGGAGCGCGGGATCGCGCAGACGCTTCAGCGCTCGTTTCTTCCGGAACTTCCCCATGCCATCAGCGGCTTCCAGATCGGACGAATCTACGCGCCGGGGAGCGAGATTTCCTCCGTAGGCGGCGATACCTATGACCTGTTCACACTGCCCGATGGTCGTATCGCTGTGCTGATCGCCGATGTGTCCGGACAGGGAACGTCGGCCGCCACGCTGGCGGTTATGGCAAAATACACGGTTCGCGCGTACGCCCTGGAAGACCCTGACCCGTCGTCGGTTCTCCGACGTACCAACAATGCGCTGGTTCATCAGACCGGCGATTCCACGTTTTTGACCCTTTGCTTCGCGCTGATCGATCCCAGTACCCGGAAGGTGACAATGGCTCGCGCCGCCCATCCGCCGCCCATCTTCTGCAGGGCCGCAAATACCGAGAGCCAGGAAAGCTGCGAGGCACTGGACGGCATGTCGGGACTGATCGCCGGATTCCTGCTGAACCAGGAGTTCGACACGCAGGAGATCACCCTGGCGGCAGGCGATATTCTTACGTTCTACACGGACGGTGTGATCGAGGCCCGGCGGCGTAAAGTAATGTTCGAGCAGGAGCGCTTGATGAAGGTGATTCGTGACAACGCGGATCAGAGCGCCCAGGAGATAGCGGGCGCTATTTATGCGGCTGTCTCCGACTACACCCAGGGAGTCCTGAACGACGATATCGCCCTTCTGGTGCTCAAGGCTGAATAGGGGAGCCGCCCCGGCGATGCGAAAGCCGGCTCCCCTTGAGAATTAAAGGCCGTCCGGCGGTGTGAAGGTTGTCTTCAGCGACTGCGTTATTCCGGTCTCGGAGGCGCGGAAACCGGCCTCGATGATCTCGATGACGTGGCGGGCATGTTCGGGGGTCGCATTGGTTGGCGTTCCCTCACGCACCAGATCGACGAGCTGCATCAGATCCTCGAACACATGGGCTTCCTGCATCTTGGCATGCGGCGTATCTTTCACATGCGGGAGCTGCTGAATGGGGGAGACGCCCTCCATGCGCCCCGGATAGTCCAGCGGCTCACCATTCAGCTTGAAGCCGACGATGGTTCCCTTGGTGCCGAAAATTGAGGGCTGTCCGAATTCGCTTACCCCTCCGGCTACGGTCCCATGGGCCAGTGCGAAGACGGAATCGCCGAAGTCAAGCAGCATCAGAGAGTTGTCATCGGCATCCGTCGTATAAGCCTGTCCCTGAAATTCCCGTTCTTTGATTGCGATCCCACTCATCGCTGTTACCCGCTGGACCGGTCCCAGAATTCCGGTCAGCGTATGAAGGCCGTATACGGTCATGTCATAGAGGGGGCCTCCGCCCGGCTTCCGCCAGTACCAGGAGGGGTTGATGTTCGTGAGCGGGTCATTGCCTCCACGAACCGACTCCTTCTCGTGGTAGGAACCGAACGCGGCTCCGGTCGCGGCCCAGGATATCTTTCCCAGCGCACCATCCTGGATCAGCTTTCGAAACCTCAGATTAGGGATTCGCAGCATCTGTCCGGGCGATGCGACGATCTTTAGATTGCGGGCCGCCGCCTCGTCGATTATTTCGGTCGCCTCGTCGGCGGTTACCGTCATGGTTTTGTTGAAGTGGATGTGCTTCCCCGCGCGGAGCGCCGCCATCCCCTGATCGTAGTGCAGACCGATGGGCGAACAGATAGTGACGGCATCTACGGCATCGTCGGCGAGCAGTTCTTCATACGTTTCGTAACCTCGTTTGACACCGTACTTCTCTGCCGCCGCCGCGGCACGCCCCGGAGCGGGATCACAGACCGCGGCCAGGGTCAGCCTGTCCTGAACATCGGGCAGACACAGATGGTCCAGCGCCCCACGAATACCGATACTTCCTGCTCCTACGACGCCGATGCCGACTGCCTTAGCCATATTTCTATACTCCTTTGTTTGCGAGACGGGGCTGGTACAATAGCCCCTGAACATGTCTATCAAAGCGTTGATCTTCGATTTTGACGGGACGATCCTCGACACAGAGACGCCCGAGTTTGAGTCCTGGCAGGCTGTCTACGCCGACTTTGGCTGTGAACTGCCGCTTGCGCAATGGGTGAATACAATCGGGCGTGGTCAGGATCAGATTACCTTTGATCCGTACGCATACCTGCAAACCTGTACCGGAAAAATTATCGACCGGGACACGGTGCGCGTCCGACGACGCAGCATCTTTGCCGAACTGCTTGCCAAACAGCCTCTGCGGGCGGGGATACGTGAGTACATTCAGGAAGCGCGAGAAACAGGTTTGCGAATGGCAATCGCGTCCAGCTCAGATCGTGCCTGGATAGAGGGGCATTTGACGCGCTTCGATCTTCTGCCGTTTTTCGATGTAGTAGTCAGCGCCGACGATGTCGCCCGCACGAAACCTGACCCGGAGCTTTATCAGAAAGCCGCAGCGAGCCTGGATCTGCTGCCCTCGGAGTTAATCGCTTTTGAGGATTCGCCAAATGGGGCGCTTGCCGCAAAAGCGGCGGGAATTTTCTGCATCGTGGTCCCGAATCCGATGACGAAACATCTTTTGTT
>JAZKEA010000269.1:0-12578 GCA_040387315.1 Armatimonadota bacterium | reverse complement strand
GGAACTTGGAGTAGGAACAGCCACTGTATTTCGGAGGCTATCCCACTAACATTATACTCGCGAAAGGCGACAGGATTAGAGCAGTCATGGAAATCCCGCGACGTGAGCCTCATGTCCAGAGGCAAGATCACGGTATAGTAACGTATCGTTTAAGCGTGCCTGTTGTCTTCTGCTGACGGAACCGGACTCTAATCGTATTGGTGGTATTGGAGCACACCCTGATGTTTTTGCCGCGCGGCTGCGTCGCACCCCTGCCCCTTGTTCTGGTGCTTACTCTTATTGCGCTGGCTGCCCAGACCGCGGCTTGTGCGCAAGTGGGACAGACAGGTCAGACAGGACGGGTGCTGCAGGCCCAGCCACGAACGCTTCAGCCGCTGCTGGAGAAGATCGCCTGGGATTCGGCACAGCGCGGCCCGCTACTGATCGTCGCGCCGGACAAGACAGTGCCGCTATGGCTGACGCGTCCCATGAATGTGGACGCGATAAACATCAGCAGCGGGCCGAAACTTCCCGAGCCGGATTACCGCGGCAGCTACCGCCTTCCAGATCTCGGCGACTACTTCGGGCGACGGGCACGAACCGTGGGACGAAGCCTGACCGTCTTCGCGCCCACGACCATGACTGTTCTGACATCCCCCCTGCCTAAGCCCGACCCGTATGCAGGCATGGGAGCGAACGAAAAGCTCCGCCTCCTCCAGTCCCTCCTGACAAAGACACAGTGGCGCACCCTGGGAAACCCGGGTGGCATCGGGATCAGTGACCTTGACCAGAAACAGCGCGACCTGTTTCTGTCGCTTCTGCCAGATCCGTTTGTGGTTCAGCCTGTCCGACGCGGCGACAACGGCCAGCGCATCAATTACACCGGTTCGGACGCGAAGACTGACGTTACCCTGACCCCGGCTCAGCGCAAGAGTGTCCGGCTTTCCCTGCACCGCGTGCTGAACTGGTCTTTTACAAGCGCAGGCAACGGCAGCCCCGGCAGTACCCCCGCGCGTTCCGATATACGTATGGGCTTCGTGGAGGATGACGGAGCGAGCTATGAGATCCGCGGAAACGGCTTCGGCTCAAACTCTCCGGGTAGAAACGGCACTCTATTCGGCGTACCGCTGCTCACCGAGGTTCCCAGTCAACTCAAGCCGGGCCATCTCCCGTTCATCTCCACAGCCCTTGATGTGCCCATATCCCTGGAGGGAGCGGCAACGGTCGGTGACCTGATAAAGCGTACTGCGGCACAGACCCGCGTTCCCCTGTACTGCGATCCCCGGTACGCGGGCCTATCCGTCTACATCCGCAACAGCGGTCGCTCGGTTCGGGCAGGCGATCTGCTCCAGGCGTTGTGCTGGGCTGTCACCGGGACGTTCCGGAAGGTTGGTGCCGGGATAGCGTCTTCCTTTGTACTGACGGATGACGTCGAAGGGCTGGGCACGCGCCATGCTCGTCTGCAGGCGTGGGCAAGCACCAACGCGGCTCTTGGCGAGCAACGACGCAATGAGGTGGACGAGGCGCTGGCCAAAGCACCTGTCGGCGACAGCGTCGGATGGGCGGCGGGCGATCCGCAGCACCCGGATGAGTCCCTGGCGCAAAAGATCGAAGACCATCGGAAGAAGATCAGTGATCCGAACAAGCCCCCGGCAACCAATACCAACCCCTCTGGGCAGGGGGCACAGCCGTCACAGCCGCTGCTGATTGTTCCGGTATCCGAACTGCCTTCTACCGCACAGGAAACCGTGCGGCGGCAATTGGAAGATTATGCCAAGATTCTGGAAAACGAGAAAAGTAATGATTTCATTGCCGAACATCCCGAAGTGGCGTCTCCGGCTTTGCAGCCTGATCGTGTCGTGATGGATGTGCAGGTGCAGGCGTCATTCTTTGTGCCCGGAATAGGAACCGTCTCTGCGCAGGGCATCAGCGTCAGCAGCGCCGCAGTGCAGCGACTGAGCCCGGTTTCGCTCAGTTCACTCCTCGGTCAGATAGGATCGATCCCAGCCCAACCTCTGCCGACGCATGTGGCGGTTCCGGCGGCCTACAAGCAAAGTGCGCTTCTCGTCTCGGCTCGCAACGCCGACGAGGCGACCCGTGCGGTCACGGCGGCTAAACGGCACGGTTTGAACCAGGTCTGGATCGAGGTGCCCATTGTGCCCGAGGCACTCACTGCACTTCCTGGCCCTGATGGTGCAGAGGATCGGAGCGGCAGGGAGACTCTTCTGGCGGGGATTGCCGCAGGTAAAAATGCCAACGTTTTGGTAGGAGCGGTCGTGCGTCTCTTGCGCGATCCTTCAGGTGCTGCCGGAGCTGCTGCGGGTTCAGCGGCTTCAGCATCTTTCTCCTATTTGTCCTCTGACCGAAACATCGTCGGAGAGACGACAACCACGTTTGCTTCTCGTCGGGCCGCGGTGCCGTTCATAGCACTGCCGTTTATGCGCCCGGCTCTTACGCCTCCCGAGGAAGCCAAACGTCTGCTTCGCCTGGGCGACTGGCTTCAGCCCGACCAGACCGCTGTCCAGGCGGCAGCACGGAACCGTGTGGCGAGTATCACTGAGATGCCAGGGCTTGCCGGTCTGATGCTACGCGACGTTGCGGCACCGGGCTACGACGGCACAGGGGGAGCGGGGGCGTCTCCTTTTGATGCTCTGGATGGGGGCGAGCAGATGGGCTACACGGAGGAGATGCGGCTCGCCTTTCTGCGTGAGGCAGGCATCGATCCGGTCGATCTCAGCCCCCTGCCGCAGGGCATGCTGGCTCTGCCCTATAGCTTTGGGGGCGGTTACTCCCCCTTTCAGACCATGCAACTTCCTTTCTTTACCGACTACGGTATGAGCCCCGGAAACTTGACGATCTACAACCAGAACGCCCTTGAACTCGGGGCAAAGGATGGCATGGAGCGCTGGCAGCGGTTCCGGATAGCCAGAACCGAAGCACTCGTACAAAGCGTCATCCAGTCGATCCACACTCGGCAGCCGGATCTGCCCGTGTGGGTGCAACGCGGCGGGGATGCGTTCAGCGGCTTCGCACAAACGCCGGTCTTTGGCACTGCTGAGGCCGTGGTCTCAGGGGTCTCAGCAGTCTCAGCAGTTTCACGCGCGGCGACTATCCCGCCCGCAACCACCAGCAGTGCGACAGCACCCAAATCTCCTCAGACCCTGCTTGTACTTCGCTGTCCTCCACTGTCTGAGGCGACAACCGTGACGGACATGGGGGTTAATGGGGCGGATGATTTCACCCGCTCTCTGGCGGGCGTGATGACCCGCCCCGCATCCGGCTGGCAAGGGCTGGTGATTGACCTGAGCGAAGTGTCCCTGGATCGTGCTCTGCCGCTACTGGATATTCTAAAGCCGTCGCCAACGTCTTCGCCGCTGCCTGGAAAGTAGCGGCTCAACGTCCTAGATAAGGTTCATTCCTTTCCATTGGTTCGCCAGCAAACACGTGGAGATGGAAGACGCTCCAGTTTGGAAAAAGCTCCGGATCAACGCTGAGACTTCCACCGAAGAAAGTTCCGAAGCGAAATCTCCCGTGGAGGATCATAAGAGAGACTACAGAAACGCTGGAGACGCTAAATGGTGCCAGAGCGACAATGTGGTCGTGAACAGAAAAGGAGAAAGAAGATGCGCCTTCCTCAGCCGCTCGTTGTGCGGTCGTTACTGCTGGGAGTATTGTTGACACTCGTGCAGGGGCTGGCAGGCAGCGATGCTCCCCCCGCGACTGCGCCTCCCGCTCGACCGCACTACGCCATCACCGAGCTCGCGCCGCCGGATGCGGACAAACCAGACCGTCCTGACATCCTTTCCAACCCCAACTATCCGGATGGTCAAAACAGATCCTCGGCGGTTGCCCTCAACGACCGCGGGCAGGTCGTGGTTTCATGGCATGGCCCGAAAGGAAACGGCAGTTTCATCTGGGAAAAGGGAAAGAAGCCGCAGCCACTGGGTTACCTCCCGGACACCAATTTCCTGAGGGCGAACGCGATCAACAACGCGGGACAGGTTGTCGGCTCCCTGTGGAGAGTCAACGACCCGAGTGCTCGCTGGACACGCGCTTGCATCTGGGAGAGGGGCGTGCCGCGCGACCTGGGGACGACTCTCGGAGAAAGGTCTTTCGCGTACGACATCAACAACCAGGGCAAGGTGTACCTGGCCTCCTATGCGATGGCGTCAGGTCGCTATGGGCCACCCAAAAACGTCCTCGAAAGCGCCGCATTTCTGTGGACAGCGGACAAAGGACTCCAGCGGCTGCCTGCTCGCCTCGATGGCGTCCGCGCCGTTTTGAACGACCGGGGGCAGATTGCTTTCCACGACGACCTCACTCCGGACGAAATGAAGGGCAGTTTCCCCGGCTTGGATCGCGACGACCTGCCCACCGGTAGGGAGCCGATCGGGGCGTTTATGTACTCTGCAGGTACGCTTCGCCGTCTGCTAGTTGGGCGCAGTTGGTATACTCGGGTCTATGACATCAACAACCGGGGCGATGTACTTGTTAATGGGTTACTGCTGGGCAAAAGAACTCAATACGGCACTCGTTATGAATCGACCGGTTTTTACCTGTGGCGCGACGGGCAGGCGACGCTCGTCATCCCGAATGCTAGCTCCGGCATTCCTGGATATGTCGTGAGTAACGGGCCGTCTTTGAACGAGGCAGGAGATGTGGTGGCGACGCTGATAAGCAAGCGGGAACAGGATCGTCCGAAGTCGGGGGAGCAGAGGGATAGCTGGGATCAAGGGTACACGGCAGTGTTGTACCGTGGGGGAACGCTGCATTATCTGAGTGACTGCATCCCTCGGGACTCCGGCTGGCGTTTGATCTGTTGCGCCGCGATTAACAACCGCGGTCAGATCGTCGGGATGGGGAAATACCAGGGTAAGCAACGGGCATTCCTTTTGACGCCACTGCCGCCACTATGAACTATGAACCATATCAGGCTGATGAACCTGCGGATACAAGCTCTTCACAGAACACTCAAGTACAAGCTGCAGTCCTAGCCGTCACCGAAAATTTGAAGAATACGACCGTTTTATTCAATTTTGATCGGGATTGAAGCGGGATATCATAGAGTTAGCGGCACGGAACTCATTGCGCCGTCTGCAGCAGGAGATCGCGATGAAGAACTCTGTCTCAAACCGTTTTCGCGTAGAGCCCGTTCTGGGGCGTGCTGCCTTTACTCGTGGTGAAGTGATCGCCCTCATCGCGATTATCGCGATAGTGACCGCGATCCTCTACCCCATGTACTTGTCCATGACGAATCCTTCGAAACCATGGCAGAACCGTTGCCTGTCGAATTTGAAAGAGCTAGGTCTTGCGTTCCAGTCGTATGCCATAGACTACGATGAAATGTACCCGACCTATGACAACGACAAGAAAAAGATCACTGGTCAGCCGCCGGAACCCGAAGTCAGTACCTACTCGAAGTGTAACTGGATAATTGCTCTTGACCCGTACCTACGGAAAAAGCGGGACATCGTACGCTGTCCCGCGGATACGTCGCTTGCCCCTGCCGACCCGGCGAAGCCGGAGGTAGACGAGAAGAAGGAGTACGCTTCGTCCTATTCAGTGAACGGCTGGTCGGAGTATCATCTGACATTATCTGCAATCACGTCGCCCGGCGCGTGGGTGCTGCTCGGGGAGCGCAACAACCAGACCCGCGGCCCCAATGGCCCGTGGCTGTTCTATTTCTGGACGTGGCAGGGTACGCCGGTCATCTGGCCCCCTGCCTCCACGCCGGTTCCTGCGGAGAAAGCCGCTGAAGACCTGGCACTCACACGGCACTCCGAGGGAGCGAACTGGCTGTACGGCGACGGGCACGTGAAGTGGGGGCGGTTCCCCGATCTCTGGAAGGGCGGGAGCGACAACCCGTTCTGGCCTAGCCACACACCGTCGTCATCACCGTCACCGTGATACGCATACGAATGGGAGCCGCCACGGAGCCGGGAATCTCTTGCCCATCTCCCTGACGCAGGAGGCAACGGAAAGACCACTATCACTATGGCACCAACAGATTTTTACTTTGCATGCGACTGGGTGGAGGAAAACGCCGATCAGATCGACGCTCTCCCCGACTTGGAGACTTTCCCCTTCCCCTGGACACAAGCATACGATGATAGGGGATTTACTCTCAACAGGTTCACCCCTCTCGACATGGCGGTTATCGCCGGGCGTCGCGACATCATCGAGAAGCTGATCGCAAAAGGGGCACAAACGGACTATTTAGAGGACACGATGGAGTACATGCGATGGAAGCAGGAGGACGTCCGCGACGTCCTCGATCTGCTCCCGGATCAAAGACCCAGCTTTCATTCGCTAAGTAAAGCTATAGGCAATCACGACGCCAGGGCACTGGAAGTACTGCTTGACGGGGGCGGTGATCCCAACAGTCAGCGGGCGTACCTCTGGAACGATGACGGCACCGCAAGAAGAACAGACACTCTACTGGAGGTCGCGGTTCGTGACGGTGACCTCGCCTGCGCGGCTCTGCTGCTTCAGCGAGGCGCACTGATTCGGCCCGAAGCGATAACACTAGTAGTCGAACGCCGGGACGATGCGGCTGCTATGGCAAACCTCTTACTTGGTGCTGCAAAGATCATGTCTGTGCATACGGCGGATGCACAGGACGGGACACCGCTTTACTGGTTGGTGGACAGTGAGGGCAACGACTTTCCGGCAAAGGAGCGTTATGCGCTCGCCGCGCTGCTGATCGAGCATGGTGCGGAGGTCAACGCTGCCGTCAATGACGGAACGACTCCGATGTGGGTGGTTTGTCGGGGCCTCTACCAGAGCCCCGAAGAGGATCGGCTGTCGCTGGCGACGATGCTAATCCAGCACGGTGCGGAGGTGAATGTTGTGTCAAGCGGTAACGGCACAACGCCGCTGATGTTCGCCGGGGCACGGGGAGACCTGAAAGTCATCTCGCTGCTCCTGGGAGCCGGGGCCGACCCCCTCGCCCGAGACCATGAAGGCCGCACTGCTCTCGACTTCGCCTGGATGCGCGGTCGGGACAAAGCCGCCGAGGTGCTGCTCAAAGCTGCAGGTGATCCGGAACGGGAAGCCATTTGATGCTGACACCGACTCAGGTACCGACTATATCCAAACAAAATAGCCAGCGCCAGTAACCACCTCCAACCCGTTTCCGTTTTACTACATATCTACTACATAACCAGTTCCGAAGAAGAGATCCCTGGCCATGCTCTCCAGGACAGGTACGGAAACGGGGAAGATGATTGGAGCCGAGAAATGCCGGAAGATCAAAAATATCAGGATATGCGATGGCCATCCACGGTGGGCGGGAATACAGACAATCCGGAACCGAAGAGCGCCGACCCTGACGGGCAATGGGTTGGGGCGATCCCGTGGCTCATTCTGCCGACGGGCCTGTGGTTAGCGTTCGTTGTTATGGCAACGACGGCGTTCACCCGATCCATGGATCTCTCTCTGGCAGTGTGTCTTGGCCTGGTTGTTGGTTCGGTTGCCTTCGTCGTTGCGATGAATCTGTTCGGCACCGTGGGCACCCTGGAGGAACTGAACATCCACTGCGTTCTGTTCCTCCTCGTTTTCGGCCTGCTCCTGTACCCCCTGTTCAGCAAGGCACGAATGGTACGGGAGCAGAAAGAAAAGCGAGCGGCGGCAGCGAAAACCACGAAACAGCAGCAGAATCCGATACCGAGTATGACCGTTTCTTCGCGTAACTAAAATGGCAAGGTTGGTTCGGTGACAAAGACGCCGAACCAGGGAACACAGCGATTCTGACATGCAACAAAGCCATAATAACGAGTATAAGTTCTGGGACTTCATTGAAAACGGAGACTTTGGCTGGACGGATGCGACACCCGAGGAGGAACTCTACTTTCGCGAAGTGGCTGCCGCTTTTCTTCGAGCGACCTTTGAGCCCCCTACTGGATATTTCATCGACGTTCTGGAAGCCGGGTACAGCGGGAGTCGGTTCCCGGTAATTGCGCTCGGCTGGAACCACGATCCGGAGCCCCTGTCGCCAAACGACCGTCAGGAGTTCATCCGGCGCATGGTAGAGCCCCTGAACCGTTTTGTCCGGTCGGTAGATTGGGAGGAGGTAGGTCGGATTCGGGCGGACGCGGCAAGCGCTCCCGGAATGGATAATCTAAAGCGGCTGCTGGCGGAACTGGCACCTTCCGTTCCTCTGGCTCAGCGCTGCGTAGACGCCCTCTCGGATGCGAGAACCGTCGTGCACCTTGCGCCACGACCTCTCGACGCCGTTCACCTGCGTGACACCGAAGCAAAGCGTGCCCCATGGCAGGATGCCGTTGACAGAGAGACAGGGCGTAGCGTAGAAAACAGTGAGCCTAAGCTGCCCGCACTTTCACGGATGGCGGATGCCGGAAAACGTATCTGTATCCATTCCCTGGAAACAAACGACGGGCACTTCTTCGTGATAACCGATGCCGCTATTAACCATCTGGTTGTGATCGAGTTGATTCGGGATAGATAGAGGCGACGCCATGCAAGACACGTATTGTGCCTTACAGCCGGGCGGTATTGTTCAGCTTCTCCAAGGCCACCCGCAGTTCGCGTTGCAGGCGGGTGACCAGGACTGCGTCTGGGGATGTTACGATGCGGAGCCGCCACAGTATGAAGCGGATTTCTACCAGAAGGATGGCACGGGAATCGCGAGGTTGTTCAGCCCCGAAGACATGGAGCCTGTGACCGATAAGGAGGATGTTCGGATACCCCCGTCCGTTCTTGACTGGTGGAAGCGAGCAAGCAATCCCGAAGAGGAACCGAGTCGCAATGCCTTGCCTTTACTCCCGACATGAAACTCCCGTTTTTCGGTGCGCGGCGTGATCAGCACGAGCGACAACTCCTTTATAACGACCTGGACAAAGCTGCCAGAGAAGGCGATACCCAGCTTGTCCGATCTTTGCTTGACCGGGGAGCCTCACCAAATGGACTGCCCCATCAGCGCGAGCCGCTTGCTCCTGCCATCCGGTCGGGGACTATAGAACTCGTCCAGTTACTTTTGGAGCGCGGTGCTGATCCCAACTACAGTGCTTCGCCATGGTTCTGCCCACTAAACTGGGCGATAGGCCAGGGTGACGTCGAGGTGGTACGCCTGCTCATCGACCAGGGAGCAGACGTGAACCTGCCCCGGATCGATTACAAGCCCCTGATGCTCGCCGCCGCACATGGCTACACCGATATTGTGCTTTACCTGCTCCGCTGCGGCGCGGATCTTCACGCCCGAGATGACGGCGGCATGACCGCTCTGACCTATGCAGCAATGTCCGGCAGCGAGGAGGTCGTCGAACTGCTTCGGGAGCGCGGTGTCATCCTTACGGTTCTGGATGCCATTGCGTTGCGCGATACGTCACTGTATGAACAACTGCGTGAACTACATGAGGCGGCAGAAAGGGAGAACACCCCGCGTGCGCCCCGGTGGGGAGGCGTTCTGATGGACGTAGCGGTCGATCAGGATGATGTGGCACAGGTGAAACTGCTGCTGGACGCCGGAGTAAGCCCGATGGTCAACGGGAACACTCCGCTGACACAAGCCATTATTCACAACCGGGGAGAGATCGTTCGCCTCCTTCTGGAGCGCGGAGCCGACCCGAATCAGCGGACATCAAGCAGAGGGCGGGCGATGAAGTTCGCCCGGCAGAAGCGGAACAGAGCCATCATTCGCCTCCTCAAACAGCACGGAGCGCGATGGTAACACGTTAAGGCTGGTTAATCCTGAGTGGAAGCTGGAATCCACCGGTAGAGTGTTAGTACGGAGACACCGAGGTGACTCATTGGATCGTCGGAATCTCCCCCTTAGAAGGAGATTCCCGTAGAGCCTTCCACAGACGGGCGGGCGCGGCGCACTGCGGCTCAGCTTTCTCTATGGATTCAAACACGGTACGCAGTTCGTCCCAGATTATCTGCCTGCCCGTAGCCGTGTAAGCGTAACCCCCAGAGTGCGTCGTATAAGCATCACCTATAGAGAACGTGGCGACGCGGCGGTCTTGATTGACCCACTGGGTGACATGCCGAAGCGCCTCGGTTTTCTCCCCGGCCTTCGCTGCCACCATAGCATAGACGAAGTGATCCTGAATCTGCCGGATCTCCTGGATCTGCGTTTGCGCACCCCATGGCGAAATGATTCGGGGGTTGGTTTCCAGGTGCTGGAGTTCCTCATCCGCCTGCAGCAGCCCCCGATAATCACCTGCTGTAATAGAGCCATTTCTTAACTGATGAAGCACATAGGATATGAATGAGTATTCCGGCTTCTCTTTAGCGCTTGCCCGCTCCAGGAGCGAACGGTAGTACGGAACAGCGTGTTTCCAACCCAGTCCTTCGCTGATAGCCTCCCCCAGGATCATACGCTGGTCAAATGCATCGCCCTGCAGCATCGCCTCCGCACGGAGCCGCTGCCCTTCTCGCTTCTCTTCTGGGGCAACCTTGAGGAGACACGCCAGCAAGCGTCTGCCTATATCGTGGTTGCCGACGCCGTCCCACTTGGGGAGCGAGGCAAGGTAGCCCCAGAGTAGCGGATCATCGAAGGCGATTCGACCAAGCTGTTTTTTTGCGCTGGAAGGGTGACTAGGGTGACTAGAGTGACCAAGGTGACTTCGATAGTAGTTCTCGTCAGACAGGTTAAGCAAAGCCTGGATCAGGTTTTCCGAACGGACACCGGGGGCAGGCGATACGGATGTATCCGATAGTGCCTCAAGCTGTTTCCGCACGTAAGCGTAGCCCGCTGCTGGGCTCTGCCTCTCAAAATGCTCCGTGTATGCGCCGATCACGAGGTCGCGCACGTTGTATCCCTCACGCGTCGGGTCATAAGGTGCAAGAGCTATAACCCGCTCGTACCAGGCAATTACCTGGGCATTCGGATGGCGCTGCGATTCCTCAAGCCCCTCCTGGAGCAGGTAGTCCGCGTACGCTTGAATCACCTCACCCCGCTTCGTTACCGTTTCCGTATCGGCTGCGGTAAGTGGCGTGAGAACCAGCGCTTTCTGAAACGCGGCGACAGCCGACTTCTTCATCCCGACTTCTCGGTAATACCGGCTGCGCTCAATCCAGTGATCCGGCGACTGCGGCGACTGCCGAAAATTTTCTGCCGTCGCTTCCGCATCCAACTCCGGGCGTATCGACTCGACGTAGCGCTTTCCGGCTCCGTTATCTTTTTCCAGTTGTTCCCGCAGGCGCTGCATTTTCTGCGGTTCGTTGTACTGCCGGTAAAGATTGAGGAGATTGATTTTTGTCCAGGTGCGGAACTTTTGCTCCGTGATATCCATATCCAATTCGTTTCTGCTGTAGGCGAGGCCATCGTAACCACGAGGATACTTATTCTGGTACTCGGTATAGTAGGTGACATCCCTTTTCGTGAAGGGCAGCCGAAGCGCCCGCTCGTAGAGGGCTACCTTCACATAGCCGGGTATAGCGCCCATATCAGCCAGAAGGAAGCACTGAACCGCCAGTCGAGGCCGCAGCGTGGCGGCAAGCCATTTCGTCTTTTCCGAACCTTCGCTCATCGGCACGGCATTAACATACCGGAGCAGCAGACTGATGTCGTCGGGATTCTGGTGGACTGCCTGCTTCAGCGGTTTCAGCAGCACTTGCTCCGTTCCGGGTGCCCGGTCATGCCGCCACCGTATTCGCAGGTCAAGCCAGGCACTGCTTCCCTGAGAACCCTGCCGAGCCAGCCAGGCATCCGCCTCCCCATAGGGAACGATCTTCGCCCATTCATAAAACCACTCTGTCGCACCGGGAGCCTCTGGAAACAGCTCCAACAGGCGTTTTGCCACTGCAAAATTCTTATAGTTCCTGGTTTGTGAAACCATATACCCCAGACCCCACCCGGTTTTCGCATCGAGAAAGGGAGGCCGCGTCGTCAGAAACTGAAGGGTTTCCTTCGGGTAGTCCGCGCGGAGAAGGAGGGCAAGACGGTAAAGCCAGGCTTTCGGAGTCGTCGGCGCGGGAGCGGTCAGCGCCGCCTGTGCGAGTGTGCCGATATTCTGGGTGACGAGAGCCCGGCTCAGTTCGTTATTGGCCGTCCAATAGTGAATCGTGGACGGTTTGAGCCCGGACTTCTCAGCCGCACCTTGGGCGTACGCTAGCGGAACCGCTCCCGGCACTGCCAGAGTCAAGCAGAGCAGCGCAAGTGAAAACGTGGCAGTAAACGCTCGTCGGGGTCGGGGGTTCATGTTTGGATATCCGCTGTCAGTAGTACGCTGTCTGTACTCTGGTTAGAGTTCCGTCGCTCCAGATGCCTTCATCGTTCCTAATCCTGCCTGCATAATCCTGCAGGCATCTGAAGCTCTGAAGCGAGGAAACGGGGGCCTGCTAAAGAATCTTTAGCAGGCCCTCAGCTTCTTAACGTGTTCGCCATCCGTTTCGTGAGGCGACCCCTAGTTTACCTTGACAGGAATAGTAGGCAACGTGGAACCGGGTTTTGTTAGGTTACACTTCCGCAGGAAGGCCAACCCTGAACAACACCCTCAATATCGCTCTATGGTTGAGAACCCTTCGATGCCTGCGTTTTCGTTGCCGATCAAAGAAGCCAGGCTGGTAGTCCGGCCCAGGCAGTAAAGAACCCGTCGCCGCAAGCGGCGGGGCATTTTAGAAAAGATCGAGTTGA
Organism: Armatimonadota bacterium; assembly: GCA_040387315.1. Classification (GTDB taxonomy): domain Bacteria; phylum Armatimonadota; class Armatimonadia; order Armatimonadales; family Armatimonadaceae; genus JACMJB01. Next base: position 1 of record JAZKEA010000269.1, on the reverse strand, counting down.
C
>JAZKEA010000268.1:1018-4100 GCA_040387315.1 Armatimonadota bacterium | reverse complement strand
CATTGCCTGCCCAAATTAGCGATGCTATTACCATTTCCGTTTTGCTACAGTACAGGTCAAAGCAAGAGGTTAAGGAGCGAGAACATGGCAGAACAAGAGATACCGACGCTGTACGACTGGGCAGGCGGAATGTCTGCGTTCGAGAAACTGACGGATATTTTCTATTCGCGAGTGGGTGACGATGCGCTGCTGGCTCCGGTTTTCGCTCATATGTCCCCCGAACATGCGCACCATGTGGCCCACTTTATCGCCGAGGTGATGGGCGGGCCGAAAGCGTACAGTGAGGCGAATGGCGGCCATGCCACTATGGTTGCCCATCATCTGGGACGGAGTTTAACACAGGAGCAGAGGAGACAGTGGGTGCGCCTTCTGCTGGAGTGTGCGGATGAAGCGGGGTTGCCGGAGGACCCAGAGTTCCGGTCGGCGTTTGTTGGGTACCTGGAATGGGGTTCGCGGCTTGCGGTCCTGAACTCACAGCCGGGGGTTCCTGACCCAGACCCGACGGTCCCCATGCCCTTGTGGAACTGGGGAGCCGTCGGGGGTCCTTATCGCCCGTAGCGCTTAGCCGTTCTTCTGCGCGAACTCGGCAAGCAGGTCGGCGAGGGCCTGGCAGCCTTCGACGGGGAAGGCGTTGTAGATGGAGGCGCGGAAGCCGCCGACGTTTCGGTGACCGGGCAGACCGTCCATGTCCCGCTTTTTTGCCTCAGCGAGGAAGGCAGCATTCAGGCTCTCGTCCTTCAGCCGGAAGGTGATGTTCATCAGCGAGCGGTCAGTGCGCTCAGCCGCGCAGGGGACGTAGAAGTTCGGTGCGGCATCCAGGGCATCATAGATAAGCGCGGCCTTTTCACGGTTTCGCTTCTCGATAACGGCTACCCCTCCCTGAGAGGCAATCCACTTGAGGGTCAGGTTGACCACGTAGATTGGGAAGACCGGCGGCGTGTTGAACAGCGAATCCTTCTGCGCCTGAACGATATAGGAGAGCATCGGCGAGAGGTTTTTGCTGGCGGTCTCCAGGAACGAACGCCGAATCACTACCATGGTTACGCCCGCCGGACCCGCGTTCTTCTGCGCACCCGCGTAAATTAGGTCAAACTTCGAGTGGTCCCGGTCCAGGGCGAAGATGTCTGAGGACATATCGCTGACAAGCGGCGCGCCGTTCGTGGCGGGAAGGTCAAAGACCTGAGTACCCTCGATCGTGTTGTTTGTGGTGAAATGAACGTAACGCGCGGCACCGGGCGCGGAAAGTGACAGGTTTTTCGGGATACGGTCGTACTTTGTGTCCGCCGAGGACCCGGCGAGATTCACGGTACCCACCCGCTTTGCCTCCGCGACTGCCTTGTTGCCCCACTCGCCGGCATCGATATAATCGGCGGTCTGACCGGGTGCGAGGAAGTTCATCGGGAGCATGGCAAACTGAAGCGATGCCCCGCCACCCAGGAAGCAGACGGCGTACTCGTCTGAGGAGAGGCCAAGCGTTTTGAGAACGTTCGCCATCGCTTCTACATGGATTGCGTCGTAGTCTTTGCCCCGGTGGCTGACCTCAAGAAGGGACATGCCGGAGCCATTGATTTCCAGAACCGCCTGGCTGGCCTCTTCAAGAACGGAAACAGGGTGGATAGCGGGACCGGCACTGAAGTTGTAGATGCGTCGCATAAATTTGTCATATCCGGGGCGGCATAAGACAATCCCTGCCTGCCCCAAGCAGATTTGTTTTCGGGCTTTTACGGTATCATGCGGTCGCGATGCCTGCCAACGGTGGGACGTCACAGAAACGACGCGTGATTTCAATCAGACGTGTTATCTGAGACTGGGCACGCGCCTACTTCTCCGCGTAGAGTTCCATGATCGTTTGAAGGAGCTTGATGGCATCCTTTTTTGGGCGCTGGAATGCGTTGCGGCCCATGATGGTCCCAAAGCCCCCGCCATCGCGGATCGCACGAACCTCGTCCAGCAGTTTAGTCTCCGTATCGAAGGTGCCGCCCGAGAAGATGACTATACGCCGACCCCCAAAAGCGCACTGCACCACATGGGCGACTCGTTCCGCCTGTGTTCCAATCGGGATCTTCTCTTTTTCGTACACCTTCCGCGCTTCATCCTGCTCAATGTGGTCGGTGGGCAGTTTTACCTTGATAATGTGCGCGCCAAGCTGGGCAGCTATCTGGGCAGCGTAGCCGCAGATATCGATACCAGTCTCTCCCTCCTTGCTGATGCCGGAACCGCGCGGGTAACTCCAGACCACAACCGCAAGCCCGTTTTTCCTCGCGTCGGCGGCGATACGACGGATTTCCTCGTACATCTCCAGACGGTAGTTTGAGCCGGGATAGATAGTAAAGCCGACGGCGGCACAGCCCAGACGCAGGGCATCTTCGACACTGCCGGTTACTGCCTGATTCGGATCCGGTTCGTTCTGAGTCAGGTCATGGTCGTTCAGCTTGAGGATCAGGGGCAGACCGGATCCGGCGAAGTCACGCGCCCCTGCCTCCAGGAAACCAAGCGGAGCGGCGTAGGCATTACAGCCCGCTTCCAGGGCAAGCTCAAAATGGTAGCGTGGGTCATACGAGGGCGGATTCGGGGCGAAGGAGCGGGCAGGGCCATGCTCGAACCCTTGATCCACCGGTAAGATCACAAACTTTCCCGTGCCGCCGAGCCGTCCATGGTTCATCAGGCGGGCCAGATTTGTCAGCGTGCCGACGTTGTCGCTGCCATACCAGGAAAGAATCTCCTGAACATTGTCTGTCATTCGCAGGCTCCTGAAGCTTAATTGGCTGTAGTGTACCCGGCGAATCAGGCGATCCGGGATTCCGGGGTTATGGGGTTACCTCGTGCGCAGAGCCGTTGCCGCCGGAGTCGCCATGGGAGAAGGGGTGGGCTGGGGACTACCGCCGCGACGGGTCCGCTGAACCAGTTCGGTCATGGTGACGAGTTTATAGCCCTTAGCCCGCAGCGCTTTTACCAGAAGGGGCACCGCGGCTACGGTTACGGTGGGGGCATTGTGCAGAAGCACGATCGCCCCCGGTCGGACGCGGCTGATGACAAAGCGCGTGAGTTCTTCGGGCGTAGCGCCGACTTTTTGCTCCGTTTT
>JAZKEA010000268.1:0-1008 GCA_040387315.1 Armatimonadota bacterium | reverse complement strand
CCAGGGCCTCCGCGGCCTCGACGACTCCGGTATTAAAGTTGCCCCCCGGCGGGCGGTAGAAACGGGGCCGTCGTCCGGTCACATCCCGAACAGCGACAGAAGTCCGGCAAAGCTCCCGCTGAACATCGACCTGGGAAAGATAAGTGAGGTTGGGGTGGGAATAGGAGTGATTGGCGATCTCATGCCCGTCACGTACCATACGCTGGAGCAGGTCCGGGCACTGCTCGGCCCGGTAACCGACGACAAAGAAAGTCGACGGGGCATCCGCCTTTTTCAAGGCATCCAGCAGGGCAGGGGTACGGTAAGGAAGCGGGTTCGGGCCGTCATCGAAGGTCAGCGCGACAAGTTTTTCCTGGGTCCGTGCCTGCCAGATACCATCGCGCGGTCCCAGAACTTCACGAAAGAAGCGGCGCAGGGAGAGATACGCGCCGCGGAACTTGGGATCAATGGCGCAGACGGACTCCATTCGGGAAAGGGCGGTATCGCTGTCTCCGGTTTCCACCGCACGTTCGGCAAGGGCAAAGTGCGCGGCCTTACGGCACGGACGCGGCGTCAGGAGCGCCCAGAGACGAGCGCGCATCTGGGTCCGCTGTTCCCCTGTCAAATAGGCAGGAGAGCGCGGGGCATCCCGATTGGCAAGCGTGATGGTACGGGCCGTCTGCCGCAGAATACGCTGACTGTTATCGAAAACGATAGTACGAAGCGTATACAGACCATTTGGCAACCGGGCAGTGTTCCAGTCCATCGAGAACGGGTAGTTATTGGTCGTGGATGTGTACGCACCGCCGTCGATGCTGTAGGAAACAAAGCCCGCGCTTCGTGGGGTATCGGGAGGCGGAGACAGAGTAACGCGCCCCGAAAGAGTGGCCGCGGATTTAGGAGGGGGCGGAAACTGGAGATTGGAGGGCAGCCCCGGCGCTTCCCCTTCCGCAGGTTTGTCTGCCTCAAAGGTGAGCGCGAGGGCGGGGTCTTCGGCAAGAAGACGCATTCCGGGCCGCTTGAGCAGAC
>JAZKEA010000267.1:2808-6016 GCA_040387315.1 Armatimonadota bacterium | reverse complement strand
TACCTCAGGCCGGGCAAGCGGCGCGGTCCATTCTCCCGTGTAGAAGGCGGCGACTACTTCGGTACGGCGGGTCGGGGTAACGGCAGCGAGAATGGTATCCGGCAGACCGCGAAACGGAAATGCGACGGCATCCAGGGAGGAGACGCCGACGAGCGGCTTTCCCAGAGCCCAGGCGAACCCTTTTGCCATGGTAACACCAATGCGAACCCCGGTGAACGAGCCGGGTCCAAGGCCGACGGAAAATGCCTCGACCTCCTGCAGGGACGCGCCTCCATCCGCCAGTACAAATTCAATGATCGCGGGAAGACGTTCGGAAAGATGACGCTCGTGCCGAAAGGCATAGGTGATACGCTCCCGGTCACCATCGAACAGCGCGACAGAACAGGTCTCGCCGGACGTATCCAGCGCGAGGGTCAGCATGATAATTGCTCATTTCGATAAATCACTGCCACTGTTCCGCCCATTGATTAGAAAATTCGACCCAGCGCGGACCTTTTGGCGTGAGGATAATCTCTCGTGTATCGCCGCCCGTATCACGAATCGACACATCGAGACGATCATCGGGCAGGGAGGCTTCGATCCGCTCCGGCCATTCAATCACCACGATTCCCTCGCCGGTCAGGAGTACCTCCTCGAGTCCGATATCGACCGTGTCCTGCGCGCCGGTCAGACGGTAAGCATCGACATGCCAGATCGGGAGCGATCCTCCCCGGTACTCATGAACCAGGGTAAAGGTCGGTGACGAGACCGGTGCCGGCGAGCCCATTCCCGCCACAAGCGCGCGTGTCAGAGTCGTCTTACCGGCCCCCAGATCACCGCGAAGACAGACCACATCGCCCGCGCGAAGCAGTTTTGCGAGGGCCTGCCCAAAGGCGGCGGTCTCCTCTTCGGAGGTGATTATCGCTCTGAATTCGTCTTTCGTCTGCCGGTTCATCGCAAGGACTATATCGCCGCGCTATAATAGGTGTCAAACGACTTCAGCAGCGAGGCATTCAAAAATGACCGTGCACGAGGAACAGACTCTTTTACAGACCCCGCTATTCGATGCCCATCGTGGATCGAACGCGAAATTCAGCCCTTTTGCCGGGTGGAACATGCCGATACAGTATGCCGGGGTACTGCCGGAAGTCAAAGCCGTACGGCAGGGTGTTGGCCTGTTTGATGTGTCGCACATGGGACGGGTTCGGGTCCGTGGCCGGGATGCCTTCGCCTATCTGCAGCATTTGACCGTCAATGATGTCGCCCGGCTGCCACAAAGCGGCGGGGCGTCGCAATACAGCCTTCTTTGCCGGGAAGCCGGGGGCATCATTGATGATATTATCGTCTACCGGCTTGCCGCGAATGAGTTTATCGTGGTTGTCAATGCCTCGAACCGGGAGAAAGATCTGGGCTGGATGCGCAGTCATGCCGCTGCGTTTTCCGACTTGATCCTGGAAGACGAAACCAGAGAGACGGCGCTGATTGCCGTTCAGGGACCAAAGGCAATTGAAATGGTCGACCAGCTTTCGGACCGTGATGTGACCGTAATGCCGCGCTTTGGACTCGACGAGACCGTTGTAGCGGGTATTCCGACACTGGCGGCACGGACAGGATACACCGGCGAGGACGGGGTCGAGCTGTTCTGTCGCGCGGACGCCGCCGCCGACCTGTGGAAGGTCCTCACGGGAGCGGGTGGTGTCCCCTGCGGACTGGGAGCTCGGGATACGCTGCGCCTGGAGGCTGGTCTTCCGTTGTTCGGACATGAGATGGACGAACACACGCATCCCTACGAAGCACGTCTCGGCTGGGTGGTTCGCCTTCAGAAAGAGGCGGACTTTCTGGGGAAGAATGCCCTGAAGGCCATCAACGACAGCCCCAAGAAGAAAACGCTGGTGGGACTGGCAATGGAAGGCCGAGCCATACCACGCGAAGGATACACAATTTTCACTGGGAACCAGGGCACGGACGCCATCGGTTATGTTACCAGCGGCACCTTTTCTCCCACTCTTGGGAAAGGCGTCGCCATGGCGCGCATCGAAGCCGCTTACTCTGAAAGAGAAACGCCCGTCGATGTACTGGTCCGCGACACCCGCCATTCGGCGAAAGTCGCGCGCCTTCCTTTCTACAAGAACGTTTGATACAGTTTCCGCCCACCCTAAAATCTCAGGAGTAATCAGTTCTCATGTCTAATGTGCCCGCCGAGTTTAAGTACAGTAAGTCTCACGAGTGGATAAAAATTGAGGGCGATACCGCCGTTATCGGGATCACGGATCACGCCCAGGAAGAGCTCGGTGACATCGTTTATGTCGAGCTTCCTACGGTGGGTCGTGTGCTCTCCGTAGATGATGTTTTTGGTACTGTCGAATCTGTTAAGGCGGTGTCCGAGCTGTATTCCCCCCTTTCAGGCGAAGTCGTCGAGGTTAACGACTCCCTCATCGGATCGGAAGCGACGATCAACGACACCCCCTACGAAACCGGCTGGCTGATCAAGGTTCGCCTGAAAGACCCCTCCGAAATGGACACGCTGCTGGATGATGCCGGTTATAAGTCCGAGATCGGCGAGTAATTAGAAAGGTTTTTCAGTGTCCTATATTCCCAACACGGACGCCGACCGTCAGCGCATGCTGTCGGCCATCGGCGTTCGCGATATCGCCGACTTGTTTGCCCCACTTGGAGAGGAAGTTCGGAAGCGCGCGGATTTCTCGGGGGTGGCACCCGCACTCGATGACATCACGCTGAAGCGGCATCTACTGCAGCTCTCCGGGAAAAACGTCCACATGGACCAGTATCCCTGTTTTCTCGGCGCGGGCATCTATGACCACTATATTCCGCCAATCGTTGGGCACATTACGGGGCGTTCGGAGTTCTATACCGCCTACACGCCGTATCAGCCCGAAGTGAGTCAGGGCGTCCTGCAGAGCATTTATGAGTTCCAGACCCTTATTTGCCAGCTGACAGGCATGGAGGTGTCCAATGCCTCCATGTACGACGGGGCGACGGCGCTTGCCGAGGCCGCGATCATGGCCTGCGATATCACGAAACGAAAAGGCGTCGTGATGGCCTCGTCGGTTCACCCGGCGTTTCGCCAGACAGTCCGGACGTACCTGCCGATGCTGTCCGAGTCCGTGCTGGAGCTGCCGTTCGATGCCGCGACGGGCTCTCTGGATATGGGAGCACTGGATGCGGCGCTCAGCGATACCTGGAACGTACGCGCGCATTACCAGAGCGG
>JAZKEA010000267.1:762-2798 GCA_040387315.1 Armatimonadota bacterium | reverse complement strand
TCATCGTGCAGCAGCCAAACTTCTTCGGCGGCATCGAGGACCTGAAAGCGATAGCGGAAGCGGCCCATACAAAAGGCGCTCTGCTGATCGTCAACATAGACCCCATTGCGCTTGGCCTGCTGGAGACGCCTGGCGCGTGCGGCGTCGACATCGTGGTGGGCGAAGGTCAGGGACTTGGCTGCTCCCCCGGCTTTGGCGGTCCGTTGCTCGGACTGTTCGCGTGCCGCAAAGAGTACGTCCGTCGTCTCCCCGGTCGCATCGTCGGCGGAACCGTCGACTCAGAAGGCACCCGCGCCTACACGATGACCCTCAGGACGCGTGAGCAGGATATACGACGCGATCAGGCGACAAGCAATATCTGCACCAATCAGGCGCTTTTTGCACTTGCCGCGACGGTCTATCTCTCCTCCATGGGCAAGACCGGAATGAAGCAGGTTGCCAATCTGTGTCTTCAGAAAGCGCACTATGCGCAGAAGACGATCTGTGAAATCCCCGGCTACGAGCCTGTATTTAGCGGCCCGTTCTTCAAGGAGTTTGTGGTGCGCTGCCCGGAGAATCCGGTCGATGTCAACAAACGGCTTCTGGAGGCGGGGATTCTCGGTGGTCTACCACTCGCGCCTGCGTATCCGGAACTCGGCGAAAATTCCCTTCTGCTCTGTGTCACGGAGCAGCGCACAAAAGGCGATATAGACGCACTGGCGGCGGCACTTCGCGGCTAATCTATAACGCACCAGAACTTCTTCGAAAGGAAACAGCGAAGGCATGAGTGTAGACATTCATATCGGCGATGCGTTAGAGCATGGGTACGGCCTGCTGCGCCTGCCTCGCATGACCTCAGATGAGTTCTGGGACTTTTGCCAGGATAACCCGACGCTTCAGGTAGAACGCAACGCAGAAGGCGACATCATTCTAATGGCACCCTCCGATGGCTGGACCGAGAGCCGAAACATAGCACTTGCCGTTCAGCTTTACAAATGGGACGAGTCCCTGGTGAATCCAGGTATCGTTTTTGGGTCGTCAGCGGGTTTCACGATGCCAAACGGGGCGGAGCGCTCGCCAGACCTATCCTGGGTAGCACGGGACCATTGGAACTCCGTAGCGCCAGAACTGCGGCGGCGTTTCCCCCATATCAGCCCGGATTTTGTGGTGGAAGTGATGTCGCCGTCTGATCGCCTGAAGGATGCCAGAACCAAAATGGACGAGTACCTGGCAAACGGCGTTCGACTAGGGTGGCTCATCGACCGGAAGAATCGCACGGTTTATGTCTACCGACCTGGAGAAGCGATTACCGAATTAGTCTCCCCCTCAACCCTTTCCGGCAGTCCCGAACTGCCGGGTTTTGTCGCTGACCTTGAACAGGTCTTTCTCCCGGATGCGGGCGAGTGATCGCCACGCACCTAGTTAGTCTGAACACAACGAATTATGCCAACAACCACTAATGCACCGGTTCGCCTGAAGACTATCGAGCCGACACTTTTTGAGCTGTCGCGCCCCGGACGTGTGGGAGTCGATCTGCCCACCTGTGATGTACCGGAGAAAGCGATTGCGGAACTGCTTCCAAACGTCGCGCTCCGTGGCGAGATACCGCTTCCGGAACTGTCGGAGCCGGAGATTGTTCGGCACTTCACGCATATATCGAGCCTGAACTATCATGTGGACAAGGGGTTTTACCCGCTTGGCTCCTGCACCATGAAGTACAACCCGAAGATCAATGACCAGGCGGTGAACATGCCGGGCTTTGCGCGCATTCACCCCTACCAGCCGGAAGAGACGGCGCAGGGTGCGCTCGAAGTTCTCTATTCGATGCAGCAGAATCTGGCGGCCATTCTTGGGATGGATGCGGTTTCGCTGCATCCCGCAGCGGGCGCTCATGGGGAACTGCTTGGACTCATGCTGATCCGCGCTTATCATGAGCACAATGGCCAGGGGCATCGAAAGTCGGTCCTGGTTCCCTCGGCGGCGCACGGGACGAATCCCGCTTCGGCGGCGCGCTGTCCTTCATCACCCAGGACGCCGCGGGCGCTGCCTACGTGTTC
>JAZKEA010000267.1:0-752 GCA_040387315.1 Armatimonadota bacterium | reverse complement strand
ATCGACACTGACGCCCGTGGTCTGGTGGACATGGCGCACCTCCATCGCCTGCTGGCTCAGCACGAGGGCGACATCGCGGGAATGATGCTGACCAACCCGAACACGCTCGGCCTCTTCGAGCAGGATATCCTGGAGATCTGCGACCTGGTTCATGAAGCAGGCGGACTGATGTACTGTGACGGCGCGAACATGAACGCTCTGGTGGGCACGGCGCGTCCCGGTGATATGGGCTTCGATGTCATGCACGTTAACCTGCACAAGACATTCAGCGTACCCCACGGCGGCGGCGGACCGGGCAGCGGACCGGTAGGGGTCAAAGCGATCCTGGAACCGTTTCTGCCGGTACCACAGGCATACCGTAAGGACGACGGAACGTTCGGCCTGGACTATGACCGCCCTCTTTCCATCGGAAAGATCGCAACCTTCCACGGCGCGTTCCTAGCCATTCTTCGCTCTTACGCCTATATCCGGCACTACGGACGCGAGAACCTCCATCAGATCAGTGATAACTCCGTCCTGAACGCCAACTATATCCGCGTCCGGTTGGGTAAGACGTTCCCGGTTGCTTATGATCAGCTCTGCATGCACGAATGCGTATTCACGCTGAAGGACTTCAAAAAGTTCGGCGTCAAGGCTCTGGACGTTGCAAAGCGCATCATCGACTATGGGTACCATCCGCCGACAATGTACTTTCCTCTTCTGGTTCCGGAGTGCCTGATGATCGAGCCGACCGAAACGGAGAGCATCGAAAC
>JAZKEA010000266.1:0-4035 GCA_040387315.1 Armatimonadota bacterium | reverse complement strand
AATACTGGACATAGTGGTGGTAGTGACAGCAGTGACAGCAGTGACAGGAGCCACGACACCCTCCGAATCGGTTACCGGTGATGCGGAAGTCAGAGTCGGCTCCTTCTTCACCGAAAGAAGCGCCTGCACAAGTCGCTGCCGATCCCAGAGGGTCACGCGGTTCGCTCGCGCTAGCTCTTCGGCCTGATGGGTGTAGATACTGTTGGTGACCACCATCGCTTCACTGCAGCCGTACTTGGCTTTGGCAGCAACGGCTTCCTGCACGGCCCGCACCCCCACTGCCTTCTTGTAACGCTTCGCCTGAACGACCGTTTTCACCCCACCCTTCGCCAGCACTAGGTCCCCACCCCAATCACCGGCATACGGTGTCAGCTCAACCGTGTAGCCCAGCCGCCGGAACACCCCGGCAAGACATTCTTCGAACGTCCGTCCATCCATCGTGTCTATCTTGTCGATGCCCGCTTCGGCAAGTGCCGCCTGCCGCCGGTGAGCAAGATACAGTTTACCGAGTCCAATCACGGCAAGGAGGAGCCACACATACCAGAACGAACTGACGGCGATCCAAAGCCCCTGAAGCAGGGCGCCCGCAATCTGTCCGTTGTCCAGCAAGGGCTTAGCAAGCTGATATTTAACCCCCTGCGCAAAGGCGCCAGAAGGTACCAGAGCCCAGCTGCAGAGGGACAGCGCTATAGGGAATGGCGAAAGGACGCGACGCATGGAATCTCCTCAAACACGATTGGCATTCTGCAAGTGGTGTGTGTTACTTACTTTACTTTCTTGCCCGTTACTTATGGAGGTACTTTCGTACCAGGGCGTTTTCGTCGTGCTGGTACTTAGGCCTAGCGACCAGCAGGGCAACGAAGCTCACGATCACGAGGGTCACCAGTGCCCAGAACGACAGGTTAGGCTGCTTTGCTGCACTGACGCCGTAGGTGACGATGAGACCGCCGAGCAGGAGGTAAAGCTCGCGTGCATTTCGCAGAAGTCGGCAGGCGAGCAGCAGGCACACAAAGGCGCTGAGGGCGAGACAGACCTGCGATATCCAGGTCGGACCCGCTCCATAGAAGGGGAAGTGGATGCGCGCGAAACCGGTCCAGTAGCGTGGGAACAGGTCAAAGCAGAGGTGAACGGCGATAGCCGCGGACAGCCCCATCACAAACCAGCGCGTCGCGGACAGTGCCTCTCTTCGCATTGCCCCAAAGGACATAATCAGCAGCAGCGGGAAGAGGAAGCTGTGGGTCAGAATGGAGCGGTGGACAAGAAGCGGGTACCAGCGGAAAGTCTGGTCAAAGTCGGGGAACTTGAGACCGATAAAACAGCCACCGACGAACAGGACGAACGCAACGAGGTGCGACATCAGGGGGATCTCCAATCCTTACATCTGCAACAGTAATCTACAGTGTCTACACCAATCTAGAGTGATCTAGAGGTGGTAGGTGGTGGCATTATGCCGTAGGAAACTCTAGCCGTCAACAGGAAAGGTAGGATTGGAACTGTTGTCCACCTCGGTGTGGTTGCTTCGGTTCCTTGGATTCTTCGGGTACTTTACAGATGTTCTGTTCCTATTAGCTGAACGAGGTCTACTTATGATGCACCGAACCAAAAGTGGTTATGGGGAGAGCGCCATCTCTGACTTCTGCCGGCGGCTTCATCCCGTCGGTCGCCTTCTTGAGATGGAAGATTGGTATATCTGGTGCATCAGCCCGATCGAAGATCGAGATGGTACCATCCACGTGTTCTTTTCGCGGTGGCCTGCCGCCCGCGGCATGGGCGGCTGGATCAACAGCTCCGAGATCGCCCATGCGGTAGCGGAGACCCCCGAGTCACCGTTCGAGTTGGTGGACACGCCTCTGGCACCAAACGGCGAAGGCTTCTGGGACGGCACGACGTGCCACAACCCTCACATCCAGAAGATTGGGGACCGCTACGCCCTCTTCTACACCGGCAACGCCAACGGGAAGACGGACACCAAGCGGATCGGGTTAGCAGTGTCGGACTCTCTCTATGGGCCCTGGACGCGTCCCGACAAGCCGCTGCTTGAGCCGGGGAGCGAGGACGCCTGGGATGACCACTGCACCACAAACGCCTCCTTTGTGCATGCTCCGGGTAGCCGCCACTATCTTTACTACAAGTCGTGGAACTCCCAGGACTACTATGACTCCTCGCATCCCACGATCCGGGGCAACCGCAAGTACGGTCTGGCAATAGCGGAGGCGTGGGATGGCCCCTACCACAAGTATGACGGCAACCCCGTGATCGATTTTTCTCAATCCTCACAAAGCGGCGATAATGCACAGCTGGAGGATGCGTTTGTGTGGCACGAGGCGGGGCAGGCGGGCAAGTTGGGGAAGTTCCGGATGATCGCGCGGGATATGGGGCACTTCAGCCACGATGTTGGGCTGTACCTGGAGTCCGAGGACGGCAAGACGTGGAGTGCTCCGAAGATCGCGTACCTGCCCCTCTCCCATTATGTAGACGAGCCGCCCGCGCCGCCGCATCTGAAACGGTATGGTCGTCTCGAGCGCCCGCAGGTGCTTTTGCGGAACAGCCGACCCACTTACCTGTTCGCTGCAGCGCAAGGGGGTCGAGACGGAACCGCCTCCGGCTTTGTCTTCAAGGTGATGTAAGGCAAGACGTGTCTTGGACACCGTGTCCGTGAGAATATAACTGGCTCACTGATCACTTCAGGGTCACTTCACCGCCGATAACTCGTCCCAGGGCCGCTGCCTGGACAACGCAGGCTCCTGCTTCGTAGAGCATTGCCCGACAGGCCGGGCAAATGCGGTAGATCCGCACTCTGTCACGAACGTTGTCTGACACAATCAAACAGGGACCGAATAACCAGGCCGTTGCGGCTTGCAGATACCAACTGGCTGCGAGGCGGTCCGCACGAGCCGCGAACCGTCGAATCGTATCCCCGGATCGCTTTGGGGAAAACCGGTTATCGCTTAATTTGATTCACTTGCCTATCAAAATCAGACGGATCAAAGTAGTCGCGCCAAACAGTAATCATGCCGTTTTCTATCGTGATTGTTCCCATGACGGGAAGAGTGATTTTCCCACCGCTCTCGTGAATAAATATGTCGACCCGTTCATTGAGAACAACATTTCCCGACGCGGCGATGTGGGTGACCTGCCAATCGACCTTAAAAGCCGTACCGACACCGAAGTCGCGGTGGAACTTACGGACGTTTTCACGTCCCACGATGTTGGGGAAGGGGACGTTGTCGTATAGTACGTCCTCGGACAACATAGACAAAGCCTCGTCAATTCGATTCGCGTTCCAGTGCCCAAAAAAAGTGTTTGCGATTTCGATAGGGGTGTCTGACATAGTATTTTCCTGTGATTAAGATGGTACTGGGGATGCCGAGAAGCCACCAGGCCCCCGCTCACGAAACGGAAAAATCGTACGTTTAGGTTTCTACCCTCTTATTTTGGCGCTGAAGTGCCTCTGCGTCGGGTTGGAGCAGCGGATCAGGATTATCTCTGTTGGCTACCGACTTCACAGCAGGCTAAATGGAGGGTACTCCTCATCTTGCCCCGCTTCACAAAGGCAAAAAGTCCTTACCGTACGATTTTTTCGCCAAACCTCCCCGAAGACGCCCCAAGCTTTACGCGGACGCTGTCTGACGCAATCAAAGCTACTTCTCAACAGACTCAACAGACATTGGCGGCGTGATCGTTTCGCCGCCAATCACCCGCCCGAGCGCCGCCGCCTGGACAAAAGAGGCCCCGGCCTCGTACAGCATAGCCCGGCAGGCAAGAAGCGACTGACCGCTCTTGGCGATGTCATCGAGCAGCAACACCCGCTTACCCGCGATCTTCTCCCCGCACTCACAGCGAATCGTCCGCCGGTGCAGCGACGGCGTGCTCGGACCGCCGAACACGATCCGCACGATCTTGGTATGGCGGACCAGGCAGTCGGTAGCATCGATCCGGCTCACACTGGTCACGCTTCCCTCTTCGGCCGCGCCGGGTACTACAGGTGCCGCGCCGGAAACCAGCTCGCGCGCCAGCTGCCGCATCGGCGTATCC
>JAZKEA010000265.1:0-4042 GCA_040387315.1 Armatimonadota bacterium | reverse complement strand
TTATATCGGCGTTGATAAGCAGGGACCGTACAAGGCAGATACTTACCGCTATTAAGCCCAGGTAGACACGTCTTGCAGTCCTCAGCCCCGGCGGAATGAATTCCGCCGGGGCTCTCTTTTTGGCGCTGTAACCGGGTACAAGAGAGTGAGGAGAAAGTCATGAACGAAGCAATTGACACGATGCTGGCGGCCCGTTCCTTCGCGGTCGCGGGCGCATCGACGAACCCCGAGAAATTTGGTTACAAGTGCTACAGGGAGCTGAAGCGATCCGGCAAGACCGCGTATCCGATCAACCCACGCGCAACGGTCATTGATGGGGATACGTGCTACCCGTCCGTCGCCGCGCTTCCGGAGGTGCCGGAGGTCGTTGTCGCCGTGATTCCTCCTGCGCTGACTGAGAAACTCGTGGATGAACTGAGAATAGGCGGGATCAAAAACCTGTGGATACAGCCCGGCGCGGAATCCGCGGCTGCCGTTGCAAAAGCGGAAGCGGCAGGTATCCGTGTCGTCCATGGCGGGCCGTGTATTATGGTGGGCCTGCGTAACCATGCCCACGCAAACAAAGCATAGCTATCGGAGAAATGAAAAAGTGACTACCGTTCCCAGCGTGCCGCTTGGCAGATCCGGCCTGAAGGTAAGTGTCCTCTGTCTCGGCTGTATGAACTTCGGAGAATCCACGAGCGAGGATGACTCCCTGGAAATTATGCGTCAGGCGCACGAGACTGGCGTCACCTTCTGGGACACCGCCAATGTCTATGGGGCGGGACGTAGCGAAGAGATCCTGGGCAAGGCGTTCGCCAAGTTCGGTTTTCGTGATGAGATCGTATTGGCGACCAAGGTAAACGGCGCGATGGGGCCAGGACCCAATGATCGCGGGCTCTCCCGGCGCCATATCCGCCATGCGGTTGAGGAGAGCTTGCGGCGTCTTCAGACCGATTACATCGATCTTTACCAGATGCACCGCTACGACCCGACGGTGCCCCTAGATGAAACTCTGGAGACGCTTGACACTCTGGTGTGCGAGGGAAAGATCCGCTACTACGGCACCAGCACGTTTGCAAGCTGGCAGATGGCGGATGCCGAATGGCGAGCAAAAACAAACCACTGGGTCGGTCCGGTTTGCGAGCAGGCGCCCTATAACCTGCTTGACCGGCGCATTGAGAACGACCGTGCCGGGTTCTTAACTCAGGCGGGTTGGGGCCTGATAGTCTGGTCGCCGCTGGCAGGCGGTCAGCTTACCGGGAAATACGGACAGGTTTCGCCCGACAATCTGCCAAAAGGCGCGCGTATGGAACGGAACGCCATGTGGCGTCAGCGCATCAACCGGAGCGCCGCGGATGTCTCTCTGGCCTTTGTACAGCTGGCACAGGAGCATGGGTACTCGCCGTCCGTCGCCGCCGTTGCCTGGGTACGTCAGCAGTCTCTGGTTACCGCGCCGATTATCGGCCCGCGGACCCTGGAACAGTTTCAGGACCTGCTCCCCGCCGCCACCGTCGAGCTTCCGCAAAGCCTGCTGGATGCCTTGGACGAGCTTGTTCCACCCGGAACCGCTGTCGCGGACTTCCTGAATAACGCAGGCTGGCAGATCGGCCACCTGCCTGGCCTGGACAACGATAAGAGCGGAACTGCGTAAGAGTCGGGTTTCATGCGCACAGCGAGGGGCGTTCAGCCCCTCGTAAACGCGACGGCGAACTGATTCGAACGCAGACAGACTAGCGCTTCGTGTCCTGAGACTCGGCGGCAAGCCGCTCAATCTCCGCCTGTGTGACGGCTGTCACCATGTCCCGGAGAATCGGGGTGTATTTGTCAGTGACAGATTTGGGCGACTCCCCCTCGTTTAGCGAAACCTCAAGCGACAGCCCGTGTTCCACGGACTGATACGAAGCGGTCCGTTTCTCGCTGTAGTGAATCGTCACTTTTTCAATTTTAGGCATTCGATCGTTCTCCCACTCCTCATTTATCGCCCCATTTGACGGCGAAGCAGCAGACAAAAGAAAGGGGCGCCGATAAGCGCCGTAACAACACCGACGGGAATCTCCTGCCCCCGCAAAATCACACGGGCAAGAAGATCCGCCAGAACCGTAAGCGTCGCGCCCAGGAGGGCGGCAACCGGAACCAGGGTGCGATGCGGCGGCCCCACGATGCCTCGCGCCAGATGCGGCACTACCAGTCCGACAAATCCGATGATTCCGGAAACCGATACGGAAACCGCGGTCAAAAGCGCCGCCAGCGCAAGTATACCTGCCTTAAAACGCTCTACTTCTACCCCGACCGAAAGAGCGGTATCTTCGCCAAACGAGAAAGCGTCAAGTCCCCGTCCGCAAACCATAAACAGCACTGTCCCCAGCACGGTTAGGGGGGCAAGCAGGGCAACTTTAGGCCAGTCCGCGTCGGTAAACCGTCCCATAAGCCAGTTCAGGATAGTGCGCTGCTCCTGCTGTGCCAGCGACAGCAGCAGGGTCATCACCGCCCACAGGAAAGAGCCCGCGATAATGCCCGCCAGCAGAAAACTTGCCGTGTGCAGCGTTCCCCCCACACGCGCCAGGGAGAACACCAGCAGCATCGTCAAAAGCGCCGCGCCGAACGCCATCAACGGGAGCGCCAGCCCTCCCCAAGCGGCTCCAAGTCCCAGCAGTATCGCTGCCCCCGCACCGACAGACGCACCCGAGGAAACCCCGATAGTATACGGGTCCGCCAGCGGATTTCCTAGAAGTCCCTGCAGCGAGACACCCGCAATGGAAAGCGTCGCTCCCACCAGTGCGGCGAGCAGTACCCTTGGCAGACGCAGATCCCAGACAATCCCGGTCGTCAGTTCATCCGCGTCAGGAACAAACGAGAACGCCCGGTGGAGAACCGCGCGCGCCACTGAGGCAGGGGGCAGGGCGACCTCACCGAGCGACGCGGCAAGCACCAGGACAGCCAGCAGCAGCAGGGCAAGCACGGCGAGCGTGGGACCAACCGGCAGTCGGCGCGGTGTCATGTCACCGTCGGCAGCGCTGGGAGAAGGGGTGCGACAATCGCCCAGAGCCGTTCCGAGATTTGCGCGACGGGCTGTCGTGCATCCAGAACGGTGATACGTTTCGGCTCTGCCTTCGCCGTATCCAGAAATCCGGTGCGAACCCGTTCGTGAAAGGACAGCGCCTCCCGGTCCAGACGATCCTGATCGCCCGCCCGCTGACGCATCAGGCCCTCAGCAGGCGGCAGATCCAGCAGGAAAGTCCGATCAGGTATTAGACCCCGTGTCGCGAAGGTGTTTAGCTGACCAATAAGCTCCAGCGGCAGACCACGCCCATAGCCTTGATACGCAATAGTCGAATCGGTAAAACGGTCGCAGAGAACGATATTGCCTGCAGTCAGAGCCGGACGAACTACCGCCTCGACATTCTGCGCCCTAGCGGCGGCAAAGAGCAGAAGCTCCGCCTCGGGAGACACATCACCGTGGAGCAGAAGATCGCGCACCTTTTCCCCGACCCTGTCACCGCCCGGTTCCCTGGTACGAGTCACGGTGTAACCCTGGGATACCAAACGCTCCGCGAGACGGGAGATCTGGGTCGTTTTACCGGCCCCATCCGGCCCCTCAAAGGTCAGGAAAAGGCCGATGCTCATTCCAGGATCAGCTTCGAAAAATCTGCAAGCCGGAGATAGAGACGGTCAGCGGCGGAGAGCAGGCTCAAGCGCGCCTGACGAACAGCAGGGTCTTCTGCCATAACCAGAACGCCATCAAAGAACCGGTTGACCGGTTCCGAAAGCGCGGCGAGGGTGGCAAAAGCGTCGGCGTAATCTCCCGCCTCAAAGGCGTTTTCCGCCTCGGGCGTGACGGTGTCCAAGAACGAGAGAAGCGTCTTCTCCTCGGCGGTTGTCAACACGTCTCCTGAAGGAAGATCGGCAGAAACGGGCTCTTTAACACTACGAAGAATGTTTCGTACCCGCGTTGCGGCCTGGGCGGTGGCGAGACCGTTTTCGGTAAAAATCTCGGTTGAAAGGACTTCGGCTCGTGCGACGACCGAGGCGATGTTATCCCAGGGTGAGGCGAGCAGAGCGT
>JAZKEA010000264.1:4262-6376 GCA_040387315.1 Armatimonadota bacterium | reverse complement strand
CCGTCGCGATTCGTCCTCGACAGCCTCCGGCGATTCCGGTTTCCGCAGTCCGGCGCTGCGCGGAAAGAGCGTTTGGGGATCGAGCACGCAAAACATAATGTCGGGGGCGGCAGCGTACAGAGCGCTGTCGGACGTCAGCATTTCCTGGTTCCACTGGTCGAACTCGCCGACCGAGACCACAGGGTGAAGCCCGGCCTGTGCGCAGAGGACACGCAGGTAGGCTCCGAGTGGGGCAAGAGTACCCGTACCGACGAGGGCGATACGGACAACACGCCTGCCGGGAAGCGGCGCGTCCTGCCAGGCTTCCCACTGGCGGGAGGCGGCGGCAAAGGCGCCGGGGGTCGGTGTGACGGCGAGACGCTCGCGCAGCACCTCCCATTCGGCGACGCGCCCGTCATGATTGGTAACATTCACAGACTCTTTACCTGCCTGTCAAATTTTCTGTACTCTGCCAAAACCATGCGTCCTCTATTCTGGATCAACCGTCGTCATATCTATCTCACGGGACAAAAAACAGGTTGCCATTGCGACATCCGAAGTCGCTGTAATGCTGAGCCGCAGTGTCATTCCCGGAAGTTCCGGCGGTGTCTCACCACGACGTGATACCAGGCGTACCCGATAATCCCCGGTGTTTCCGCTCTCCCGGTCGGTTATTTCTACCTGGGGAACGCGAACGCCTGCAATGCCGCTCGACGAAAGTGCTTTGACCGTCGCCTCCTTGCCCGCGAAACAGGCGGTAAAGCGTTGTGCGGTTCGTTCCGACTGACGTGCGGTACCTTTATCCTCTGATTTTGCGCCACAGCGTTCGATCTCGGCAGGGGTGAAGATCAGCCGGTACCACGCCTCGTTTTCCGGGTCCGTACATGGTCGTTCCCGAAAGTGCGCGACTGCCTCGACATCCAGTCCGACTGCCACCAGTCCCGTCTCCGAGGTCACCATCGTCGTCTGAACTTTTGAACAGCCACTTTATTTTCTCTGCGGACGCTCTACCGGTTTCCAAACGGGAGTTTCTGCACGAACTGTGCCGGATTCCCGGCGACGAGTGAATTTGGTTCAACATCCTCCGAAACGACAGAGCCCGCCGCGATCACGCTGCCTGCTCCAATAGTCACGCCGGGCAGAATCAGGCAGTTCATCCCTATCCAGACGCCGTCGCCGACGTGGATCGGCTTCACTATGATCGCGTAATTCATTCGCCGTGATCCAAAGCCGATGCTGTGTGTCGCGGTATAAAGAGTCACGCCAGGACCGATGGAAACATTGCGTCCCAAGACGATCTCGCCATCCAGCCCAACGGTCACTTTTGTTGCGATAAGACATCCTTCCCCGATTTGGAGTCGGCTCGCAATGTCACCGTCACCGACAATCTGGAGCGAACCAAGCAACGCGGACTGTGCCCCGATCCGGCATCCGGCCCGGCGGTATAATTCCGTGCGCACAGACCCGAACGACAGCTCCGGAAGGATTCGCGCGAGTCCGGACCAGAACCCTAAACGGGGACGCAGTCGCGCCCGCGCCCCGCGTAGCTCGTCCCGCAAACGCCGGCCAAGTGACCCTGGATTTCCGCTCGTCATTTACCGTGATATGCTCCTATCCGCCGTGTTTGTCAGACCGGCGGCGGCGGCGATCTTTTCGGAATACTGTTCCAGCGTGAATTCAGACTCCATCAGCGACCGTGCTTTCAGTCCCATGGTACGCGCCACATCCGGGTTTTCCAGCAGATAGGATATTCGGTCCCGGAGGGCATCGCGATCTTCATGGGGGACGTAAAAGCCGGTCTCGCCCTCCACAATATAATCACTGTGACCGGTTATATACGTTGTAATGACGGGCTTGCCCATCGCCATCGCTTCCGCGATAACGGCGTAGCCGCAGGCATGGACGGACTCCTGCAAGGGCACCACCACAAACGCGGATTCCGCATACAGCTTCCGGAGACCCGGATAATCGCCGTAGGAACGAACCTCCACATTTGGCGGAATGTTGACCGAGTCAATGTTGAGCCCGGAGCGGAACCAGGCGCTGTCCGCGGCGATCTTGACGGAGACATCCAGACCGTCCACCGCACCGACGAGCGTTTTGTAATCTCGTTTTGCCATTCCCGCCGCGGCGAT
>JAZKEA010000264.1:0-4229 GCA_040387315.1 Armatimonadota bacterium | reverse complement strand
GCGTCTCCGTTTCCGTATCCGGCGCAAAATATTTCGTGTCCACGCCGTAACCGACGTTGTAAACCTGCCGCTCGGGAAATCTGTACTCCTCGATCAGCTGACGACGCAGGCTTTCGGAAAGGCACAGAAATCGCAGGCAGGAGCTGGACCGGAGAATCTGGGCGATTCGGCGGAATTTGGGTGATTTGAGATAGGAGCCGTGGGTGATGATCGCGATTTCCCGGCGGCCGCCCGTGAGGCGCTGAAGCAGGGCGAGGGGAAGGCCGATGTCTTCCCCGGTCGCAAGGATGACGGAGCCGATAGAGCGTCCCGCTCGCCCCAGAACGCCAAGCCCCCAGTAGGGGCTGAGACGCCGCACCGCCACTTGCAGCGGGGACAGCGGCCCCCGCGCAAGCTGGTTAACATCGGCGAAGCTGAAGAGATTCATGTCGAATTGGTCCATCAGGTAGGTGTACTCGACACGCGGATGCCGACCATCACTGATCTTACCTTTTAGCTCCGGCGACTCGAAACCACCGAGAAACAAGGCGGGGCGCGATGTCATAATAATGGCCTGACAGAAATTTCTTCCTCGATGGGAAGGCTGCGGCGGGGTACGGCAGGCACCCCCGCGACTAACGTATGAGGAGGGACATTTTTCGTCACCATCGCCCCTGCAGCGACTATACTGCCTGCTCCAATCGTAATACCGGGAAGAATGGTGGCCCGTGCGGCGATCCAGACGCCATCTTCGATACGGACTGGATAGGCTTCAGCGGTCCCCGCTCTGCAATACTGGTTTCCGACTTGATGCGTTACCGTCAGGATTAATACATCGTTGCCGATGTACACATTATCGCCCAGGACAACGTCCGCGTCCAAGTTGATAGCGCACGGTGTATTAATCGTACAGTAACGTCCTACGGTCAATGTATTCTTTCCCCAAAGACGCAGAGTACCCAGAATAACCGTCCCTTGTCCAATGCGAAGACCGCTGAGACGATAGAGCCAGGTTCGTGTTCGCAGCAGCATCATATAGGGAAGTGTGGAGATGATCGGCTGCAGGAGCAAAATTCTCCAGGGAAGAACGATTGCCGACATCTCCTCACGAAACGCGTGAACCAGCCGACTCATACGGTTCTCTCCTGAACGACGCAGAACTGTGCAGCGCAGGGCAGACGGCTCACCCGGTCTCGGTCTCGATACTCTCCCATGACGACGGTACCCTTCACGCGCGTTGCAGCATAGTACGATAAATCCGAAAAAAAGCCGGGTCAAAGCAGCGGAGCCAGAAGCATCCTGCGAGATACAGAACCAGGCCGGGGATTAAAGCCCACAGCACCCCCAAAGGACCCGCGAGATTCCTCGTCGATGTTGCGAATAAGAGCAGCAGCGCCAAAGGAATGGCGGCGACGACCAGCTTGACAAACGTCAGAAGAGTGCTGCGGATCGAGATGTATTCCTTGACGACATTAATGAAAGCAAACACCAAATAAAGCTCGACTAAGACATCACCTAGCATAGCGCCGAGAGCACCATTATGAAAGTACCGATGGCCAATGTGAGTCAAAAGAAAGCACAGGGGGATGCCGACGAGACAGGATTTTGCAAAAACTACCAGCATTCTCGCCTGACGATCCGAAGCGATCACAACCGAGCCGAAAATAACGGTCATGTAGTAAAGGAATGCGGACACACCGCCGATTCGAAGGACCGGAATAGCGCCTGCGAATTCTGATGGATAGTGCAGCAGCTCCAGCAGGCGATGTGGCACGACTATAAGAAGAACCGCGACAGGCATTCCCACAAGCATAATGACTGTCAGCATCTGCTGCGCGATGGTCTTAAACTGCGCTCTATTATCGGTGTAAAGCCGCGCTAATGTAGGAAGCAAAGCAGCATTCACCGCGGCAGGAACAAATAGGGTAGTTCCAACCAGGCGAGCCGCCACGGCGTACCATCCCACGGTTTGTTCGTTCGTGAGTGCGCTTAAAATCAGAGGATCAGCCTGCCCATAAAGGGTCGTAAAGATGCTTATTCCAATAAAAGCAACACCCGCGGTGACAAGATAGCGCACCTGGGCTAAGCCGGGCCATTTTGCCAGTGTCGGCAGGATGGAACGGAGACTGTACAGGTTAACGGTAATCGAGACGCAAGCGGTCACAATACCAACTGCGGCGATGGTCCACAAAGGCTGCTTGAGCTTGATAAGAACGATTATCAAAGCGCTCAACAATAATTTATCCGCTAAAACACCGAGTCCCTGACGGGTCAGATTCTCCATACCCTGCAAAACCGCGCCGAGAGCATCATTTATCGCCGCAAAGAGCATTCCCAGGAGAGCCACGAGGATATAAAGGCGCATCTCAGAGGAGTAGTCGAGGATGCAGGCAATTATGTACGCCACCACCCCCAAAAGCAGGGAAAGTGGTATCCGGATGAAGAGCGCGCTACAGAGCAGTTCGCCTGCGCGTGTTCGGTCTCGGGCGATCTCCTTGATTAATACGGAGGAAGTGCCCAGCGATGCCAAGACGCCGAATATGGCGACAAACGCACCCGCGACAGCAAGGGACCCCATGCCACGGGCACCTGCATAGCTCGGTAAATACAGGGTGACCATGAAAGTAAGGCCCCACGAGATTAACTGAGTTATAAAGGATGCCGCAAAATTGCGTGATACTAATCGCGCATTGCTCATTGATGAAGGCCCCCCGAAGTGGCGGCGATTGGAGCGCTTGGGATTACGCGTGACAAATGGGCTGGGGTCTCTTCCGTATCTTCCGTTTCTCCGTTTCTTTTCCATTCCGGCAGTCCGGCAGCGATCCCAATCCAGAAGCCGACGAACAGCATGTCGCGAAAATTCGAGATTTGCAGGTCCAGCAGACCAAAGATCATCAGCATCGCGACGATTAAGATTGTAAAAATCCCGACAGCCTTAGCAAGGTTGGAGGCGTCGCGTGAGCGAAGAACACGGCAGATGAAGATGAGAATGCTGCTGATCATCATCCAGAACGCAACGAAGCCTAGGCTTCCAGTCCGCATCCACACCCACAGGATCTGGTTGTGCGGGAGGAGGTCCCACCACTCATACTGCTGGCTGATGTCGGCGATAGGGACAGCGTGCAGCATCCGCTTGCCATAACCGTATCCCAGTACGGGGTTGAGACGGAGTGTCGCCATAATATTGGCATTTTCCGCGTCCCGGTAAAGGTTCGAGGAGGCATCACGTTCGTCCGGCTGAAAATTCGATTTGATAGCGCGGGCAGGCTGCGCGATTGCACTCTGGCTGTTCTTGAAGGCAGGGTAATAGATCGAGAAACCGACACTGAGGATCGCGCCGAAGATAACCACCAATTTACGACGCTCCGGTAGAGCGCGGAAGGCAGCCATCAGCATTATGGGAACGACTACAACCATCGCGGCGGTGGCGGCGCGTCGATTGGTGGCAAGGTTGCCCAGAACGACGAGCGGCAGCAGGAACCACATAAGGCGCTGCAGTCGTCCCTGCTCGCCGCAGAGAATGAGGGTTGCCAAGAGGACCGCAAATGCATCGAAGAAAAAGGCCTCCTCATGGGAGCCGACTCCCTGGTCCGGAAGCGGCATTCCGGCGATGGTCACGTAGCGACGGAAGGTGTATAGAATTCCCTTCAAGCCAACACAGAGTACGGTAATCCAAATCACGCGTAGCGTCTGCTGTGGGGTTTTTACGATGTTAATCGCCATCAGGTACGCGAACAGCAGGTAAAATTGCGCTCGTACTTCCTGAAGCGATAGCTTGAAATCTCCGCCCGTAACCATGCCATTAAACCAGGCCAAGGATACGAAACAGAGATAGACAAAGATAGGCAGAAAAAGAGGACCAACGCGAATATTCATCTGGTTCAGGACGACAGCTCTCAGCAGCGATGCGCCTCCGGCGACCAGCAGTATAACCTCCAGCAGGTTCAGGGGAATTGCCTTGAAGTTGGCGTGAGCATAGGTTTGGATGATGGTGTTGATATTCCAGAAAAACGGTACCTGGTCCGTCAGGGAATCACTGTAGGGCACACGTGCCATTTCAAAAAGGCAGGTAGCTGCCAGGACGATGTATAACGAAACCTTCGGATTTGTCCACAGCAGAATCGCTCCCGCAAGGGCAATCAGAATTACGGCCGGAAAGATCGGTGAGTCCAGGCTGAAGGCGACGTACCCGGCACCGCACAGGAGGGACAGCAGCAGGCGCCTCACGCGACCAGCTCCAGGGCGCGCTC
>JAZKEA010000263.1:11727-13482 GCA_040387315.1 Armatimonadota bacterium | reverse complement strand
TGCAGGGAATATTCACTGATTATACGGTCCTGGGCCTGATGAGCCTCGACGAGTACCGAAACGGTATCACGGTTGTCCTTTCGGCTTTCTGTACAGAATCAGCTGCGAACTGAAGGAGTGCCTCGCGGCCGGTGATTTCTCTGTTTTCTTTCGGTAGGGCTGCAGCTCGTACGAAATCCCGAGCGGCTGACCGGGCTTCAGTACCGGCGTGAGGTCAATCTCCCAGGGAAGAACGACCTCGCCGGGAGCCCATCCGGCCCGGTCGAACTTCCAGGTGCCGCCCTGCGGTCGGCAGGGGTTCAGGTAGACATCGGTCCGCCAGAGGGTATTTTCCCAGGTTCGCACGCCCGCATGGACTCGACGCCACAACGGCGCGAACTCCCCTAAATCATCCTCATTTTGCCCATGCCCGGTGACCGTGACACGGGTTCGCGCCCCGATGGT
The DNA here is from genome assembly GCA_040387315.1 of Armatimonadota bacterium. Taxonomy (GTDB): domain Bacteria; phylum Armatimonadota; class Armatimonadia; order Armatimonadales; family Armatimonadaceae; genus JACMJB01. Next base: position 13,038 of record JAZKEA010000263.1, on the reverse strand, counting down.
TTCCGCGTCCGTCGCCACCGTCTTCGGCTGAACGGCATCCGCGAAGGTTTTGTCCCAGTTCCCGACATCGTAGAATCCGTTCCATAGATTGACCACCCGGTAGGGGACCAGTTCCAGCTTGCCGGGGTAAAAGTCGAACTGAACGCTGACCAGCCAGCCCTGGGCATAGGTCTCACAATCGACTTCGACTCGGCGGCGTCCTTTCAGAAGCGGCAGCAGGTCCGTGACATCCACCTTCCACTCCCAGCCTTTACGGTAAGGCGTTATATAGCGGATTACCTCGTACGCCTCGCCGGATTCGTCATAGATCCAGATATGCCCCAATCGGTCCCACGGGTCCAGACCATCAGGCGTCGGGCCAAGGGTCAGGGTGCAGATGACCCGACCGATACCGTTGTTATCCTGGGGAAAGGCCGCGTCACTCGCGGCCCGGTGATGTTTGGCATCATTGAGCGCTTTGTCCAGGGCGGTCACGCGGACGGGTGCGACACCGGTAAAGCGACGCCCACTCCATTGGGAGTGTGTTTCGGTCGGCTGCGCGTTCCCGAACGTGAGCGTGCCGCGATAAGGAACCGCCTCGGCGACAAAAAATTTGTCATAGACGGCGGCACCGTCCACGGCGAGGGTCAATTCGGCCCCACCGGGCACATAATTGACCTTGAGGCGAACGGCATTGCCCCGAGGCGCGGTAAGCGAGACGGGGGAGAGGCGATTCGCTATCTCCCGACCGTTCCAGTGGACGGATACCTCGCGCTGCGGACGGTCATAGTAGTTTCCCTGCGCGTTAAACCAGCGGTTTCGATTGCTTCCCCAGGGGCGAATATTCTCCGTGTCAAAGCCGATGGCGAGAACACCGGGCGCGTTGGGTTCGACCCAGTCTGCAATCGGCGGGCTCGCCTTCTCCGGCAGCAGAGCGACGCCGTAGCCGGGCCCGACCGGCGGCAGCGTCATGGCCCATTCCGCTTCGAAATGTTCCCGCTCTCCCCCTGGCGAAGCGAGCGCGGGATGAGTGAAAAGAAGAAGAGAGGCGACGAAGGCGGCAAGAAGGCGGAGGCGGCACAGGAAGCAGGTCATGCTGTTCTCATACGGGGCCGCCGTCCTTTTTTCCTGCCTGGTTCATGTCCGGGCGTGGAATGCCCGGTCTGGACGGCCTTCGGCCAGGCTCCCCTCCGGGGCGCGATACGATGGGAGACCGGGGACCGTCAGATTCGACGAAACCAGCGTTTGGAACGCCGGCATTTTGCATTGACACCCCCATTTATGGGGGATGGGGGGCCAGGATTACGCGCCCCAGAGGGGAGCCTGGCGGGG
>JAZKEA010000263.1:6698-11717 GCA_040387315.1 Armatimonadota bacterium | reverse complement strand
CAGACTGGACATTAAACGACCGGATCTAAAGCATGGGATAGATGCCCTTGCCTACCCGTAGGTCGGTTTCTGGGGCCATCCGGGCGGAGAGTCCTCGAAGTCCTCCTGACGCCCATAGGGTGTTAGATCGAGAAGGCGGTAGGCATCGGTCAGGCTCTCGGTACCGCGAGCATACGCAGAGTAGGTGTGAAAGACGGTATCACCATCCCGGAAGAAGACACTCATGCCGTGCTCCTCGCCGGAGACATCGGGTTCCGGGCGGAAGTTATAGACCGGTGGGGTGACCGACTTGTCCAGCGTCACCTCGAAGTCGTAGTTAAAATCACTGCCGAACGACGACGCCCAGCGCTGGCTCCAGCCCTTGCTTCCTTTGTACGCCTCCAATTTCGCAATCGGTGCGCGTGAGACCAGCGTAAACGTCGTGTCGCGCTCCTCCAGAAGCGATAGATCCCCGATGGCATCCACCAGTCCCGTACAGCCCGAGCAGCCTTCGGTCCAGTCCGGATCGAACATAAAGTGGTACACGATGAGCTGCCGCTTTCCGTTGAACAGTTCCGCGAGCGTCTGGCGTCCGTCGGGCGTGTCGAAGACATATTCTTTTTCGAGCTGTACCATCGGGAGCCGTCGCCTTAGCGCGGAGACACGGTCGTACTGTTTCGTCAGCTCCTTCTCCAGCGTCAGGAGCGTCAGCCGCTCGGCAAGCCATTCGTCGCGTGAAACCGTGGCGGGTTTAGCAATCTCTGTCAGTGTCATGGTATGAGCCTCGCTATCCTTTTATCCTCTGATGGGGACCCAGATTTCGATGTCGCCGGTTCCGGTTTCCGGGTCGTATCCGTCGCCGTATCGCTCGAAGAAATCCGGGTTGGCGGTCGCCTCAAACCCAGAGGACGGCAGCCATTTCGAAAACGCGGCGTCAACCGTCTGGCAGAGAGTCGAAATATGTCCGGGATGCGCGAAGACCGCATAGCGCTGGGCGGGAATTGCGAGCGTCGTGTATTCGGATGACAACGCGTCAGTCTCGGAGACCTCTACGCCAGCGAGGTAATCAATGCTGCCCTCGGACTCCTCATGAACGACGCCATACGCGATGGTTCCCACCATGGCGGGAACCGTATCGATGAGCGGTCCGAATCGTGCCCACAGCGCCGGGATCTCAGAGGCATTCTCGAAAGAGTAGCGCTGCTGGAAACCGGCGAGCGTCATGCCGTTTCCGGTCTCGAAACGAGCGGGTGCTGCCGCAAAGTCTGCGGTGGAAGGTATTGTCTCAGTAGTTGTCACTGTCTGCCTCCTGGTAGAAGTTATGTTTAGTCATCATTGGTTGCCGGGTCGAACGGGTACCGCCTTCGCGGCGAGCATCGCACGGAAACTGTCCCGATAGGCCCAGGCGAGATAGATTTCCAGCACGGCGATAATGACCGGTATGGTCATTCCCGAAGGTGCGAGAAAGGCGTGAAAGAGAAAGATGTTCACGATCACCGGGGCGATAAGCGCCAGTGCCAGAGGAACGAACCGGTTTGCCAGCAGAAGCACGCCAACGATCAGTTCGGTCCCGCTGGAGAGTGGCACCATGTAGCCGGTCTTTTCCAGCGCGGCGGCGAAGGCCGCCGCTCCAGGGGGGATCGCCGCTTCCGGCTGCGGCACCAGCCGGAAGTACGTCAGCAGTCCGAAGAAGCCGAAAACGGTGAAGAGAAGGCCCAACAGAAGCCGCCCGGCCGTGGGCAGATGGCGGGCAAAAGCATTCTCGCGCCGATCGGTGTTGTGGGTCGCCCTGAGGGAAGTGTCGAGTACCATTTTGATGTTTCCTTCTTACCTTGCATTCCGAAGGGGGGCCTTCGGCAACTCTTGCGGCGTTATGCCGTCTCGGCAGGTTTGACGCGTGTCAGAAACGGAATCTCTTTGACCGGGCGGATCTCGACCGTTCCGGTCCGAGCAACGGGATGCTGGGCGGCGATCGCCAGCGCCTCGTCGAGGTTGGCGGCATCGATCAGGAGGTAACCGGCAAGCTGTTCGCGTGTCTCGGCAAACGGTCCGTCCGTCAGTATCCGGCGACCATCGCGCACACGCACACTGGTCGCGCACGTCGTGGGCTGAAGAATTCCCGCCGCGACATACTGCCCGCTGGCTTCCAGCCGTTCGACCAGCCCCTCGCACGGGCGGCCGCCATCGTCGGGGATCTTGGTCGCGTTAGGGGTTTCCTCGTTCTGATAGATCAGCAGCATGTAGTTCATTTGCGTTCCCTCACTAAATAGTCGAATGGGATTGTCGGTGATCGACAGTTTTCGACGAAATTTTTTGTTTTTTACTGGCGCGGCGGCGCAGAGAATTCAGAACGCCGATACCGCTTGATAGGTAAGAACAACGACGCCGGTGCTGAACGTTTGTGTATCGATCAGCTTAAGCGGAACTGAGTCGGTGCCATCCTGAAACAGCCGTTTTCCGATCCCGGCCACGACGGGGAAGACCATCAGCCGGTATTCATCGACCAGATTCTGCTGGCGCAGCGCGTGAACAAGGTCCGCGCTGCCGAAGACCAGAATATCCTGACCCGGTTCCTGCTTCAATCGGAGGACCTCATCCACAAAGTCCCCTTGGATTGGAGCGGCGTTCCACATGGCTTCTCGCAGCGTCGTGGACGCGACATACTTAGGGAGGCTGTTCATGCGGTCCGCAAATCCATCGTCGTCCGTCATCGTCGGCCAGGCCGCGGCGAATCCTTCGTAGGTCGTCCGCCCCAAAAGGAGCGCGTCCGCGGCGAACAGCTCCTGGTGCTTGTACTGCCCCGCTTCGTCACTCCAGAGAGAGCAAGACCACTTCTCCGGGGACTCCATAACGCCATCAACGGTCACAAACTCGGAAACGATTATTTTTCTCATTCCACTGACTTCCTGCACTGCATGGTAAAAGTTGGTCTACGTTACATAGTCGTTTCGGGAATCACCAAATCGACAAAAGCGGGCCGAAAAACAGAATCTTTTCAGCCGATTTCAATTCGGCAGCTCAGAAAGCCGCCGTTCGAGAAACCGGCGTTCCGGCTCCTGCTTCGCAAGCGCAAGAGCCCGCTGATAGGAGGCTCGCGCCGCATCGGTTCGCCCGAGGCGGCGGCAGAGATCCGCCCGCGTGGCGTGGGCGAGGTGATATTCGGTCAGATCGCCGTTATCAAGAATGCCGTCTACCAGAGCGAGGCCCTCAGAAAGCCCGATGGACATTGCCACGGCGACGGCCCGGTTCAGAGCCACAACCGGAGACGGGGTCATCTGCAGCAGGACATCGTACAGCCCGACAATCTGCGCCCAGTCGGTCGCGGCGGCAGTCCGAGCTTCGGCGTGGACCGCGGCTATCGTCGCCTGCAGCGTGTAGGGGCCGAAACGCCGCGTCATGAGCGCATCTTTTACCAGCATCTGCCCTTCCACTATTTGGGCGCGGTTCCAGAGCGTTCGGTCCTGATCTTCGAGAAGAATCAGATTGCCAGTGGCGGACGTTCGTGCCACTCGGCGCGATTCGGTCAGGAGCATCAGGGCAAGAAGGCCGGTGACTTCGGGTTCGGGCAGCAGTTCCATAAGCAGCCGCGCGAGCCGAATCGCCTCGTTCGATAGGTCGGTCCGTGTCAGCGAATCGCCCGACGAGGCCGAATAGCCCTCCGTGAAAACGAGATAGATAACCTGCAGAACGGATTCCAGTCGCTCCGGAAGATCGGCGGGCGAGGGCACCTGGTAAGGAATTCCGGCGTCCCGGATCTTCGACTTGGCCCGCACGATGCGCTGCGCGACCGTCGCGGGTGCGATCAGGAAGGCGCGTGCGATCTCCTCGGTCGTCAGGCCGCAGACCTCGCGCAGGGTCAGTGCGAGCCGAGCCTCGGGGGAGAGCGCGGGATGGCAGCAGGTAAGGATTAGACGAAGACGGTCATCCTCGACCCCATCATCGGCCCAGTCCTCCGGCATCGTCGGCGCGACCTGTTCCGCGAGCACCGGCAGAGCGGCCTCGAAACGGGCCGCCCGTCGAATGCCGTCGATCGCGCGAAAGCGCCCCGCCGAGACCAGCCAGGCGCGTGGGTTCGTCGGTACGCCGTCCCGGGGCCACTGCTCCATCGCCGCCGCGAAGGCGTCATGCGTTGCGTCCTCCGCGACCTCGAAGTCGCCAAGCAGACGCACCAGTGTGGCGAAGACCCGGCGTGAATCGGCGCGATACACGCTTTCCACCATCTCCCGCGCCTCGTCCAGCGGGTTATTCGTGCTCATCTCACTTCTTCGGGAACGGCGGATTTCTGCACTCGACCCACGGTTCGCGCTGCGCCCTGCCTTTCCTGAAATCGTCTTCGCTATCATACTATCGGAAACGGCGCGTCTTCCAGGTTCGACAGGAAGGACGGAGACGGGCGAAATTGCACTGTTCATGATTTACCGTCACTGCGGGCTCATCGGGCGGTCCGGAAACAAAATGCGCGAAAACTTACAGCCCCTGTCTGCGCGGTTTGGGCAGTGTCGTGTGCAGTGGGAAGATCAGTCTGTTCTGTCACGTCGCCCCGTCGTGCGAGTCTGAGGAGAACACAGAGCGTTGCGTAAAAAATCGGAAGAGGTTGCGTGATTTGACCGGATTCGGCTCATAATAGAAATCTGTTGTAGCGTCGTTACGACGCTACCGAGACGCTAACGTTGCGCAGGAACCCGTTTATGGGGAGATTTTAGTGCGAAACCCTTTTTTCTGTTTGTGTTCTTCCTTGAAATTTATTCTTAGTCTTGGTTCGCTATTGGTAATAGGAGCACTCGCCCCCCTGCCAGCGTCGTTTGCCCAAACACCCGCCGAGGTAGAGCAGGCGCTGAAAGATGCAGCCAATGACAAGATAATCTCGATAGCCAGTATTCAAGAGCGCTACGGTGACAAGGCGCTGAGCCATTTCGCTGCCGCCCGGTTCGATAAAGACCCGAAGGTCCGGAGGGCGGTTGCCAGGGTCACTGGCGAGTCGCTGGAGTCCCTGCTCTTCCTTCGCCCCCTACCCCCTTACCGTCTCGAATTTGTTTTTCA
>JAZKEA010000263.1:0-6688 GCA_040387315.1 Armatimonadota bacterium | reverse complement strand
CGAGCATGCGCTGAATACACTCCTATTTTGTGAGCGGAAAGTTTTCGCGGGACTTCCTGCCCAGCAGATCGTTCCTCACTTTGAAGCCGTTCTGAAAAAGTATCCGACGCTCATTCGTAGTTCCCTCAGACTAATGAGCGTTTTGCCAATATATAAAAGGGATCCCCTGGCGCACCGATTGCTGAATCGTCTGTTCAATGAGAACGGCTGGGGAGACCTGCTCGGTCGAGACCGACCGGCGCAATGGGATCGTGCCAAGGTGGGAGCCTTGCTAACTCAATTTGAAATCGGGCATATTGATCGAGCACAACTGCAGCCGATCTTCGATGCCAATCCGGGAGCGCGTATTGTATTGCTGGATCGCCTTCCCAATTTGGCCGACAAAGCCTTACTGCGCTACGCTATCTCGCTTCTGTCCGACCGGACGGTTGTTTATCCCGCAGGAAGTGAAAATGCAGCGTGGACGGTATCCATGTCGGCGCAAACGGTTTTCGAGAGGATAACGAAAATAGAGATAAAGGAAACCCTGGTCAATGGTCTGCCGCAGTATGATCAGGACGACATTGACCGTGTTCATGCCTTCTACGGCCTGAGCAGAAACTAACGTTTCGCCCAGACCTCGGTGTATACTTTTAAGGGAACACCGCATCACCGACGCGATGCGAAGATCGGGAGCACTCACCTGTCTGACGAAAAACGATTGGTCGCCGCACGACGGATTCTGGAACATATTGCGGATAAGCTCAACGCCCACTTTTCCGTGCGCCTGTGGGACGGAACCATGGTCCCGATGGGAAAGGACGTCGATCCGCGCTTTTTTATCTCCCTGCGCGGTCCCGGTGTGCTAGGCGCGATCCTGCGCAAGCCCTCGCTGGAAACCCTGCTGACTCACTACGCCTCGGGGGATATCGATTTCCAGGGCGGCAGCCTGATGGAGTTCGGCGAGGTCGCGCGGCGCAGCTCGCGCCTGCGCACCAAGGAGCTGGACAAGACCCTGCTTCTGCGCGAAGCGTCCACGCTGTTCTTCGCGCCCAAAGACAAGCCCGATCTCAAGCACGGCTATACGGACGATGAAACCGGGCTCAACAACGCTCGCCGCGACAACAAGGCGTTTATCCAGTTCCACTACGATGTCTCCAACGAGTTCTATCAGCTCTTTCTGGACCCCGAGATGCAGTATTCCTGTGCGTACTACACGGACTGGGGGAACACACTGGAACAGGCGCAACGGAACAAGCTGGAGATGATCTGCCGAAAACTGCGCCTTGAACCCGGCGAAAAGATGCTCGATATAGGCTGTGGCTGGGGCGGGCTGATCTGCTATGCGGCCCAGAACTACGGCGTACAGGCGCACGGGGTCACGCTGTCGCAGACGCAGCATGACTTCGCGAAGGAAAAGATCAAGCGGCTCGGTCTGGAAGACAAGGTGACCGTAGAACTGCGCGATTACACGCTCGTGGACGGCACCTATGACAAGATTTCCAGCGTCGGGATGTTCGAGCACGTCGGTATCGCGAATCTGCCCGCCTACTGCCGCAAGGTTGCCGATCTCCTTCGAGACCGGGGAATCTTCCTGAACCACGGTATTACCCGAAAAGCCAAAGCAGATAAAAAGGATTTCAACAAAATCACGCCGGAGAAGCGGCTGATCCTCAAGTACATCTTTCCTGGCTCGGAACTGGACCATGTCGGGCATGTGCAGGAGTGCATGGAGGCCGGGGGCTTCGAGATCGCCGATGTTGAGGGATGGCGCTGGCACTACGGGCTGACATCGCGCGAGTGGTGCGAACGGCTGTCCGCCCGGCAGGACGAAGCGATTGCCCTGGTAGGTCGGGAGCGCTATCGTATGTGGGTCGCCTACCTTGCCGCCGTCTCGTTCAACTTTGCGGATGGCCCGCTGCGGCTGTATCAGATCGTGGCGACAAAGCACGGGAAAAAAGGCTTCTCCGGAATGCCCCCGACACGGCGGCATCTGTACGACCGACCGTTTCCGGGCGAGCAGGCGTAATATTTTCTTATGACAGCCGTTACCAATCGTCCCCCGTCTGTTTCCCGAGCCGTCCTGCTCGCCTCTTTGCTTGGTGTTGTGATATCCGCTCTTGCCTCCGAAGACGCGAAGGCCGCGGATCGACAGACGCTGGTGACGTTCGATCTGACGCCTACGGACGAGTACGATCTTACGACCGACGCCGGAAAAAACAATAATTGGGCGGAAGTACATCTGGTCGCGGCTCTCCAGGGAATCGTGAACCGCAAACAAGCCCAGCTTTATGTGACTTATGTCTCGGATGATGCAAAAATACCGGGATGGATCGACCGGTTCTGGCTGGACCATCTGCGCGGCCCCGGTGGGTGGCTGGAGGCGCGTCCCCTCGAACCGGCCGGCAGCCTGGAGGCGCTCGTGACACGGTTTCGGAGCCGCATCAAAGGGGTCGTGCTGTATGACCGCAGCGTCCCCGCGACAAGTAATGTCGCCTCGACGGCATCCGGCTGCGAAGACCTGCTTCCCATCCCTTACGACCCGACACCCGGCTCGGTCTACGACCGTCTCGTCGTTCGTGGTCCGCGCCTTCCGGTCAAGCTGAGGCTTTTGAACGAGGACGGCACCGCGCTGTTTACCGGGTCTGAGACCGGGAGTGCGAAGTGCGATGCGTATCTGTGGGCGAAGCGCCGCTACCTGGATACCGGGCGCTGTGATCCCACCCGGCTCGCCTATTACCTGGATGCGTGGTGGCTGCAGAAGCCGAAGAAGGCGCGGCCCAACTGCCACAGCCTCTCCAACCACGACTACTTTATCGCCCGGAAGGCGTTCTTCTTCGACCTCTCGCCGTGGGACGATGAAGCGCCCCAGGATGACACCACGCAGCCGCTGGGGACCGATTACAAGACGCTGTCGCTTATCCTGCGCGCCGCCTACGACCAAACGCGGGGCGAGAAGATGATCCATGTCGGGGGCTTTGTTCCCTGGGCCTGGAAATACACGGTGACCGCGGGTGGCAAACACGGTGATGTCGCGTCCGAGTGGCAGTACGGGGCGATACTTTCGTGCTACAACGCCTATATGGACGCCGACGCACTCGGACTGAACGCGATGGCGAACGCTTCCGTTTTCGCGCATTTCCCTCTGAAGCGCCGGTATGAACAGCCGAAGCCGACAATCGCGTCGCTGAAAAAGGCCGGGTTTATCCAGCCCGAAGGGAAGGTTGCCCCGCGCACGTATATCTCCTTTTACGTGGGGGATTACGATGCGGCGGCCTGGCTGTATCAGCGTCTGCCGACGCTGTGGAACGACCCCGCGCGGGGGACGGTCCCGCTGGGCTGGGCGTTCAATCCCAATCTTGCGGAGCGATTTCCGGTCGGGATGGACTGGGCTCGCCGAACGGCGACGCCCCGCGACCACTTTATCGCCGGGGACTCGGGGGCGGGCTATCTGAACCCCGGCAATTTGGACCGGGACCGCGTGTATTCCCATCTGCCGTCCGGCCTGCCGGTCTGGGAGAAGCATTGCGCCCGGTTCTACCGGCAGTGGGACATCAGCATGACCGGGTTCGTGATCGACGGGTTCGCTCCGCCTATGTCGCCCGATGCGCTCGCCGCCTATGCCCGGTTCTCGCCGGACGGGTTCGCCGCGCAGAAGCTGCCCATTCATGGCACGATGACCGACTGGCGCAGACTGCCCTCGTCCCAGGGGATTGTTCCCGGCAGCGAGACGCCGTTCCTGACGATGAGCAGCGATATGCCGAACGGACACGAGACCGCCGAGGCGATCACACGTATCCAAAAGCGATTGGCGGCTGACACCGGCATCGGGCCGCATTTCCACCTTTTTCGCACGATCCTCTGGACACCCTCTCAGCACAAGGCTCTTTTCGAACGCGTGAACGCCCTGCCGAATGTCGTCGTGGTCGATCCCTACACCCTGACACGGCTGCTGCGGGAGACGCTCAAAGCATCCTGACTGCCACGAACTCGGCTCGGGGTTTCTCAGGGCTTGGTCTTCGGGTAAGTTGCCTAAGCTGCCCGGACCCCGCGATGTCGTGGCGGGCGCAGAATGAGTAACCCCCCATGTCCAATGAGACCCCGCCGAACGTCAAAATATACGACCGTCCCGAGAAAAAAGGACCGCCGCCGATCCTGGTGGCGCTTTTCGTACTGATCGCTCTCGGTGTCGGCTTCTTTATTTACCGCGCCTTCTCGGCACAGCCCGCTGCCGCCCCGGCCCCGGCATCACAGTCCAGCAGTTACCGCCCGTCCGACATCCGCCAATCCGGGACACATTCTGTCAGGATTTCCCCGCAGAGGGTTAATTTTTCCTGACGTTGGGCATCACTATCACGGATTCCATTGACGGGGTCCGGCGGCTGATGCTTTTTCTCAGCCAGAAAGATTTACGCTATGAAAACAATCGTTGGTTTGTTTGATGACATGGAACTCGCGCGAACTGCCGCGCTGAATATCGAAGCGGCTGGTGTCAGCCACGATGATGTCAGTGTCGTCGCGAATAACGAGGGTGGACGCTATGCCGCCACCGGAACCAGCACGACCGTCAGCACCGCCACGGATACGACGGTAACGGTTGCCCCGGAGACGACCGGTCATGCTATCGGCCATGATGCGAAAACAGGCGCGAAAATCGGCGGCGTTGCCGGTCTGCTTCTAGGGCTTACCGGTCTTGCGGTTCCCGGTCTCGGGTGGATCGCGGGGGCTGGCTGGCTGATGGGAATGATTCTCGGAGCCGGAACCGGAGCGATCATCGGCGGCCTCGTCGGGGCGCTGACGAGTGTCGGCGTTCCGGAAGCGGATGCGACCCACTACACCGAAGGCGTCCGTCGCGGCGGAACTCTCGTCGCCGTGAAGGCGCCCGATGAGATGGCGCACCGCGTCGCCGAGATCCTGAGCCAGGCAGGGGCCGTAAACATCGATGAGCGCGCCGCGCTGTATGCCCAGGAAGCGTCCCTGACCGGCGTTCAGCCGCACGATACCCACCACAGCGGTGTTCGCTACTACAACCACTAACCACCGGCGTCTCCTGGTGCAGTAAACGTCGCCCTCCTCTTCCTACTGGGAAGAGGAGGGCGTTTTTCGGGTTTAAGGACTTTCCTGAAACGCCGACCCATTGCGCCGCTCGGCTAAACGTGGTTTCGATATACCGAAGAAAGGATTCAATAAATGCGAGAGTGGAACGTGAGTGGAAACCCTGCGACGATGGACCCGGACGAGATTGAGGCGCTGCGGTCGGCGATAATCCATCGCCGGAGTCTTGGCGTCGCTCGGCTGTCGGCGGATGCGGTCCCGCACCACTTGATAGAGAACGTCCTAGAAGCTGCCGACTGGGCACCGAGCCACGGCGAAACGGAACCTTGGCGCTTCACGGTTTACACCGGGGACAGCCGCCGCCTTCTCGGCGCGGCTTTCGCACGGGCCTACCGGATCGAAGCGGAGGCCGACGGCACGTTTAAGCAGACGACCTTCGAGAGTCAGGAGCAGCGTGCCTGGGGCGCACCGGTCTGGATATCTCTCGGGATGGTTCCGGAACGCCGCGCCGACGGGTCGCTGAAGATGCTGCTGGAGGATGAGCTGATGGCGGCGGCCTGCGCGATTCAGAACCTGCATCTGATGGCATCGGCTCAGGGACTGGCGGGCATGTGGCTCTCCAAGGGGGTGATGGTCCACGCGGAAGTGGCAAAATTCGTGGGACTGACGGAACCGGACAGCCGCCTGCTCGGGTTTTTTATCCTCGGCTGGCCCAATGTCCCATGGCCCGTCGGTGAACGCCGCCCCCTTACCGAAAAAGTGCGCTGGGCGGATTCCGACGACGCCGCGAAACGTCAGGCGGGCGGAAAGACCGAGGGGTCGTGATCCTGTGACAGCGCAATAGGGTTTTCATCCCCCACGTTTCGCTGATACGGCGAATACAAGTAGTAGTTCATCGTCTGCGCGGCCTCTGCCCCAGCATGAACCGCCGAGGCGACCTGCTGGGTGTACATACCGGTCAGGTCCCCGGCGGCGAACACGCCGGGAATGCTGGTATAACCCTCCTCGTCGATCAGGACGTAACCCTGATCGTCCAGCGCGACCCCGACCTCCCGCGCCATCTGGGTGTTAGGACGGACGCCAAGCAGCGCGAACAACATATCGACCGGGAGCCGTGTGCCGTCACTCAGGCAGACACCATTTATCCGGCTTCCGTCCTCGGTAATTTCCAGCGAATCGGGACGAGCCAGGACGATATCGATGTTGTGGGCGGCAAGCTGACCCCGTTTTTTGTCGCTGAATCGCGCTTTACCGGGGTCGGCGACCAGCGTAATCTTTGGGGTGAACGTCAAAAACTGGAGGGCGGTCGTCGCGGCGGAGTCATCGTTCCCGATGCAGACGACGGTTTTGTCTACGGTCCGGTGCCCGTCGCAGGTGATACACCAGAAGACCTGCCGCCCGATCCACTGCTCGATGCCGGGGATGTCCGGCCACACATCCTGAACCCCGGTCGCGAACAGCAGCGTGCTTCCCACGAAGTCACCGTCGGTCGTGTGGGCAACCAGCGTCTGGTCGTCCTGCACCTCGATCCGCTCGACCCGGCAGTCCTTGAATTGCGCCCCAAACCGCTCCGCCTGCGCCCGGCCAAGCGTCCTCAAGTCGCGCGTCGTCACTCCCTCGGGAAAGCCCAGGTAGTTTTCGTTGATCTGCCAGA
>JAZKEA010000262.1:0-2243 GCA_040387315.1 Armatimonadota bacterium | reverse complement strand
CTCTGCTGCTGTGGTCACATCGGGAGGTGCCGCTGTATAAGGGAGCGGTCGGTTCGTGAACCGGGTCACCACACACGATTTGCGAAACGGGTCACAGTGCATCTCGGTTTCCCATCCGACAACCACGTCTTTGTCACGCTGACTCTGATCGGGATAAATGATGACCCCGGTCACTCTCCAGGTTCCCTCGGCAGCCCACGATGGGCGCGAGGTGTTTATTGGCAGCCTCTCATCCCATGGCATAAAGCCAGTAGTACTGTGAATTGTCGCCGCGCGCTTCGTGTTTTCGTCAAGCGATAGTGACGCCAGCAGGAACCCATACGCAGTTTTCGTTTCGGGGCTAAGTATGAAGCCTGAGGCATTTGTTGCTGCCCCCACGTACACGGGAACACCTTTGCTCTTCCCCTCTAGCGCCATCCGGTAGATATCCACCATGCGGCGTAATTGCATTTTACTGTGGGCCCGCTGCTTGATAGTGGCACTCCAGTGAAAAACGCCAACCAGTAAAGGCAAGAGGGCGCATAGCGTCAAAAAATATCGCTTCATAATCTGTCTACTGCGGTCGTTCCAAACTCTACTACTGTTTTGCTCTTGAAACCGCAAGCATGTTCTCCTTGACAAGTATTATTCAACAAGATCAAGTTCCCTGTCAATCTGTTTATAAAGAATTATCATTGGCCTAATTTTGACGTTTTGATAACGTATGATTAAATAGGGATCAACGCAGTAGAAGGAGGCAATGATGGAGAACGATTTGTTACCGATGGAGGAAGCTGCTCGTGTTCTGGGAGTCAGCAAGCCCACCCTCTATCGGCTTATCAGTCAGGGCACTGTGCGCGGTCTCAAGGCGGGAAAGCAGTGGCGCTTTCGCCGGGACGACCTGACTGCGTATCTGGAGCAGACGCCGCCGCCTGTTCCCGCCGCGCCCGCAGGAGTTATCGCGCCCGAGATAGTCTTCTTCGCCGACGAACTGCGTCGCCTCGGAAACGAATCGGCGGGCTATCCTGCCATTGATACGCCACAAAACGCGGACGCGCTTTTCGATCTGATCGTCCGAAATGCACTTGCGACGGGTGTGAGCGACATCCACCTGGAGCCGTCGTCGGACGGACTACGCCTGCGGTACCGTATCGACGGCCTGCTCCACGTGATTCGCCAGCTACCCGCGGCGCTTCGTGATGCGTTAATAGGGACTATAAAAGAACGTGCTCAGATGAATCCCATGGAGCGAAGACAGCCGCAGGAGGGGCGGTTTCGATTTCACTTCGGAACGCGCGAGTTCGAACTGCGCATCTCCTCCATCCCCGCCTTAGACGGCGAAACAGTCGTGGCACGAATCGTGGACCGAAGTCAGATACTGATCGGTCTCGACCGACTCGGGCTGTCCGCCGAAGATCATGCCCGGCTGGAGGACTGGCGGCAGCAGCCCAGTGGTCTGCTGATCGTTACCGGCCCTGCGGGTTCCGGCAGATCCACCCTGATCTACTCGCTGCTGCTTGCCGCAAACGGACCCGATAAAAAGCTGCTCACCGTTGAAGACCCGGTAGAGATGCGGCTTGACGGGGTGTCGCAGATACCGGTCGGACGACGAACGGGGCTGACCTTCGCACAGGGACTTCGCGCCGCGCTGCGCCAGGACCTCGACCTGCTTTACGTCAGCGAGGTGCCGGACCCCGAGACGGTTCTTCTTCTCCACGAAGCCGCCCTGACCGGAACCCTGGCGTTTTCCGTACTTGCCGCCGGGCATGCCGCCGAGGTTCCCCGGTGGATCGTGGATCGGGGCGTTGAGCCGTTTGTGGTCAGCCGGATGCTGGTGGGCGTGGTGGCAGTCCGTCTGGTTCGTCGCGTGTGTACGGAATGCCGTGAACCGATACCGGACTGGAAAGAGGATCGTTACTTGAGGCGGCTGCGGGAACTCGCCGCCGACGGTGGCTTTATCGTTCCCGACGACGCCGTATTTTATCAGGGCCGTGGCTGCTCCACCTGCCGGGGAAGCGGCTACCGGGGGCGCACCGGTCTGTTCGAGCTGATGCCTTTTTCGCCCGACTTGGCTGAAGCCGTTTTGCGCGGCGCGGCCCCGGACGAGGTGGAAGCGATTGCCGTTGCCTCCGGAATGAAGACCCTGCTCGCCGATGGGATGCGAAAGGCCGCAGAAGGCATTACCACCATCGATGAGGTAATGCGCGTCGTTACCGTCGGTTGATCCCGTTAGATGATGCCGTGGATTAAAATCCCGGCTATGG
>JAZKEA010000261.1:0-7536 GCA_040387315.1 Armatimonadota bacterium | reverse complement strand
TTCCCGAGCCACCGGGAGAGACACGAGGTGGTGTCTTCTCCTGCAAGGCTTTCTCCAGAATGCTTACCATCTCCTCGACCTGCTGCAGGACTTTGGACGACTGAATCAGCAGCACGACCCGGTCCTGCGTGAAGCTGTGGCCCTGTGACTTGAAGGCGGCGGTCAGGGGCTTCAGAGTGTGTATCGGCAGCTTGACCTCTTTCTTGAAGACGATCTGGATCTTGGTTCCTTCGGTGGTGATTGAGTCGATGCCGATTTCCTGGCATTTGAGGCGCAGGCGCAGCAGTCCGAGCGCGTTCCAGACGGGCGGTGGCGGATCGCCGAACCGGTCCTCGAACTCCTCCTGAAGCCGCGCGACATCCGCACGGTCGCGGACCGCGGCAAGCTTCTTGTACATCAGGATACGCTGGGCCTCGCCGGGCACGTACTTGTCCGGAATAGCAGCTGCGACCGGCAGATCAACGGTGGGAAGCGGTATCTGTGTCTTGTCCTGCTCCTCGCCTTTATACTCCCGGACTGCCTGCTCCAATAGCTGCGTGAATAGGTCGAAGCCGACCTGAGAGACTGTTCCGCTCTGCTCTGCGCCAAGCAGGTTGCCCGTACCGCGCAGTTCCAAGTCTCGGAGGGCGATCTTGTAGCCGGAGCCCAGGTCGGAGAATTCGCGGAGTGCCCCCAGACGCTGCTCGGCGACCGTCGAGAGCATCTTGTTCTTGCGGTACATCAGGTAGGCATACGCCTGGCGCGGCGAGCGTCCGACACGCCCCCGCAGCTGGTACATCTGAGACAGACCCAGCTTGTCGGCATTGTCGATAATAATGGTGTTGACATTGGAGATGTCCAGACCGGATTCGACAATCGTCGTGCAGACCAGGACATCGAAGTTGCGCTCGTAGAAGTCGAGCATCGTCTCTTCCAGGTCATCGGGGTTCATTTGACCGTGCGCGACCTGGATCCGCGCTGTGGGACAGACCTTCTGCAGGTGCGCGGCGACTGAGTAGATAGATTCCACCCGGTTATGAATGAAGTAAACCTGCCCGCCCCGGTCCATCTCACGCAGGATCGCCTCGCGGACCAGATCATCGTCGTATTCTTTGATCAGGGTCTTGACCGGCGTTCGCCCTTCCGGCGGATCGTTGATCAGGGACATATCGCGGATACCGGACAAACTCATATGAAGGGTGCGGGGGATGGGCGTCGCGGTCATGGTCAAGACATCGACGCTCTTGCGAAGCTGTTTGAGCCGCTCCTTGTGCGTGACGCCAAATCGCTGCTCTTCGTCTACGATCACAAGGCCAAGGTCTTTGAACTCGACGTCTTTTGAAAGCAGTCGATGAGTGCCGATGATAACATCGACCGCTCCCAGCTTGATCGCCTCCAGTGTTTTTGCCTGCTCCTTGGAGGAGCGGAAGCGCGACAGCATATCGACACGCAGCGGGAAACTCGCCATGCGCTCCGCGAAGTTCGCGTAGTGCTGGGCGGCGAGAACGGTTGTAGGACAGAGGACGGCAACCTGACGTCCCTCGCTCGCTACTTTGAAGGCGGCGCGGATAGCGACTTCGGTCTTGCCGTAGCCGACGTCGCCGCAGATCAGCCGATCCATCGGGCGCGGCGACTCCAGATCGCGCTTGACATCCTCGATGGCCGCCGCCTGATCGGGCGTTTCGGTGTGCGGAAACGCATCTTCCATCTCGCGCTGCCAGGGTGTATCCTCTCCGTAGGCATGACCGGGTGCGGATTGACGTGCCGCGTACAGCGCGATAAGCTCGCCTGCCATTTCCTTGACCTGGCGCTTCGCCTTGGCGGTGGTCTTCGCCCATTCCTGACCGCCGAGCTTGTTGACGTTAGGGGCGCCGCCCTCCGAACCGATATACTTCTGGACCCGGTCTACCTGATCAACCGGAACGTAAAGCTTATCGCCGCCCTCGTACTGTATTAACAGGTACTCTTTTTCAACACCCTGGACGGTCATCTTGGTCAGACCGCGATACATCCCGATGCCGTGATGGATGTGCACGACATAGTCGCCCTCTTTAAGGTCCAGAAGCGACGTGATCCGCATACCGTCGCGGAATTCACGCTTACGTCCTTTGAGCTTGTCCTGAGCGCTCCCGAAGACCTCGGCGTCCGTGAAGACGATCAGACGCGCATCCGGCAGGCGGAAGCCGCTCTGGAGTACGCCGTTGACGAGAGTAACGCCGCCACCGCGCTTGGCATTCGCCAGAATGGAAAGCTGTGATTCGGGAATGTTGCGGTCCTGGAGCAGGCCCCGGACGCGCGGGGCCTGCGCGGAAACAATGATAACGCGCGCTTTGTTTTTGATATACGTGGTGATCGTATCCGCGAGCGCTCCCGGTTTTCCCGCAAAACTTTCCGCTGGAGCCGCACCCTGGGCATGAAACTCCGCGGCGGGCTGTATGAAATGGAGCGAACGTGCTAGAAGCGAGAGAAATAGGGTAGGGCGGTTGGCAGTCGCTTTGAGAATAGCATCCTCGAACGTTTCGCAGATAGGATCGGAGACCGGCAGGATCTCGCCGCGCTCGGCCCGGCCTGCCAGGTTCTTCTCGATCACGTCAATATCGCGTTCCGAGTGCGACTTCATCTGCGACGGCTCATCCAGAACCACCAGGACATTACTCTCGCCGCTGCCCGTAGCAGGCAGATAATCCAGGGCGCAAGTGGCGTCCGTGTGCAGGAGCGAGAGGTACCGTTCGATACCGGGGAAATAAGCCGCCTGAGAGAGACGCGTGATGTCGCCCTCGGCGTTCTCCTGCAGCCGCTCCAAACGCTCCCGAAGCAGTGCGCCGTCTGCACCGGGGACCGACATCCGCTTCTGCAGTTCCGCGACACGTCGCGACAAAAGCTTGCGCGCCGCGTCGCTCGCTTTGACCATGGATTCGCGGGTGTAGGCGACTTCGTGTGCAGCGACAAGGGTCACCGTCTCGATCTTGCCCGAACTCATCTGAGTTTCGCGGTCGAAGAGACGGATCGATTCAACATCATCTCCGAACAGGTCGATCCGGACGGGTGCGTCGGCATCGCTGGGGAAGACATCGAGGATATCGCCCCGACGTGCGAACGATCCGGGCAGATTTACCTGATCCTCGCGGGAATAGCCGAAGGCGGTGAGCCGCGCCGCAGTGGCGTCAAGGTTCAGCGTGTCCCCGACGGAGATGGTCATCCGTCGATTCTTGATAGCAGCGGGCGGCGGCGTCTTCTGCAGCAGGGCGGTGATAGGAGCGATCAGGGCCGAGAGAGTTTCCCCGTTCGCCAGTGCCGTCAGCGTGGCGAGCCGCTTTCCTGCCCGCCCAACATCGCGCCCGGACTCCTCATCGTCGAGAAGCAGCGGCAGGGATGTGGGAAGAACGCGAACAGACCCGGCGGTATCGTCGGGCAGGAATTGGCGGACATCCTGGGCAAGGCGCTGCGCCTGCTCCTCCGTATAAGTCAGGACCAGAAGAAACGGCGGTTTTTCTCCCTCTGGTGTCACCTCCTGGAGCAGGCGCGCCAGCATCCATCCCTTGGCGGCGACCGGCAGACCTTCGAGTTGTGCAGAACGACGACCCCGCCTCAGTGCGTCACGCACCTGAGCCAGGGTGTCCCATCCGTCCGCGAGCGGCAAAAGCTGTGAAAGAGTCATAGGGCTGTTATGGTGATTCTAAGTGGAATGCGCCGGGGCGTCCGCCTCCGTTAATTCGTGGCGCCATCTGTTTATACCCCGCAGAGGGCAGTGCGGCAAACGGAGGAGAACAGACTTGACCCGCCTCTATCGTCATGCTACAATCGGCGCGATATGACAGCCGTTTCCCCCTCGAATTTCGCGGATTTTGCCATAGGTCAGAATCAAACTCTGGTCTGCCTCGGCGACTCGATTACGCAGAACAGCGTTGGCTACTGCCCGATGATTGCCGCCCTGATTACCGCCTCGTACCCGGAGCGCAATATCCGTGTCGTGAATGCGGGGATCGGCGGCAACAAAGTACCGGACCTCCTGGCGCGACTGGACCGTGATGTACTGGTCCACAAACCCGACTGGGTAACCGTCAGCATCGGGATCAATGATGTCTGGCATGGTCTCGCGGATAAGGGCAAAGGTGGCGTCACGCTGGAAACCTACCGTGAAGGATTGGCGGAGGTCGTAGATCGTCTTCTGGCGTCAGGCGCGAAGGTGGTCCTTCTGCCGCCGACCGTGATCGGGGAGAATCCCGCAAGCGAAGGCAATGCCAAACTGGTCGATTACCGTGCCGCGGTCCATGCCATCGCCGCCTCGCGCGGCATACCGGTCGCCCCGACGGATACGGACCTGGATACAGCGCTCGCCGCTAATTTGAGTATTGTCGGCGGCGAGCCGGGTAAGACGCTGACGTCGGATGGGGTGCATCTCCGACCCGCGGGCGATGCCGTTGTCGCAGTCGCCGTTTTGAAGACACTCGGATTTTTTGCAGGAACAGGTAAGTAACCATGGAAGCCGCACACCTCACGCAGATCAAGCGTCGCTATACGACCGTCGATAAGGCTACGGACTACATCATCAGCGTGGGCTGGGATGCCCATGGCCTGTCTAAAGCGCGCTGGTTCGAGGCCCATGTTACCGCTACCAATGAGGCGACCGGCAAAACGCTGAAACTCCCCGGTGAGCTTGGCATATTCCGGATTGGCGAAATAGAGCATACGTTCCGCCAGTACGTGGCGCTCGACTGGGGTGGGGATACTGAGGCCGCGATCAATCACCTTGCCAATCAGATTTACCGTCGCGTCCAGCAGTACATCGAGCGGGGCCATTAAGAATTAAAACCAGCCGATCCGCTTGAAGTACAGGGCAAGTGCGGCTGACACGACCGCCATCAGGCCGAGCGCGCCGAAGTAGCCGAACTGCCACTGAAGTTCCGGCATATACCGAAAGTTCATTCCATAGATGCCCGCGATGAGACTTGCGCTCATCAGCATGGTGGAGATGACAGTCAGCGTCTTCATGACCTGATTCAGCCGGTTGTTTGTCTGCGCCATTATGGCATCCATGACTCCGCTGACAATGTCGCGATGAAGATCTATCTGCTCCAGCAGGCGCAAGGTGTGGTCATAGACGTCCTGAAAATAGGCGTGCATCTCGCGCTGGATCAGGGGTTCCTCCATACGAAGCAGTTCGTTGAGGATGTCGCGGAGCGGCGCTACCGTCTGCCGAAGCAGAAGAAGCTGTTTCTTGAACCGGAGTGCGGGAACCAGATCAAGGGGCTTTTGCGTCCCTATAGCCCCCACCGCAGCACTGTACACCTGTGTTTCGATGTCATCGATATCCTCGTCGATCTTATCCATCACCGGAAAGATAGCGTCCACGACCGTGTCCAGAAGAGTGTGAAGGAGAAGAGCCGGGGTTCGCGGGAGTCGGTAGGGCTGCGCTGATGTTTTGTCATCCGAGGCGGACTTAAGAACTTTCCATCGTCGCCGAAGCTCGCTCAGGTATTTGCTGTCCCCCTCATGGATTGTCACCAAATAGTTCGGGCCGAAGAAGATGTCAATCTCCTCGGTCACATCGCCCACATCGTCCGCGGGACTCTGTTCGCCGCGCCAGGCACGCAGAGCCAGAAACAAGTAGGTGTCGTAGTCTTCCAGCTTCGGGCGCTGGTCCTGTTTGCGGGCATCTTCGATAGCGAGTGGGTGAAAATCGAACAGATCCGCCACTTCTTCCCATTCCGCGTCGTCAGGACTGGTAAGATCAACCCAGAAGAGTGACTGCGTCTCATGAAGTCTCTCTCTGACCGAGGCCAAATTGGTGTGGTGCTCGGTCTGGTCTCCGCAGCGTAGATCAACAGTCAGCATTCGTAAAGGATTTCCTTAAACTAAAGGCACGTTTCTCGTATGGCAACCCCCTTAACTATGGCACCTCAATCGGAAAATGCAAGCCGCGCGGATTCGGAGAGTGATTCCTGGCAGCGCTTTCTCGTCGCACGGGACGGTTTGGTGTCCCGGATGTCGATGCATATCTGCGACGGCTGCGATGGCTGTGGTCTCCGGTGTATGGACGGCTTTAAGGTCAGCCGCACGGAGCGCGAGGCGGTAGAGGCATATCTTGCGTCGCAGCCTCCCGAGGAGGTGGAGCGCATCGCAAGGCAGGAAAAGGTTGTTCCCTGGCCGGGCGCCGAGGATACCGGGGTGACCGTCACTTTTTGCCGCTACCGGGATATGGAAAACGAGAGATGCTCGGTCTACCCCGCCCGGCCCACGATCTGTCGGCTTTTCGGGCACACCCCCTGGCTGCCATGTCCCATTGAGGCTGTCCCCGAAGTTCCGGAGGGATCGCCCGAGCTATGGCGTGATTACCTCGCGTTTGAACGGCGGACCTGGGACGAATGGGATGCGGAAGACAGCCGCAAAGAAATTCCGTAAAAATCCCGGTATTCCGCGGTTTGCGGAAGGAGAAGGGGATAGGGGCCGCCAATAGTACCGAAGAAGTCCTGCTGTATCAGCGGGGCTTGATGGGAAATTCCTATGCGTGCTATAATCGCCGTGGTCTGCGGGAAGAGGACGCCTTTTTACAACGTCAAACTATCTCATTACCCGTAGGGTTTTTGTTTTGACACGGATTTTTGTGTAAATACGAAACATTTTTTACGTCTGTTCCTTCTAAAGGGAATCGGACGGTGCCTTTTAGAGACAGTAACAGGATAGACGCAGTGACATGGGCAGGCGCTCCGCTCATAACTCCCCTCTTTTAGCCCATGCGCTTTTGGAGCCGAGACCTATGTTGAACTGCACCCCGCACCCCGCAGCGGAGACCGCGGGGATTTCGTTTGTGAATCTTAGATGATCTCAGAGACAACCATGCAACCAGAAGACAGAGATGGACATGCGACAGGACTATGGGGACGTGTGCGGCTGTGCGGCCAAGCGGCGACCCGGAAAGCCACTAGAGGTAGGAGAGTTGAGACAGCGCTATCGCTGCGGCGCGATCTTCTCGGGGAGGACAGTTCAGCTTTGAAGTTTGCGTCTACTAATACACGGTGGTGGCTCCAGGCCATCGCCGTCTCCGCATTACTGGCGGGGTTATTTCTGTCCGGCTTTCTGTCCGGTGCGTCCATACCTGCGTATGCCCAGGCGCCACGTGGTAATCCCACCTCGCGAACCACTGTGCGCGTGCCGCAGGTTAACATGCCCGGCCTGGGTTCGACCCAGTTCCTTCCTCCGGGCATCACGCGCCGCGCCTACTCTCCTAAGGGTTCTGCAGGTGCCAGCGGCACCAAGAATGCTCTTGGACAAACGCGAGCACAACTCGGTGGTGAGAACGGCTTCGATGTCCCTGAGAAGACAGTGGATGTTACCCGTCTCCCCGGTTCTGACGAGATTCATCCGTTCTGGTCTCCTGATGGAACGGCTCTTTATTTTGAGAATAATGCCAGTTTCGTTGGTGATCCGGCTTCGGACGGTTATCAGCTCTATCGTGCTCCGGCAAACACGTCGGGAGGGACGATACCAACAGGCGTCACTCCAATTCGTTTGACGAATGAGCCTGGGGCGAACTACCGGTTCCCCGTCCTCAACACG
>JAZKEA010000260.1:0-2267 GCA_040387315.1 Armatimonadota bacterium | reverse complement strand
TCTCTTACCGATAATATCCGAGCGTTCTTTATATCCCTCGCGGGCAACCCGACTCAGCGCTCTGGCATGCTCTAAGACAGCGCGCCGATCTTGTTCCGGCAGTCCTTCATACGCATCTAGGATCTTGATGCTGTCTGGATCGATTGTTCTAGTAATTTCGCCTTTACTGTCAATAATTCGATTTAGTTCAGGTGGCTGCTTATTCTGCGCTTTTTCTTTTGGATCTGGCTTTCTATAATTAGCAGCACGCAGGGCTCCTTCTTTATCACCTAAAATCTCACCGATGGTTTCAGTAAGTTCAAACCCAGGCCGCCTACTCGTCGGGTACTTGTCAGGATTACCCCTTGCAATCTTCCAAATATGTGTATAGTCAGACTCCGCGCGACTGGCTAACTCTGTAAGAGAAATACCTTTTCTGTCCAGCGCCTGGTTTAACCACTCTTGAAATTGAGTGCGAGGAACAAAGGAACTTCGACGAGCCATTTGATAACCACCAGCATCGGCTAGAAGTGGGCGTTCTAAGAGAGAATTCATGTCACCCGATATTGACCCGATGCAATATGAATAGTTGCACTAAAGTTGCATTTTGGCAATATTCATTGAATCAAGATAATATTGCATTAGTTCAAGAAAGCCTCAAGAGGGTGAAAGATGCCAGCCAATCCTAAGTCTATTCGTGGGGTATTAATGCCGCGCCTGAAAGAGATTCGGGAAAACAAGGGAGTCCGAATGGTTGATCTCGCACGAGATACAGGTCTCCATTACACTTTTATATGGAGAATCGAACAGCAAAACAGAGCTGTCGGTTATCAGTCTGCCGTCGCTATTGCTGAAGCACTCGGTGTAGAAATCAAAGAGCTTGCTGGATCATCAGCTAATGCAAGATCGACGTCTTCTTAAATATTGCATTAATTCTTATTTTTACTTGCCGTTATATTGAACTAATGCAATAATACACATCATGAAGAAACAGACTGCTCATAACCAGCCCTGTGGAAACGAAATCCAGAAAATCCCCCCTTTTGGTGATCACAGCGGCAAGTATGAAATCGTCGCGACAACGGACAGCATAGACCCATTGACGGGCCTTCGCTTCATCCGCCACTACGGCAACGACTGCCAGGCGCTGATGGACGCGATCCACATCTTTGTCACCGCGCCGTTTTATCCCAACGGTGACGCCCCCACGCAATCGCTTTCGACCCGTGATGCGGTCGGCTCCTACCTGCCCAACAAAGCGGAAACAGCGGAACCAGCCACCAGACGCAGGAACACTGCCCGCAAGAGATCTAAGACAGCAGAGCAATCAGAGCAAACGGAGGTCATTCATGCCGCCGTTTAAACTGCTGCCCCATAATCTTCTACCCCACCCGGACCCGCTGGTACGGGAGACCATCGCGCTCTTTGGCGGGTCGGTGCTCCTTGAAGGATCGCCGGAGACCCACTGCCCTCTCTACGGAGCGCGGCAGGTAGCGGGTCTGACGCCGCGCACCTGGTCGTCCGCTAATACCGCCGAGGGGATCGACTTCGAGAAGACGCCAATCACCGCGTTTCTCTTCTGCACGACTATCGCGGATATTGAATCACTGAGCCCGGAAAGTGCCGGGTATGTGCCGCCGGTCTGGAAAGACAATGCCGCCTTCGAGTCTTGGTTACGGGTTCGGCGCAACCCCTGCGGCCCAGATGCTCATCTGTACGCAAGCCTTTGTATGGAAGCGTTTGCAGACCAGGTTAATGACACGGTGACCGCCGAAACCGCCGGGCAGGAGGCAGTACGCCCATGACGGCTCAGCCCTCCGTTTCCAGCCCCGCACTGGACTACCATCAGTTTCTCCAGTCGAAGATCTGCCTCTCTCCGGATTCTGGTTTTGAGGTCGAAGATTCCGACGTTCACCCTGTTCTGAAACCGTTCCAGCGGGCCGTGGTTCGCTGGGCGCTCCGAGGCGGGCGGCGCCTGCTCGCGGAATCGTTCGGGCTGGGCAAGACACTCCAGCAGATTGAAATCCTCCGGATCACCGTTGCCCGGTTTGGCGGCCTGGGACTGATCGTACTGCCGCTTGGCGTGCGCCAGGAGTTTCATAACGACGCGAAGCTCGTCGGCGTGAAGTTTGCCTTCGTCCGCACGAATGAAGAGCTGGACGCCGCGGTAGCCGAAGGGTATCAGCTTTTTCTCACGAACTACGAAAGCGTCCGTGACGGTAAGCTCGACCCCTCCCGCTTTATCGTCGTCAGCCTGGACGAAGGCGACTGTCTGCGCGGGTCAGGCA
>JAZKEA010000259.1:0-8678 GCA_040387315.1 Armatimonadota bacterium | reverse complement strand
ATTCAAGTCAACGCGAGGAACACCAAGCTTGTTGGCGACCATGGGAAGTGGCGCTCCCACTGTTCGGTACTGTGCCAGCACGTATTCCATCGGAAGACCGGACGCCATTGCAATCTGTGCCGCTCCCCGGATATCAGTATCCGAGAAGCCCTGTGACCGGAAGCGTCGGATTTCGCGCTGATCCAGGTTATTGAAAACCCAGCTATAGCGGAATTTTTCTGCGCCGCTCATACGATTGTAGTAGTCATCTCCGCTCATGGAGGTGCTGCCGGCAGTGCTGCTTTGATAGGTACTTGAGGTAGTAGTGCCCGTGCTGGTGCCCGTGCCCGATTGGGTACCCGTAGTGCCGGTGCCGGTCGTTGAAGTTTGCGGTGATGTTGTGCTGGTAGTTGTGTCCTGAGCCCAAACGGGTGTCGACAAAGCAGCGATAGTAACTGTGATTGCAGTGATCAACCGAAAATTTTTCATTAACTGAGTGTCCTTCTTTCCTCGTTTAGTCACGGTGTCGTTCCGCCGCCACTGGTTCCGGGCCGCGTCGGATTGGTGCCGTTACCTGTGGTGCCGTTACCTGTGGTGCCGCTGCCTGTGGAACTACCAATACCACCTATTCCTGAAGTACCTCCGGATGTTCCGGAGCCAGTGCCAGTACCATTACCGGTACCTGTACCGGTGGTGCCGGAGTTTCCAGCGCCATAACTGCCAGCTCGCGCGATCTTCAGCAGAACCTGACGCTCCTGACTGTTCAGGCGGGACATCATGGTAGTGAAGGTACGCTGTTCCGTAGGAGTAAGGCGGGTGGAAAGCGACTGAATCAACGCGCGATCAGCCGCCGAGTAGGTGGACGTTCCGCTGGCGCTATTTTGTGCGCCTCCGGAATTGGCGCTACCCGAGTTTCCGCCGGTTCCACTCTGACCTTGCGTTGTATTACTCTGCGTTGTACTTCCGCTCGTGCTGTTTTGTGCGGCAGTACCGGTCGCGGCGGCACCGACAATCAACAGGCTCACGGCTAACGGAACCGCTGGAAGCCTTCGATTTGATTTCATGTAATTGCTCCTTCGATTGCGAATCTTTGTTCGCTCTTGACTTTGGTATCTCGAATGCAGGCTGTACCAGTATCGGTATTCAGACCTGTAACAAACCCACGAACCGTTTTTGCCCTGAATACTTACCCGACAAACCTGTATTCAAAAATTTGCGGTTAATCCTGACAGCATCAGGGTAAAACCCGGCAGTTCTTCACCACAGAATCCGATGAGAACTGGAAAACTATGCAGCAACACGCGCGTGGGGAGCCTCTTGGGAATGCAAGGTAAGCTCATTCGCGGATCGCTGCCACTGATCAGACGAACTGGCGACGAAATGACGGAGCGCAGAGCGCAGTGGCGGCAGCAGCGGCTTTGTTCGCTCGCTCTCCAGTACTGCCCACGCTGGCCTGATAAGGTTCCCGGAGTCATTTTCCCACCGTGCAGGCCATAGCAGTTTACTGTCCAGACCGGCTAGATCTGCTGCTTGTTGAACGATTTCTATCCGCCGAGCCTCCTCGGGATGTCCCAGGTGCCACACTCCTGCTGCTCCATCAACCAGAAGATCCAGAACGGCGTGACCAAGATCCGGAAGATAAGCAAGCGTCAGCGTATCTTCCGAGACAGAAACCGGCAGTCCTTGTGCGAGTTGGCGGAGCGCTCGTGTAAGAAAATTGGTGCTGTCCCAGGGACTGAAGAATGCGCCACCGCGAACAATCAGAGTCTTCTCGGGCATCCGATCCATCACCAATTTTTCCATGGTCGCTTTGCTGCGACCATAGACGCTGCCAGGGTTGGTGGCATCGCTCTCCGTATAGGGTTCAGGACTCTTTCTGCCGTCGAAGACGTGCGCGGAGGAGAACAAAACCAGCGGTATATCTCGCCGCTGGCAAGCATCCGCGAGCAGTGCCGGCCCTTTGGTGTTTTCGCGGAAGCATCGAAAGGTCTCCGTCTCCGCCGCCTTGATGCTGGAGAACCCCGCAGCGTTGATCACCGCCCAGGGATTGTAGCGTTCCAAGGCCGAATTGATGGACTTTATCGAGGCAATATCAAGCTCGACCCGGTTGGTGACACGACAGGTAAGACCCCGCTCGTCACAGAGTCGCACCAATGCCTCGGCAAGCGAGCCCTGTCCGCCGGTGATGAGAAGCGGGCGCGCATCCCGCTGTGCTGCAAACAAAGCGCCTTCACGTACAAGACAAATCGGTTCGCGGCTGCGTGACGTATCATCAACAGAATGGGAGCCGGAAGCATAGATCAGGCACCGTTCCGGACGACGCCACCATCCTGGGCTATCCAGTACAGGATGGCTGGGTAATTTCCCGGCGGCAAGCTCACGGCAGAGCGGAGCGAGCGCCGTCTCCCGAGGCTCCGGTATACCCCGCAGATCAAAGACACCCGACTCATAGTTCCCCCGAGGCTTTGTGAGAAGGCTGTCCCAGTCGAAAGCGCCAAAGAGGGACCACGCTGTTACGGCACGAATATCTGCACCGTCCTCGCGGACTTTCGTCGCCTGTTTCCAGACATCGACCAGCCAGCGCAGCTGCTCCTCACGTGTGCAGCCCAAATGCGCCTCTGTCACAGCAATGGGCAGCTTATATCGGTCCCATGTCTCCCGAAGCAGGGATGCGACGCCCGATGGCCCCTCCTTCATCGAGCGTACCGCCTCTACATCGGCATACTGATGCTTTCCGTTGCTTCCGTGCGTATGCTCAGGATAGTTGTGGATGCGCTCATCAAGAAATCGCTCACTCGTCACATAATGGTTAATACCGATTATGTCGGGTGGGCATGGGTTTTCCACAAAGAAATCGAGGTCCTGCTCCGGGACTCCCAAACTCGAGAAATGCCCGCGCATTCGATGCGACCAATCGCCGACGCGCCCGCAGAGCAGGTCATACGTGATCCATCGACGCTCGTTCTCGAATTCTGCCTGATAAGCAAGCGCCGGAGTGCTGTGGGTCTTGCCCATGTCTTCGGTCTGAACCAGCTGCGCACTCGGGGTAACCTCGCGGATGGCCCGCATGGCAAGGATAGTCGCCTTAATCTCCGTCATCAGGCAGTGCGCGAAGGTCTGCTCGTCCGTACCGTGAGGATACCAGTGCCCGTAAAGTCCGGAGAAACGTGCCGTTGTCAGCGGTTCATTGACAGGCGTAAATTTCGTGACCCAGGGATAACGACGCGCGACAGCCCCAGCGAATTCAGCAAGTTTTCCCGGGAAATCAGGGTCTAGCAGGCTGGTATGGCGCGGTCCGCTTCCATGATGCACTAGGCCGACGATCGGCTGAATCTGGAGTTGGCGCAGGTGCGCCATGTAGTCATCGATCCAGGACCAGTCCGCATTTTGTAGGCAGCCATCCGGTGCAAGGCGTTCCCAGGTGACCGGATAACGCAGTGTGCGGATGCCGAGTGACGCAATCCGATCCAGGTCACTGCGACGCACAGGATGACCGCTTACGTCAAACTGGTCAACAAAAGTATCGCCGATACGGTTTACCGTACACTCAATACCGCCCCAAAGCTCCAGAGGTGTGGCTTTGGGCGAGTGGATGTTTGCTGTGTAATCCATGGGTGGCGCTCATAGCGGCGCTCTTAATCTCCCTCAAGCATAAAAGGCTGATAGTTCTCGTCTCGAAAAAAAGGCGAGTTTCACTGCACCCCTCTTATGCCCGCATAAACCCGGTCAGCAAACATTCCTCTTTTACCCGTGTGAGCAAAGTTCCAAAAGATTATCATCCGGATCTCGGATGAAAGCGGAAAACGACCCGTCATGCTCTCGAAGGAAAACATCCTGCTGAAGTCGGGCTCCGGACGCCACGCAGGCGTCTACCGCCGCCCGAAGGTCCGTAACTTCCAGAGCCGGATGCCCCTCGTGGCAGTCCGGGACCTTTGCCGTCTCGATCAAGTGCAGCTCCTGCCCAGCGATATCGTACCAGTAGCCTCGCGAGGCGAAGTTAGGTCGCTGTTTGCGAACCAGACCCAGAACCCCTTCGTAAAATAAAGCGGCACGGTCCAGGTCACTAACCAGAATTGTATAGTGGTGAAAGCCTGTTACCACAACAGACGGTGTCGAAGCAACGGCAGTACCGGCAGTATCAACGGACATAAATCGATCCTTTCGCGCAGTGCGAATTTTATGGTCAAACTTCTCAATGAGGCGTCTCCTCGTGGTGACGCTGCTCTTCCTCGAAAGGCTCAGTATGGATCATGACCTCGACATTGGGAAGCGTGTCCCGCATCTGGTCCTCTAATTCCTCGGTCAGCTCATGGGCGTCCCGAAGGCTGAGACCGTCGTCTACCTGGATATGGACATCGATATGCCGCTGCGAGCCGCTTTTTCGGGTACGCAGCTTGTGCCAGCCCAAAATCCGCGCGTCATCGTCCAGCACAGCGATGATAGCCTGAAGCTCATGCTCCGGGAGTCGCACATCCAGCAGTGGCAGCAGCGCCCCTCGTGCGATCTGCCATCCCGTCAGGAAGATAAAAACCGCGACCGCGATTCCTACCAGCGGGTCCAGCCAGCGCCAGCCGGTCATAGAGACCAGTCCGAGTCCGATCACAACGCCGACCGAAGTCCAGACGTCGATAGAGAGGTGGTGGGCATCTGCCTCAAGGGCTGTCGAGTCCGCACGTCGAGCCACCGCGAAGAGACGGCGCGCCACCACGGTATTTACGATGGCTGACAAGGCCATGACGGCGATGCCCCACCCCAGCGCCGGTTTATGCTGATCGTGCTGCAGGGCCTGGATCGCCTCAACGACGATATAAACCCCGGCGGCGACAACCAACAGGGCCTCTGCCATACTGGAAACCGATTCCACTTTGCCGTGCCCATAAGGATGATTCTCGTCGGGTGGCGCGGTGGAGGCTCGTACCGCGTAGTAGGCGATCAGGGCGGCAATGAGGTCGGTTGCAGAGTGGACCGCTTCCGAGATTACTGCAACGGAACCGATCGTAAGGCCGACCGTTAGTTTAAGCGCGACCAGAAAGGTGTTCGAAAACACGGACAGCCTCGCCGCGGCAATCTTTTCTCCCCCCAGCGCTATGGTATTAGCGACGGATTCAGCACGACGGCGGCTGCCCATATCGCCCGATGATAGCACGGTGAAAGTCCAGTGTCAACGATGCCGTGGCGACACATCAGAGTGGGAGCGACGCCCGATCAGACCTGCCAGGATCAGGCCCTGAAGCACCGACTGAGACAGGGAGCGTTGTATCCCGTGCCAGATGCCCTCCTCATGTCCATGAAAAACTCCCGCCTGCGGAACATGGACGCCCACCCAATCCCCCTTCCGAAGCCAGAAATGCGCCCAGGCATAATCTTCTGCCTGTGGCAGGGACTCATCGTATGGGTTCTGCTGCCAGAGCTTTCGCCGAACAGCCATATTGCCGCCAAGGACAGTGTGGGCGCGACCGGTCACTTGGCGCGTGGCTCCCCGGTCACGGCGGCTATACAAGACAAACTGCACCCATCGCTCCCAGATTGAGTAATGCCCCGAAGGAAAAAGCGTCTGACTTCCCCAGGTATAAGCGACTCGTTCCTCCTCAAAAGGCTGGGTAAGGTGGTACAGCCAATCATTGTTCATCGGTACCACATCACCGGACAAACGAACAATGATATCCCCTGTTGCCGCTTCCGCTCCGGCATTATGCGCACGAGCGAATCCGAACTCATGCGGCTCCAAACAAACAAGGCGCACGCCCTGCTTTTCAGCATAAGCGCGCGCCCCATCGGTTGATCCGGAATCAACGACAATAACTTCCGGTTTTTGTCCGGGCAGTCTCTGCGATGCGATGCGAGGCAACGACTTCTCCAGATAAGGAAGCTGGTTTTTGGTGATTATCACCACACTGACACGCATCACAGGTAAAGCAAGCCGCGGGACGTCAGACGTTCTGCAGAGATTCTTCCGCAGAGGACGAATCTGGCGAAGGACCCGTTCCTTCCTCCAGCTCGTTGGCGATTTCCGTTTCGGTGGACATAACGCGCGCCATCTTCACCGAAAGGATAACCATATCGGACGGAGACAGGAGCTCGTTGCCAGCAGGCAGCTCTATGTCGGAAGCGTGCTTCACATCACCAATCACCATTTCGGAGATATCGAGGGTAATATGGGTCGCGAGCCGCTCCGGCAGAGCCTTGATGTCGACCGTGAAGTGCGCCTGGTCCACAATAGCATCGTTCAGCTTAACCGCTTCCGGTTCGCCGATCAATTCCACAGGAACCGTTGCCTTTTGTGGTTCAGACGCCAGGATCTTGTGAAGGCCGATGTGCGTGAAGTTACGGCTCAACGGATCTATCTCGACTTCGGCCAGTTTCACCAGGTGCCGCGCACCCTCAACGGACAGGTCGATCAATGTATTCGCGCCAGCATCCGAGGCGAGTACCTTCGCGACATCCTTCGCTTCTACCGTGACAAGAACGTTCTCCAGTCCCTTGCCGAAGACAGCGGCGGGAATGTGCCCCGCGCGTCGAAGACGATTTCGCTCACCTTTGCTCGCGTTAGCCTGACGCGCCTTGGCCTCAATTGCAATATGTTCCATAAGTCTTATCTGGTTCCTTTCGTAACCACACCACACCGCCCGTCTATTCAGATAGAAGGGCGAGCCTGATGTGGGCAGGGTGCGTTCTGCCTGTTGTCGTACCCATTAGCATGGTATAGCAAACAGCCAGTGAGTGCTGTATACAGAAACAAGCCATAAAATGTCGCGGTGTCGGCAGGGCCTCGCTATGTACGAGGGTGATCCACCCCTGCGGCGAAACCGCCGAGAGTCGTTCCTCACAATGATCCTGCAAACCCAAACACTCTGGGATATCCAGCTTTTTGGCGGCTTAAGAGTTTCGGCCCGCAACCGTTCTGAGATAATCACCCGCTTCCGCTCCCAGCGCTACGCGGCCCTTCTCTCGTACCTGGCCCTCTATCCCAACCGCCAGCATTCCAGAGAAGAACTCGCGGATATGTTGTGGCCCGAAGCTGATCCTACTGCAGCGCGTACAAACCTGCGAACTGCGCTTGCCTCACTGCGACGGCAGTTGGAAGGGCATGCCGCGACAGGCGTCGAGGTAATTCAAGCGGTGGGCCGCACACACCTTCAAATCGTGCCTGAAGTTATCTGCACGGATGTACAGCAGTTTGAAAAGGCTCTGCTCCGCGCCCGGCAGCCTGATATCACACCGGATGCCATGGAAGCTGCACTTCGGGAGGCGATTCGTCATTACCGTGGTCCGCTCCTGCCGGGTTCCTACGAACCGTGGGCGCTCGCCGAGCGTGATCGGTATGCCGAGGCTTACCAGAGTGCCCTGCTGAACCTATTGGATAGTCAGGAGCGCCAGGGGGATTTACGAGGGGCTTGCGAAACAGCGCTGCTTGCCGTGGCGGCGGATCCACTGCGCGAAGAGGCCCGAGCGCTAATTATACGCCAGTACCGCCGGATCGGTGATGAGGCTGCGGCGCAGCGTCAGTTTGAGGAAATCGAGCGTCTTCTTAAAGAACAATTCGATGTGCTTCCGTCGCGGATGCTGGTCAGCGCACTGAATGATACTATTTCGCCTCCTAATGCCCTGCCCTCTCTCCCGAGTCAAGGGAAGTCCGAAATAGCAAAGGGCAAAGTCGCCGCTCCAGACCGATTCCGGACTGTGCCCGATTCGGAATCCTCAGCGCGAATTGTCCAACTGCCGATGGTGCTGTCGCGGTTTTTCGGACGAGAGTCCGAGGTTTCGCGTCTGTGCGACCTCCTGCAGGGCGGCGCCACGCGTCTCATTACCCTGACGGGAACCGGTGGCAGCGGCAAAACACGTCTGGCGATTGAAACGGCAAAACGACTTTCGGCAGATGCCTTCTCCGGTGGGATATGGTTCGTTTCACTCGCTGATCTGAGGAGTGCCGAGCGCGTTCCGGAAGCCATAACGCAGGCACTTGGGCTTCCCGCGAGTGCTCCGCAATCGTCCCCGCAGGAACAAATCATTTCTGCAATAGCTGGGTTCAGCGGCCCTGTACTGCTTGTGTTGGATAACCTGGAACAGCTTGTCGAGATTGGCGCACCGCTTCAGTTGAAGACCCTGCTGGAGCGCGTCCCTGCGCTGACGATTCTTGCGACCTCCCGTCAGTCTCTGGGCATCGAGGGAGAGCAGGAGATCTCTGTAGACCCCCTCCCGGTTCCCACGCTTGCGGGTTCCCCGGATCGACTGATGGACTTCCCGAGCATTCAGCTCTTCGTCAATCGGGCACAGGCAGCCCGACCCGATTTCCCTTTCAATGCCCGTAACGCCGAAGCGGTCGCCGCACTTTGTGCGCGTCTCGAAGGTATTCCGCTGGCGATTGAGCTTGCGGCTGCGTGGTCTCAGACACTGGCTCCCGTGCAGATACTCCAGAAAATGGAAAGCAGCGGTGAGGCATTTTCCTTCGAATTGCTGGCATCGCGGCGCAGGGATATCGCGCCGCGTCATGCAACACTTCGAAACGCGATCACCTGGAGCTACGAACTGCTCGCTCCCGACGCCCAGCACTTTTTCGCGATCCTGTCCGTATTTCGCGGCGGATGGACACTGGAAGCAGCCGAGTTCGTGTCGAACGAACCTGCAGCCGCCCTGCTGCTTGCCGAACTTCAGGAGCGCTCGCTTCTTCTTTCTCAGGAACAGGAGGACGGCACCATGCG
>JAZKEA010000258.1:0-6054 GCA_040387315.1 Armatimonadota bacterium | reverse complement strand
TCAGGCATTCGAGGGTATCGGAACCTATGGCGACGACCTTTCCGACACCGATCTATTCGAGCGTATGGAGGGCACGATATCACGCTTCCCGAAGACCCCAAAGACCTTCGAGTCCGTGTTATGGCCGTGGCTGAGTGTTACTGCCACCCAGTCAGACCTTGCCGACGCCCTGAAAAATAAGATTGGCGGTCGTGACCTGGCGCGCCTGCTGCCGTATCTGCCCCTGATGAGCAGCAATGGCAGATCGGGCGTCGCTCAGGCGTACGCCGCGAAAGACGCCCCAAAGACCGACGAGACACGCAATATTCTGTTCTCCTTTCTCTCCGACGCCAGCAGTTACACACGCGAGATCGCTTTCAAGGGTCTGCAGAAGTTTCCACTCAATGATGAGGTGTCAGCCATTCGGATTGAGGGACTTCTGACCCGAAAGGCCGCCGATCTGCGACGTTCGGTTCTCAATCTCTTGCTGAAACAAGACGACACGGGCGCACTGAGCAGCGCCACCCGATTGGTGGCATCACGTCAGGCATCGCAGCGAGTCGCGGGTCTGGATCTTCTCGGACAGATGTCAGCCAAGAAGCGGAGCGTTGACAGCTGTCGGGAGGCAGCCACACACTTTGTCGCTTCACAGGGCGGCGACCTGGAAAAACTGCCGGAAGCAGAGAAGACACTAATCGCCCCGCTTCTGGATACGGAGCGGGAGTTGCCAACGCTCGCCAATGCCCTTGGCCTGATGAATCCTGGCAACCGCACTATTCCCGTTCCGCCGCGAACCTTTCGAGAACCGTCGTCGCAGATCTCGCTGCTGGGTAAAGTTACGCAGTTCTTTTCCGGGGCATCTCGGGAAGAGACAGAGGCACTCCCCCTCGCTCCGGTACTTGTCACCGACTCGGCCCGCACGCTGCTGGTGGCCCTGAATGCTTTTGTCGAGGCAAATCGCGAAATGCCGCTCCGCATCAAAAACTATCAGGGCGATGAGGAGGAGATGCTGCTCGCCGATGTCGGCTGGCGGTTCCCCACCCCCGACTACAGTCTGTCGCTCGAAGAGGATGCCGCTCGTTGCCCGCTGCGGAACGAACTCGATAACTGGTGGAACAAACAAAACCCACAGATTGATCCCTTGGATATGCTTCGCGCTGCCGTTGGGTTTCGCGCACTGGAAGAGATTGACTGGCAGGAACGGCAGAAACCAGTTGGTGAGTGGCTCAAGCCGATTCTGGCAAAGATCTACGTGGACACCACCGGTACGCTTCCTATGGAGCAACGGAACACGATACGACGGTTAGTGCAATGGCTTTTGCGGCTGTACCCAGCGACTGCAGGCACAGCGATTGATTTTCTTCTCCTTGCAGCGGAATATTCACTTTCGCTGAAACCGGAGGAGTCAGCGGAGCATCCAGCCCCAAATACGGCAGCGGACAATTCAGGGCGTCATTACTGGTGGCAGAACAAGCGGGTTTTGGGCTGGGTTTCAGCGATGCGTGAACGTTTCGCTCAGAACCCGGCGGAATTTAGCGACTCGCAAATAGCGCATCTATGGAGGCTCGTACGTTATATGGACGAGCCTTTTCCGGGGACTTTGCGGAACCGTCCTGAATTGAACGAAATACTCGCGGCGTTCCGTGTCGGGGCCGCGACCCAGGACGATGTCTACGACCAGTTTCTTGGAGAGCGGCCCGCGCAAAGTGGGTACTACCGGGCGAACTTCAGTGATCTTGGAACTCTGTCGGGCCGCAAGGAGAGTCCGTTATTTGAGCAGACGCCCGGTCTGCGCGAGATCTACGAGAAATGCCGAAGCCGAATCCTTGAGGTCGAACTCTCCCGTGGTGACACGCCGACTATCGTGACCAATGCCGCGCGGAACCTGCGCTATGTCGGAGGCAGTGACGTTTTAATCCGCGTTCTGCGAGCGCTGGGGAAAGAGTCCTTCGTCCGCGGGTCCTCGTCCTCAGGTGACAATCGTGCCTCGGTCTTCAGTCATCTTGTCCGCGCAACGTTCCCCGGCGAGAACGACACGCCGGAGACGTTCGAACAGCAGATCAAAGAGGCGGGCATCAGCGAGAAGCAGGCCGTTGAGACGGCTCTCTATGCCCCGCAGTGGGCGCGTCACGTGGAAGCAGTGCTGGGATGGCCCCTGTTCGCGGAGGCGGTCTGGTGGCTTCATGCGCACACCAAGGACGCCCAGTGGTCGGTCGATTCCGAAACGCGGGATGCCTGGACTGCCGAGATCAGCGACAAAACGCCACTGCTCAGCGAGGACCTCCTGGGCGGTGCGGTCGATGTCGCCTGGTTCCACCGTATCTACTCCGTTCTCGGAGAAACGCGCTGGAAGAAACTGGATGATGCTGCCCGGTTCACCTCCTCCAGTGGCGGGCATAAGCGCGCCCAGCTTTTTGCCGATGCGATGCTCGGACGAGTGACAACCGCGGAACTACGCCAGCGAGTGGCGGAAAAGCGGAACCAGGACGCACTTCGCGGCCTTGGACTGGTGCCGCTGCCTCCGGAGAGCGACCACGCGGGCCGCGAAGCCGAATCGCTGAGCCGTTACGGCGTCATGCAGGAGTTTGTACGGACCTCGAAGCAGTTCGGCGCACAGCGTCAGGAGAGCGAAAAACTGGCCGCCCGAATCGGTTTGGAGAATCTGGCCCGAACCGCAGGCTTTCCCGATGCGAACCGGCTGGAGTGGGCGATGGAGGCGCAGGCGGTAGCCGACCTGAAAGACGGCGCCACGGTCTCCGCAACTCTTGGCGAAATTACTGTGACACTTCGGATCAACCCGTTTGGTACGCCGGACCTTGTCTTCCTCAAAAAGGACAAACCGCTGAAGAACCTGCCCCCGGCCGCGAAGAAAGACGAGTTAATTGCGGCTCTGGTGGAGCGTCGTAAGACCATCGAGCGGCAGCGATCACGAATGCGGGAATCGCTGGAGTTGGCAATGTGCCGGGGCGACCTCTTCACCGGTGCGGAACTCGCGTCCCTGTGGGAGCACCCGGTTCTCCAGCCCATGCTTCGTTCTCTCGTCTTTGTGTCCGAAGACGCCACCACAAGCGGTTACCTTATTGACAGCGCGACGGCTCTGGAAAACTTCGATGAAGTGACGCACCGGATCAACGCCGACAGCAGGCTGCGAATCGCACATTCCTATGATCTGCTGAAAACCGGCGCGTGGGACCGCTGGCAGCGCGACTGCTTCCTGCGTGAGCGGATTCAGCCGTTCAAGCAGGTGTTCCGCGAACTTTACGTCCCAACGGATCAGGAGCGAGCCGACAGCACCCTATCCCGGCGATACGCGGGGCATCAGGTAAATCCCAAGCAGGCGCTCGCTCTACTGGGCAAGCGTGGCTGGGTGTCGAGCTACGAGGAGGGCGTACGTCGAACATTTCATGAAGCGGGCATCACCGCAGCCGTGGGATTTATGGGTTACACCTTTACCCCGGCGGATGTGGAAGGGCTGACTATCGAGGAGGTACGCTTTACGCAGCGCGGCGAGTGGGAACCGTTACCGATCTCCGAGATCGATCCTCGTCTCTTCTCCGAGGCCATGCGCGATCTGGATCTCGCGGTCAGTGTGGCCCATCGGGGCGGCGTCGATCCGGAGGCGTCCGCTTCGACCGTGGAGATGCGGGCATCCCTTGTCCGCGAAGCGGTGGGCCTGCTCCGTCTGGACAATGTTCGCTTCCAGAAGTCGCATGTTCTCATCGACGGCAAGCTTGCCACCTACTCCGTGCATCTGGGAAGCGCCATCGTCCACCGACAGCCCGGCGGCTTTGTCTGTATCGTGCCGGTTCACAGCCAGCACCGGGGACGCCTCTTCCTGCCGTTCGCGGACGACGACCCCCGTACCGCTGAGGTGGTATCCAAAGTCCTGCTGCTCGCAAAAGACAGCGAGATCAAAGACCCCACTATTTTGGAACAGCTTCTCGCGGTTCCTTTGCAGTGAGCGCTTGTTCAAGCCCCGCCAAAAGCATTTTGGCGGGGCTTGAACAAAAACCGCGGTTCTGCCATACTCTGCCTGAAAATGCCGAAGCCGCCGCAGTCCGGCGCTGAATCAGGAAGTATTGAAGTGTTAATAAAGAAGTTTTTCGTTTTACTGCTGGCTTTTATCGCCAGCGCTCCGAGTCTAAAAGCGCAGGAGTTCGTCCTCCCTGTTTTTCCGGACACCCAGCGTGCCGTCAATGCCAATCCGAAAATGCTGGACAGCCAGATTGAGTGGCTTATCAAGAACCGGAAAAAATATAAAATGCCTATGGCGTTGCACGTCGGCGATGTGGTGGACTACGACAGCAACAAGCACTGGGAGACCGCAAGTCAGGCATTTCGCAAAATGGACGAGGCGGACTTCCCCTACGCCTTCGCGGTCGGGAATCACGACACCAGCGCGGTGGGAGAAAACACGGGAAGCGCCGCGCCCGGCAACACCAATCTCAACCTCCGCAAGACGGAGAAGCTGAACCGGTACTTCCCGGTCTCCCGGTTCATCAATCAGCATGGTCGCTATGAGGAAAACAAGAGCGACAACGCCTGGTACACCTTTCGCGCCGAGAACCGAAACTGGCTGGTTGTCACCCTGGAGTTCTGCGCCCGGCGAGCGCCAGTCGATTGGGCGGACAAACTGGTTGCCCAGTACCCGAACTACCATGTCATCATCCTGACTCATTACCACCTGAACCCCGACGGCGAGATAGCCACGCGCAATGCGGGATACGGCGACCTCAGCCCCAAGCAGATCTTTGACGATTTCATCACCAAGCATAAAAACATCGTGATGGTCCTCAGTGGTCACGTCTGTTACTCAGCCTCCAGAGTGGACAAGGGGAAGCAGGGAAACAATATTTACCAGATCCTCCAGGACTACCAGAACGAGGACGACGGAGGCGGATACCTGCGGCTGCTTACCATCAATGTGGAAAAGCGAACCATAGGAGCCCGGATGTATTCCCCGTTCTACAATAAATATAAGGAAGATAAATCCACGTTTGTGATCGAGAACGTCGATTTTCTGGCCCCTCAAACGCCCTGAGCGACCGCCACGTAATCACTTTCCGACCGTTTAG
The DNA here is from genome assembly GCA_040387315.1 of Armatimonadota bacterium. Taxonomy (GTDB): domain Bacteria; phylum Armatimonadota; class Armatimonadia; order Armatimonadales; family Armatimonadaceae; genus JACMJB01. The sequence continues at coordinate 1,000 of JAZKEA010000258.1, read as the reverse complement.
ACAGAAGAGAACACAGGGTACTCCTTTACCAGGTCATTAAAAAGGAGATACTTATGTCCGAGTCTTATAGAGGAATGAAACCAGAGGTTGGTGACAAGGTCCGTCCCGGTGAGGATACGCAGGCGCGCTCTGGAGTAGATCAGCAGCGAAGCCCCAACGATACGGAGTCGACATCGGGGGTTACCCAGGGTCATGCGGACCCGCAGCAGCCGAAGCACGGAAACAGCGCCGAGGCGGAAAGCCGCAGCGCTACGGGGCAACCGGAGAAACCGCACGCGCACGGAGACAACCCTCCAAGCGCTGTCCATGGGCAGGCAAACCAGACACGTCAATCCTGACCGAGACGCTATATGCAACAAGAAGAGTCCGGGGGACGCACGTCCCCCGGACTCTTCTTGTTGTTCACGGTCGTATTATCACGCTGTATACGCTTTTGTTCACGATGCGCTCATGGTGGCTTTGTAGGATGAGCCTGTAACTCAACTTTGTTTACATTCTCCCTTTAAGGCACTATCCATGATTACGTTTTCACGAAACTCTCCCATCCGCAAAGGACGGGCTGTTGGTATTATTGCGGCTCTTAGCGTTCTCGGACTGCACGGTGTCACACCGCTTGCGGGACTTGGCTCCGCCCGCGCCCAGGTCACGTATGGCGCACTGCAGTACGGCGGTCAGGCATGGCCCTACGAGAGCAACGCGGATCAGGCAGCCGCAGCTATGGGGTTTAGCCCCGAGGCGCGCCAGTCTGTAAAGTGGAACACCGCGATTCTGAATGCCTACACCGGGGACGAAGCCTGGCTGGAGGCTGCTCCCGCCGTGCCGGTTCAGGGGGTTCCCGCCGGATTTCAGCTTCGGCCCGCAGGCGCAGCACAGCGCAAAGTGGCCTCACAGGCAACGCGGGATTTCCTCATGTCTCTCCGCTTCAACAAAGCGCGCACTATTTATGACGCGGATGCGACCTGGCGGCGGGTAATGTCCGGCGCGGTAGCGGGACTGATGC
>JAZKEA010000257.1:0-1529 GCA_040387315.1 Armatimonadota bacterium | reverse complement strand
GGTGCGTGGGCAACACCTGCGGTGGCAGTAACGAGCATCCGCTCGCCGGATTTGATATTCCGGCACAGGTTCCGGCCTTTGCCGACAGCAACAATACGCAGCAGACGAGTACCAACTTCTACTTCGCCTACGGCAACAACAATCTGTTTATTGGTCGCCGCAGTACAACGGGCCCCGGCAGCTACACTGCCTTTGCAGGCGCACTGCCCAAGATGATCGCGCACCAGGGCGGTGCGAACTTCCTGTTTGTGGATGGCCATGTTAAGTGGAGCCACAACCAGACCGGCCTGTGGGTGCTGGATACCGCCTCGTACAACGCGGACAAGGCCTGGTTCACGGGAACCGCCAATCAGCCGGGACCACCGAGCACGGGTTTCGATTACGATGCCGATGGTATCCTCGGAACCGCAACGGCCTACGACTAAACGACAGCAGTCGGGGATATTTCATTCCCGCACCGACGAACGGCCCCGTTTACGGGGCCGTTTTGCTTTTTCCAGCCTTCCGATCTTATGCTCCGATGCGGACGGTCACCCAGCGTCACTGCCTGCGGCGGGCGCGAACCATCAGGCCCCCGACCGATGCCGCCGCCATTCCCATCGCCAGCCATTCGGACGGTTCGGGGACCGCGGTCACCTGCTGACGCGCTCCAATGGTCATCTGGTCGAATCCGAAGCCATCGAACTGGCTGACCTCCGTATTGCCGAAGATGACCTCATCAAAAAGCGACGTTGTATTGATATAGCCGAAGAAGAGCGCAGAGCCATTGTTGGGATTCGTGGGATCGGTGACGGGATTGGTCGGGACACCCACACGAGGAACGATCTTTGTGAAGACGACGCCCCCATTATTGCGGAACGTCAGCGTCATATCGCCGGATATGTCGCCGACATCCGTTGCCGTGAATCCGAAGGCGGCAATATCCTGCGCAAACGCGACGGTAAATCTTCCGTTGCCGATAAAATACTGGCTGCCGTCGGTCGCGTAAGTTCCGGTGCCGGGGGTGTTTCGTATGTTTCCATTCCCACCTTCGCCTGTAAGGGTCGCCTGGCCCGCGCCGGGAAAAACGAGTGCAAGCGGAGTCGGCTGATCCGCAGAAAAGCCTTCAAAGCTTTCCGTGCCCACCCCGGTCAGGTTACTCAGAAACGACGCCCGCGCGGCATTGCTGTTGGTGCGGGACCCGGCGGGAAGGGCAGTGTTGGAGCCGTTCAGGTCTTTTCCGAAGAACTCCTGCGCATTCGCGGGCGAGGTAAAGCAGGTCAAGAAGACGGCTGCCGTGGCAGCGACGGTGACCGCCGCAAAGGAAGAAGAGACGGACAGAGTCGAGGAGTGGAGACGCATCGGTCACTACATCGTGTTTCCTGCCGCCATCGTTGTGCCTCCCCTGCCGGGTGGCGACAAGCGCGGCAGGAGCCATTGCGGATTTCAGCAATCGGAGCACGTACAGATTAGCCCCGGTGGGTCATGCGCCCGGTCCGGAACAGTTAGAATATAACACAGCATTTTATTCAATAGACCGGCGCGACCGG
>JAZKEA010000256.1:7501-11256 GCA_040387315.1 Armatimonadota bacterium | reverse complement strand
CTGGACAACGAGCCGCAAAATCAGCGAGGGAGTAGAGCGACCGAGCCGCCGACCCCGATAGCAACGGGGCTCGTTGTTGCTGAAGTAAATAACCGTAGTGCAACCGATAACAAACACTTCAAGACCGGGGAGCAGACGCGAGAGATTCTATTCTCCTCAAGCAATCCTGCAATTCTCAGTTTCTCCCCAACGCGCAGCGGTGAGTATGAAATTCTGAGCCCTGGACAAGTCGTGATTAAGGTCAGTGTTGGCGCCGAGTCGGTAAGTATCCCGCTAGACATCCAGCGATTTCCTGGCCGGAAGAATATGAGCGGAAACCAGCTAATCAGAGCCCTCGGCGTTCCGGATCAGGAAACGAAGAGATACTTAACCTGGCCTGAAAGTGCCACTATCGACGGTTTGTTATACAAGACCCGACGCGGCGATGAAATCACCGTTCACCACTTGAAATTCAAGGCTTATCCAGGAGCGATCCTTCGTTTTGATGCAAACGGCACACTTCAGAGCTGCGTCAATGCCGACGTCGAGAAGCTGAAGTACATGCAGTGGGCGCTTCAGCACATGTAGTAAGAACCTCGTCCTCGGGTTTCAGAGAAAGAGCCCGCTGTACATTGCATTTTTTTGTACGGACAATGTACGGTGCGTCGCAGTGGTCATACCCTAAGGCATAATCGTGAAGTTTTATATTAATGCAGCTCAAGGAATTTTAGGAGATTGAACACGTCCACGCAGTCGCAGAAACGCCTGCCGCGGTTTATCCTGGTGACAGCAACCGCCCTTTTCGTCGCTGGTGCTTCTATCGGTTTCCCAAACTCCTCGTCGGCGGTATTGCGTCACGAGGCCGCTCAAACTTCAGGGGCTCAGGCTACTCTTGCACGTGACCCAGCCGTTAAAGTTGCTGGCTCCGAAATGGAGGCTGTACGCGCCCGGTTCCTGAGAGCTGGCTGGAAAACAGAAACACACGACACGTCTCTTCACAGATTTCTGGTCATACTGGCAAATGAAGAACCTCATTACCTCTTTCGCTTTGAGAAGTGGCCGGACGGTCCCAGGGGACTGCCTAGCAGTGACCCTAACTTTCGCCCCGACAGGTCTATGAGTGGCGATCCAATAAATGCCTTTTACGGGATTCTGGAGTGGCAGGAGCTGGAGCCAATTGCCTTAAAGCTTGGATTCGATGCAGAGAAAATCAAAACTCGTGCAGCAGAAGCCGCAAGAACAACTGTGATACCGGTTGCTCTGTCATCTCCCACAGTCAGGAAACTCACGCCGGCTGAGGCAAAGTCTCTTCTCCAGGCGATTCGTAAACAAGGACTCGTTCAGCGGAGTGTGTATGGTCCGTCAGGTGAAAGTGTTGAGGACCTACCATTCGACGCACGAATCACCAGGAGCTTCTTGCTATCCGACGTCGTTTGGGCCGAACTCGAAAGCAAAGTAGCCCCGTTAATCACAAAGTATCCTGTGATTACAAGAGTTACTCCTTCTGGCCTCATGCCTGTCTTCCTCCATGCAGACGACGTTTCAAGTCTGCCTTTTGATCCGGCATTTCCGGAAGTCACCACAATCTACAAAGCGGCTCCAAATGAATTGTTCGCCTGGTGGAACTACTACGAGGAAAACCAGGGTCAGGCTGGATTGTAGTTCAGGAAGCAGATGCAGAAAGACGGCTTCAACGTGTGGTCTCCCCAGGAGCAAAAGTCCATTCTTCAGAAGCTTGCCGTCAAAGGCGAAGTTTTCAAAGGACTGGTCTACGCAAGCAAAAACGCGCGTGCCGTAGCGCAGTTCTACGATGGTTCCGATGATCTGCGCTATGCGGAATTTGCAAACGGGGAACTCGTGAGAACCAGAAGTTTGGAGGAAGCCATAACTCATCTCGATCAGACAAACAGCAGTGACATCTGGTGGTGCTACAACGGCGTGTCGCAGCAGTTTGGGCATCCAAAAGTCATTCAAAGTCTCTACAAGAACGTTCGCAAGAGCGGTGGATGAGGCTTTCCATTACCCGGTAGATCTGGAGCTGACGCAGCGCGAGTAACGAAAAGAGAGTTATGCCCCAGGGCATAACCAAGTCTGCGGAAAAGACAAACGATTATGGCAGCACAGAAGAAAAAGACCAGTGCAAGAAGACCAGGCGGCATCCCATTTGCGAGAATGCAAGAAGGCATCGACATAAGATGCGCCCAGCCCCTGACGGCATGGCCTCTCGATGAGCAATTGTTATTTGGCCGAGTTGTACCTGGAGGCCCACTGGTTAGGGATTGTGCGGTTTTCGCGAAGCCGGGTGGCAATTTTTGGGTCATGCTGGATCTAGCGAGTAAGGATTCTCGCCTTTGGGAAACACCACTCATTCAATTTACGGGAGTCGATCCCGATAAAAACCACCCCTTCGCTGTCCGATTCAGATTTTCGTATACGTCCGGTGGAGCAGTTCACTGCGAGATCAACGAGCATCCGTTGACTTTGCTTCCTTTGTCATTGTCAGATTTGAAAATTTCAGGACGAACCGTCTCAGAGCCGAAGTCAGGGGCAGGCACTGTGGCGCCGGTGACAATCCCGGTTGAACCTGTTGAATTAGATAAGAGCCTTGCCTCCTATGACAACCCGGATGCCGTAACTGTTTGCCAAAACTGGATGACGGCGCGCAAAGACAGCTCCCCTCTTTGGAATAAGGTCAAGCCAGGTTTCGTCGCCCGAACCGACGACAACATCTTGAGCGATTTTTCTACCGATCTTTCCGTGTTGAAAGACTTCAGGGATAAGCTCCGAGCGGGGGATACCAGATATATTTCGCAGGTCGCCTCCAAGCTGCGGTCTCTCGTTAGCTGGAAAGATTTATCTCCAAGCTACACGCCGCTGCTTCTAAGGCTTGCAGAGAAAAAGGATCTCCCGCTACCCGTATACGTAAACAGCCCAAAACCGCTTTTCGACGAGCACGAATTCGCGGGCCGAACCGTGATCAATACGTCTGCCGTCAAGGGTTTCCGCGCCGGTGTGTATCCGCTGGTTCCCGGTACAAAACTGGTAGATTTCCAGGATGTTCTTTCGGAGAAGTATTTTACTGACACGCTTTTCCCAGAGGGTGGTTCTGCTGCCGGAGAGGGACGAACTGTTCAAATGTCCGGGGGTGACCTCATTATCGAGTATGCAAACGCCTATGGAGGTAGTCACTCCTCAGCGGCAACAACCGTAGGCTTGGAACGGGTCCGAAGTCAGCATGCGGACTACCTCTCCTTCACGTTCACAATGCTGGCCGATTGCGTTCTGGATCTTGGCAACTGGATTTTAGCTCACTGGGGCAGGCCACCCGCTTTTGAAGTCGCCGAAGAGCCAGTTAAAGGGGAGACGGTCGAAGGGGAGCAGACCTAATGAATCGCAAGCGAGGCTGGCTCCACCTCGGATTCACGGGACCACTCGACTTTACGAGGCTCGCGGTTAGGTGTTGAGAAACCGCGGGAGACCACCTCAAGACGTCCTCCATGGATCACGGCGACTTCTGCTGCTTCCTGGTCTCCTTTGTACGCCTGCTCCGCTTCCTCAAGCGTACGGAAGACTCCAAGGCAATCCGCAGCGCCTCCACTGGGATAGTAGTAGTCGTACGCGAAGAGAAGGAAGCAGGATTTGTCCGATCCGTTGGAACCCATAACGGTATTGTACAACAGCCTGGAGTTCTGATGATTATGTGCTGGGGATTATGCCCTGGGGCATAATCAAGCCTTCAACAAACAGAGATTGAGCGACGCGGATGTGACAACAGG
>JAZKEA010000256.1:3011-7401 GCA_040387315.1 Armatimonadota bacterium | reverse complement strand
GCAACAGGGCAACAGGGCAACAGGGCAACAGGGCAACAGGGCAACAGGGCAACAGGGCAACAGAGAATTAGTTATACAGATCGAATTTCGTGGGGGCTTTATTGAAGAAGTTGACGAGGTTAAGTTTTACGCGGATGTCAATGGGGAGCGAGTCCGCTGCCGTATTTCAGTCGTTGCACTTCAAGACCATTTCGGACAGGACGACGAAAGCGCTGGGGCATGTTTTCTAAATAACCGTGACAAGATCGAAGATCTTGCCCGGAGAAAGATAGAAGCTGGTCAATTAAGTGCTGGCGGTGATGTGTTAATTACAACCATGGATTTTACAACGGGGTAACTGATCTTACCCATGCTGTAGTTAAGATTAGCAAACATGGAGATAGGAAGAGGACGAAGCGAAATGCAGACTCGAAGATCGTTCGTTACAAGCGCGGCACGTCTCGTGGCAACGGGGGCGCTTGGCATGATCATGATCGCCGGATCCGGATGCGGCGGCGGATCGGGAAGCCAGACCACGGATGCGCCCAATCGGGTTGTCACACGGGGGAGGTATGGAGCGCTCGCCTTTACCCTCAGTGTCGCCAAAGCCACCTTTGCGGCGGGCGAAGAGATTCCCTTCGTTTTCACCATCACCAATACCGGCTCGACGACAATCTCCTACTCCGTAACAGATGTAAGTGACTATTACTTGGCCGGTGCCATAATTCTTCAGGGAGAGACTTCGATCTGGAAAAGCGGTACTTTACTGGGTGGTCCGGGGAGTATTGCTGAAGACAGTATTGATCCTGGTGAGACGCGAAGCGTGACGATTATTTGGGACCAGAGAAGGCCCCCGACGGGTGTTTATATACCCGGAGTTGTGGGAGAACCGGGAGAATGGGTCTCGCCCGGGGTTTATACGATCCGCGCCCATGCCCTAATTGGTCTGCGCGGGGTAACGGATCGGGAAACACAGCTGACGGTTGATCCTCTGCAAGTCACGATCCAGTAATGCCAATAATCCAGCGATAGAAACACCAGCATTCGCTACGTGGAGAGCCTGCAGGTGACCAGGTGACCAGGTGACCAAAGGACCAGGTGACGGCGCTGTAGCTCCGCCAGGACGTCAGCGGGCCATGGGGTAAGCATGGGGTAAGCATACAGTCAAAGATTTGATGTCTTTAGAAAATGCTTCTCATATAAGGACTTACAATGACGTTCTTCTCCAGCATCGGTGGCGGGCAGTACATCATCATAGGACTCGTTCTGCTGATAACGGCGGGCGGTTTTCTTGAAGCCGCGGGGGATTCAAAGTTTCGACTTACCTTTAGTCGGCTGCTTGTAGCCCTGATTGTTCCTGTTGTCTGGATTCTGCTTGTGCTTTTTGTACCGTTGGGCAGCTGGATCTCCTGGATGGATTCAGCCAGCAACGGGCTTAACGAGGTCATCCGATTTATCATTAACGGCATCCTCGTTGTAGCCGCTCTTGCTGTGGCAATAATGGGAGTTCCTCTTATCTTCGTGATGTCGATTGTTGTTTGGGTCGGTGCGTCGTTGACCGGCACGCTCAGGGAAGAGATAAGTTCAATACAGCAGGCTATAAGTGCGGCACTACCATGGCGAACGAAGCACCCTGATTCAGGTGTTAAAGAGGCGAAGGATCAGGACTGAAGGAGCATTAACGCATGACTGGAGACGAGATTCGATTACAACGGGAGAAGTGCACGGACTGCGGCGGGCATCTGGAGGAGATAAAGGTTTTTCAGGAGGGAGAAGGAAGCGGGCTGCTCCCTCTCCCCTACGCTTCTAATGAGGCGAAACTTACCCGCAACAACTATTACCCCGCTACCGGCATCCTCCTCGCCTTCGCCTGTACCTCCTGCGCTCGCGTTGCCTTCTACGCGGCGGCAAATGACAAGAAGTGACTAGAAGCAGGTAGTTCCGCGGTAGCCGGTCCGTTGCGGCCTCCAATGTGCACAGGTGCGCATGTGATGGTCCAAGGCATGCCGGCGTGTCTGAGCATACGCTTGCGTATGCGTGCAGGCTCTTTGAATGGCTGGATGGAATGCCTATCACAACTTCGCTGTGATGATGTCCACCACAGCTTTGCTGTGTGTGATGTGGCTAGAAGGGATGTTATATGCACAACCTAGAGGATTTGACTAAAGTAATCAAGCGGCAGCAAGCTATTATTTTTGTCCTGTTACTTTCCCTGGTGGCCCTGGCGATTCTCCTGAATGAATCTTACAAATTGCGCGAGCTAGTTTATAGAAACGGTCAATCCAGCGTACGAGATCGGCAGAAGATCATTAATTAGCTTGGCGAAAAGCTTGATAAAGCGCAACAGCAAAGAGAGGATATGAGAGCGCAAATACACGAGTATAAATCTCGGCTAGGTGAAACCACCAAGATACAGATTGCACCAAATCGTTTTCGTATAGAGTATCCCTAGTAACTTTACTAACGTGTAGGTCTGGGACTTCCCTATGCATGCCCCTATGTATTTGAGATGATGGCGGTATGGTGCTCCACCGATGCTCACAGGCGAGCATGTGATGGGGGCTGTTTCTGGGCTGTAGAAAGGTGTGAGTATGCTGGCTCTTGCGGCTTTGCTAGGTGTTATGGCTTTGTCTCTGGTTATTGTGAAAGCGGATTCCGCTCCTTCCTGTACCGCTGCGGCGTTCCTTTTTACCTGGTACTGCATTTTTGAGAGAGCGCGCACTACAACTTCTACCGTTGCCACCAGTGTCTTCGCGCTGGCGTTTCTGGGCCTCATGCTTTGGGAGTTAAGGGCAAAGAGACTGAAGAAGCTGAAGTGACCTCTGATGGGAGCTTATGCTAAAGGTGCATGAAAAAGGGTGAAGGTGTCGCTATGCAACGAAAAAAGCCATCAGTAAAGCAATGGTTGGGAGACGCGTGGTTGGGATGGTGGCATTGGATTACGACGGACCCGAATCCTGAGCGAACCGAGTCTCTTCGTAGCTCTGTTTGGTCGTTTTCGCTAGGTACCTTGGGTTTTAGTTGTGCTGCTATCGTTTATCACGGGGAGCGCCGCGCCTTGGTTTTTGCGTGTATAGCCACTTTTATGGGTGGTATGTGGGCATTGGGTTATGCTGTTCTGAAGGAACGGCGGCGTTTGATTCCGTGAATTGGGGTCTGGGGATTCCCCATACACGCTGGCGTGTACTCGACCAGCTTCTGAGTAGTCTGAACAGTTAGTGCATAGCATCCCGTGCAAATAGAAAACCTGATCGGTCTTCTTGAGGATCTGCTTCCTGCCTGAACGCCTGGAAGAGAGTATGAAAGAAATGGAGAAAGAACGTTTCGTGCCAGACATTCTCAGAGAGAGCTTAGCAATGAAGAGTCCGAACAGCAGCTCAAATAGCCCGAAGAACCATGCCGCGATCATCCGGATGATCACGAGCACCCTCCCCCGGAACACGCCGCCTCCCTTTGAGATGGCACCGGGCACCCTGCGGTGGGAGATCAACCGGTCGCAACTGCCGGATCTCATGGGCAAGATCGAGAAGGCGCTTCAGGATAGCGAGCATGTCCAGGGTTTTACGGTGGAGCAGGGGCAGATTTCCGCCAACCAACTTTTCATTCAGGTGGTGTATTCTCGAGCAAATGAGTAGCGAGTAAGACGACCGTAATTGATCAGCCAAAGCAAGGGATTATGCCTCTGCCCACAACGAAGTTGTGGCTCAAGTGATGCAAGCATCACTGCGATGCCCCAAGGCATAACTTTCACGCAAGCGTGAAGGAAATCTCCCACCAACGACCAATAACCACCGACGTGTGAGATGGAGAAGTGATGCCGCTGACAACGTTTATATCTTTTAGATCAGTTAAATCAAATAGACCAGTGAGATCCGCGACAGTCTCGATGAGTGCTAATTATTTGGGACATCGCATCCGAGGCTGGGGGCTATGACCGGTACAGCCGGTGTCGCTACCGTCACCGATATCACCATCATTACCGTCGGTGCGGTGCTCACTGCCCTCTCCGAAGACGAGTGCCGAAAGAAGCTGGAGTCCTATGGAAACCGCGTGCGAAAGATGTGCGCCAGGATTGCGGATGCTGAGAGCGCTCATGCTGAGATTGCCCCTCTTTCCTTCGAGATTACGACAGTCCAGCCTATGAACTCGGTGCAGTGGTCAACCGCGATACGATTCACGGTGGAGATGACCACCGGGGGGAAGCTTGATCCCGGCTGGATCGTGGATGCGTTCGAGGAGCAGCTCGGGCGCGGGGAGCGGGTTCTGTACGCCTGTGACCAGAGCACCCTTCGCCTCGGGGAAGTGGAATGAGCGACGAGGAACACGTTTTTGACGCGGCCGAGACGGAGGTGCTGAAGGAACGAGAGGCAGTGGAACGGATCGCTGCCTACCGGGCCATGCCACTGCGCGA
>JAZKEA010000256.1:761-3001 GCA_040387315.1 Armatimonadota bacterium | reverse complement strand
AATTGGGAAGCGGTTTGAGCGGTTTGAAAGGGAGCAGATGAGCGACGGGGGTGACAGGGGCGACGGGGGTGAGCGGAGCCAGTGGGAAGCGCGCGAGATCGTCGCCGAGTTTCGCGCGATGCCGCTGCGGACAATCACGGCGGTGGAGCGGGACACCAAACGGGCAGTTCTCGACTGCGGTCATACGAGGCCGCTCTTACTGTGGCTCCGCCCTGGGGAAACCATGCCCTGCCGACCGTGCTTCGCGGCGCTGATGCAAAAGGCGCAGGCAATGATCGAGAGAAACTGCGGGTGATGAAGGCAGTAATGAAGGCGGCAAAGCAGTGAGAGGGATGTCTGACAAATCGGACCAGGGTGACAAACCCGGTGACAGACCGGACCAACCGAAAGAGGACTCCGCTGCAACGGAGAGGTTGGAAGATTGGGAAATCGCCGAACTTACCGCCGCCTATGGGGCGATGCCGCGGCGCGAGATTTGCTTCGTGTTCTGGGGCGGGAGAGTGGCTCTGCTGGACTGCGGGCATCGAAGAAAGCGGCTCCGGGTCCGGCTGCGTGTGGGCGAGTCGGCGCGGTGCTCCCAGTGCTTTGAGCTGGGGATGCGGACGGCCCAGGCATTGATCGATGAAAAATTGTGACGATCGGTAGTCTGACAAAATGAACTACACCCAGGTCTTGATCCTGCGTGTAGTTCACTTGAGGTAGATGGAGCCTCGCCCTCAGAATCTTAGACTTGCGTGGCACTCACCACGAGGCTGAGTGCAGACTGGCTGATGCGGCTGGCCTCCTCGGAGCTGATCCGATGATTCGTGATGCACACGATCTCAAGAGGAGGAAGCTCTGCACCAGCGCTGCGTGCCTGCAGCTCCGTTACCCGCAGTCCTTGTTCTTGGGCATCCTTTGCAGCTTGATCGTAGGCAGCTCTGTCAGCCAGGCTCGCGAAGAAGGGGAAGCTGTCATCCCCCTGCCGATCCGTGTACGAGAAGTAGAGCGGGTCTTCCCCTCCTGTTCCCTGCGTCTCTGTCGTCTCCTCTGTGGCTCTGTTTACATCCGTGTCTGTGTTTGTGCTTATATCGGTGTTCATTTCGCCTTCCTGTTTGTTATGAGCTCGGCGACACGAATCTCCCGGTCCACCGAGAGGCGCGCCTCGGCGAAGCAGGCTTCCTCCGCTTCCTCCTGCGTGGCGAACTTTCCGGAAAGACTCCCACGGACTCGATCACTGGACCGCTGTGTGATCTGACCCGTGAAGAACGAGTAGCTCCCGGACCACTGAGGACTCGCCGCATCCGGCTGCAGGCGAATTCGGATCTCCACTCCCTTGTAGGCTTCCGACCGATAAACGTCGGCTCTTGCTCTTGCCTCTCTATCTGTATTTGTCTCTGTCTTGGTATTTGTATTTATCTCTATATCTGTTTCTGAATATCTAACTTTAGGACCGAACGAACCGACTGGTACTTTACACATAGGGTCCATATACCCAACGTGACTAAATGTGCTAGACAGGATTTTCCCTGCAGTAGCTATGAATTTTCTGGCAGTTGATCTTTGGCAGCGGGGGGAACAATGGGAACCGGACAAGGGAAGGGCACCGAGTAGCGAGTAGAAAGCACCAATCAAAAAGCACAAAGCCCCTTGCAGAGACAGAGAGAGAACAACACCGATGTACTTAACTTTTGGCGAATGGCTGCAGGAGAAACGCAAAGCAACCGGGATGACGCAGACGGAGCTTGGAGAGCGTGTGGGGATGAGCAAAATGCAGGTGGGGCGGCTGGAATCCGGACTGCAAAAGGCAACGGCGGACCGGGTTCGTCCGCTGATCGAGGCGCTGAACATTGACGAGGCGGAAGCGGCTCCGTGGCTTGAGCGCATGCCCGCGCTGTCGCCCAAGGCAGTGACATCCGCATCAAAGGCATCGCTAGAATCAAAGGCGTCGCTGAATGCTCATCGGAAGATGGTTCAAACAAGATAGTCAAAACAAGATAGCTCAGAGAAAAGAGAAAGCCCGGTGACAGATATTCATCCGTTACCGGGCTTTTTCCTATCTAGTCTGCTACCTAAAAAGAAGTGCTACGCGGCTACCGTGGGTTTATTCTTGATGCTCTTGCGCCGTCGTGCGCGAATCATCAAGCCGCCGACAGAGGCGGATGCCATTCCCATCGCCAGCCATTCGGACGGTTCCGGAACAGGAGGTGTCTCAGGAACCCCCGGAGTATTTGGAAGGAAGGGAACCTCCGGGTTAACAG
>JAZKEA010000256.1:0-661 GCA_040387315.1 Armatimonadota bacterium | reverse complement strand
GGGTGCCTGGGGTGCCTGGGGTGCCTGGGGTGCCTGGGGTGCCTGGGGTGCCTGGGGTGCCTGGACCAGGGATAACGGGACCAACTGGGGTACCTGGAGCTGTGCCACCAGGAAGCTCAGGAGTAACGACGGGAGTAGTGCCAGGTGGGGTACCACCGGGCGTAGGTGTCGATGGTGGCTGTGCAGGTGGCTGTGTTGGCGGCACCTCATTGCCCCCCACGGAACTCTGCGACCCCGGAGACTGCAGAAGGGCAAACCCTGCGGCTACACCAAACGGTAACCAGAAACCATTGCCGGGACGCGCGCCCGCCGGTGGTGCCGAGTTCCTGGTAACCAGCGTTTCCCCCGGCGTGCCTGAGGATGTTACCGTCGCGACCGGAACTGGAACTGGCGGCGCAGCCAGCACCGGTGGCACTTCTTCCAGGGGAATGGGCACTGTCGTCGTGAGCGGACCGGGAGAGGCAAGACCGCGTCCCACAGGGCGCGGCTTTGACAGTCGCGGCTTTCCGGCAAGGCGGGTTCCCGGAAGGGTTTTTGTCAGGGGATTGGCGCACAGCCATTTCAGCACGGGCTCTCCCGAGCGTGTCGCCCAGACCCTGGTGCCTTGGGGAAGCTGTGTGCGGACGGCATAGATCCTGCCTGCTTTCGTCACGCCGTAGGT
>JAZKEA010000255.1:0-6207 GCA_040387315.1 Armatimonadota bacterium | reverse complement strand
ACCTGGTAACGGTCTCGAAGACTGCGGGAATTGACTTCCCAACGATGCAGCTGACTTTCGATATTAATCCGCGCTAACAAATTCTCCTCCCTACGGATCAGAGCAAGCAGAGCCGCGTCGCTCTTCGGAAGTGGAAGTGCCCCGCGCTGACGACTTGTGAGTCGCTTCCCGGTCTTCGGATCCTTCGGGCTTTTTCGAATCGATATCAGCGCGTTAAGTACTGGACGGCGAAGGAGACTGTTCCGTTGGAGGGTGAAATCATCGAGATCGAAAAGATCCCAATTCCTGACTAGCCGTCGGAATTTTGCTGTCGGACGATAGCGAGTCACTTTCTTAGCCAATTCGCTTCCAAGGCATGTTCTCACCAACCGCGCGGCCACTAGAGAATCCCACACCTGTGTGCGAAGGCGGACGCTTGCAGTCCGCGTACTCCTAGAGTCGGCGATGCACCAATGAGGGGTGCAGTGTAGTGCAAGAAGCTGCGCAGCTCGAACCGCGATTCCTTCTTTCTTCTTCCGCTTATGCCCTGGCAGGGCCAAGAGCGGCAGCAGGAAAGCTTCCGCCTTGTCTCTGAAGGTGTGTGGTACTGGGTAATCCCAGTACCGCACCGATCTGAGGTTTCTGAAAGAGAGATTGGCGCGCGGACGTCTGGCCGTGCCGGCGAGCCGCTGAACCTTGCGAGTTTTATGAGGCATTCGTCATGATTGTTTTCACACCAGCTGATTGAAAACTCTTATATTTTGAGTTGGCACATTGTCGACCCGCCCCGTGCCAAGGGGGCGCACTGCCCGCGCTCAGCGACGCCGCGCGATCTAGTCTGGGCCCGTAGCGGCTGCAGCGCGGGGAGAAAAGACGGCGCGGCCGCCTGACAACGCAGCGCGGGCACGCGCTCCGCGCGCAGTTAATGTCCCCCCCGTCACCGCCCCTCAATTTGAACTGTGAGCTGACTGAATGCAGTTCACAACCGTTCGGCTGTCCTTCAACAATGGTAAATGGCATCAACGAAAGGGCACGGTAATCCGGCCTGGAATCGCGATGAGACACTTCTCGCTCTTGAACTCTACTTCGAAACGAGTGGAAGCATCCCGGCCCCCGACGATTCGCGCGTCATCCGATTATCGGAAACCCTACGCGGGCTGCCTTTCCACCCGGCGGACAAACGGATGCCCTCGTTTCGGAATCCAGACGGTGTAGCTTTCAAGCTTCAAAATCTGCGCCACGTAGCTACCGGCAAAGGGCTCGATAGCACATCTAAAACAGACGAGGCGATCTGGCAGGAGTACGGAGGGCGTCCCGATGCCGTGACAGCCGCGGCATCCGCAATCCGGGCTGCCGTACTCACAATCCAATCTCTCCCTGAGAGCGACGATGACGTGCAGTTTCCAGAGGGCCGTGCATTTACTACGCTGCATAAACGGCGCGAAAGAAACCCGAAGCTTCGGTCCGCTTTGTTGCGTGCTCGCCGACAGCAAGGACTAATGAAGTGCGAAATATGCGAGACCCTGCCCCTCGGTATTCCCGAAATAGGCGACGCCATCTTTGAAGGCCATCATCGCCTCGGATTGTCTTCTTCAGGCGAGCGAGCAACGAGGCTTTCTGAAATGGCGCTGCTTTGTGCGAACTGCCATCGCGCCCTGCACCGCGCCATCATGATCGAAAAGCGATGGCTCTCGGTGGAAGAGGGACGCGGCATGTTCGGAATCCAAAAGCGATGAAACCGAATGCGAGGACAGGGAGGGGAAGTCTGTTACGGTGATCTAGCCGGCGGCGATTCCACAGGTGCAGGCCCCTAGAGGCGAAGCGGGCGCTCGTCGGCTTCTCGCCGCAACGGCTGCGATGAACGCTCGATGCTTACCGGTGAGCCCTTCATGTTTGGGGGCTGAATCTTGGCCTGCCTTCCTCGGCCTACCGCGCTCGGCGACCGCGCGCGATCTTGGAGGGGGAAGGCCCGGCGTGTGCTCCTGGGTACCGTCATCCTGGAGATTCCGGCAACCCTCGCACTCCGGCGCCCTGAATCCAATCACTTGCATTCACAGTTGCCATTCACATGCAAATTTCTAGAGAAGAGCTATGGATACCCCCAAATCTGCAATGGAATCCCCAGCCGTTAAACAAGATTGCGGCTGCAAAGGAAGTAACGATAGCAAAACTTCACCCGTCGGAAATGACTTCGAGCGAATCGGTCGCCAGCATTTTCTCGTCTCTGTCCAATCTGCCGCCCGAGAGGCGTTAGCAGCTCTACCGGACGAGGGATCCCTTCGATCGCTTAACGCACCAGGGCGCGAGATATACAAGCGGCTTGAGCAGCTTTACAGCCACGGTGCATCGGCGTTGAAGTGGTCCGATTCTGAAATTCTAGATTTCGCCCGTGAGCTGGGCTGGGTGAAGGTCGTGATGGATTTACAGGTCGCGTCCCGAATGAAGAATGACGGTGGCGGGGGTGGATACGATGAAGATTGTAACAAAGTCTATGATACGTGCATGGAGCAGAGCGGGTGCACCCACAGTTTCATCTGCATCTGTTGCATCCCCTGTTCTATCAAATACAGTCGATGCGTGCTCGGCACTGGAATAGCCGGTAAAGGCAGCATCTTCATGGCTTGATACATAAACGCACCAAAAACATTAACATGCCGGGCGCTCATTACTGGCAGCGCTCGGCCTGGATAACGGACGTAGCCTCGACTGAGGCAAGCATAGCAGAAGCGCTCATCCCTAGTCCGCGCGCTGCCTTCCCTCAACAGGCGCGACGCAATTCGATCTAGAATTCTGATCCAACGCCGGGCCTCGTGTCGAGGTTGATTTACCACGATGCGTCGCCGCCGTGAAAGTAGAATCCTAGCGCGTACGGTGATCAGTCCGGTACACCCGCGATGGATGCAACCACTGCCACCTGAGGTACCGAAAACACGACGCACGGGATAAATGCTGGGACGGCTCCTGCCGAAGGCGGAGCGCGCGAGGCTGAACGCGGCGTTTCAAGCGAGCGGGATTTCTGAAGTGATCAGGGACCGATGTGATCATCGCGAAGGCGAACCTCTTCTACCTTCTACATGCCAGCACGCGCTGGAGCGACGTACTTTAGTCGGAGCTTTTTCGACGCACTAAAGCGGCAACCGTCGGTCAGTCACCTGTCGAAGCGCGGCGCGTAAATTCCCGACAGCGCTTCCTAAAACCTAATTAACCTCCCCATGCCCACCACTTTTTTTTCCCGCGCCGCGTTTGTAGCCACATGTGCTACGCTGACCTTAAATGCTGCGCCAAAGCCGGATTCTCAGATGCAGGCCGTCCTCGACGCTCACGCGTCCTTGAAACCGAAACCGATCGAGACTCTGACCCCCCAAGAAGCTCGTAAGCAGCCCTCGCCTGCCGATGGCGTGAAAGCGCTGCTGAAAAAGCAGAACAAAAGTACGGCGCCCGAGAAAGTCGCTGACGTTGACAATCGTTCCATCGACGGACCAGCGGGTAAGATCAAGGTGCGCATCTATCGGCCGGAAGGAGCAGGTCCGTTCCCGGTCATCGTCTACTACCACGGTGGTGGCTGGGTGATAGCCGATCTCGACACCTACGACGCGACACCGCGTGCACTGGCAAATGCGGCCCAAGCGGTTGTGATCTCGTCGCATTACCGGCAGGCCCCCGAGCACAAGTTTCCTGCGGCACACGAGGATGCTTTCGCCGCCTACCAGTGGGCGCTGAATCACGCTTCAGACCTTAAAGGTGATCCCAGCCGCGTCGCGGTTGCGGGAGAAAGCGCAGGTGGAAACATGGCGGCTGCTGTGTGCATGATGGCGCGGGACAAGAACGTTAAACTCCCAATTCACCAGCTACTCGTCTACCCGGTCGCCGACACGGCAATGGACACGGAGTCGTACCGCGAGAATGCCGACGCCAAGCCGCTCGGCAAAGCGGGCATGGAATGGTTCGCGAAACACGCCATCCCGGCCTCCGCAAAATCGAACCCTTACTTGGCACTTGTTCGTGCTCCTGACCTGGGCGGATTACCCCCAGCCACTATCATCACGGCGCAGATTGACCCGCTGCGTTCAGAAGGTCAGGCGTACGCGGATAAGCTTAAAGCCGCAGGGGTAGCGGTCGCCTACCGTAACTACGAGGGTGTCGCGCATGAATTCTTCGGCATGAGCGTGGTGGTCGATAAAGCAAAAGAGGCGATGAGTTTTGCGACCGAAAACCTTAAGGCGGCATTTGCCAAGCCCACAGGGCGTTAACACTTGAGTTTCGAGCACCGCATGCCTGCAATTGCGGTGATCGGCCCGGCGTCTCGAAGTTTACTAGAGGAACCTGCAGCTACCCTTGAAGATGCTGCTGAGAGGAGAAGCAAGTACGTCTGTATAGACTACCTGCCGCGCGGCGGCTCTTTCTTCACCAGTTATATCGTACTCTTGCTGGCCCATTCTCTCGGAACGCCGCAACTGATTCGGTGATGCTGGAGACGGACGAACGACTCAAGTTGAATCTGCGCGTCCTCAGCTCCTTGCGGCTGGGGCTAGGCATGGCAGAGGAAGAGATCCAAGCGGCTCGAGGAGGTGTAGTACTCCCTTGGACACCGTAGCAGGATGTCGCTTCCTGTTCCTAGGAGCACGCATCCCGTAAGCGGAGGCCCTAGAGACAGGGAAGGGCGCTGTCGGCTTCTTGCCGCAACGGCTGCGATGAACGCTCGTTGCTTACCGGTCAGCCCTTCATGCTTACGCCTGAATCTTGGCCTGCCCCTTCTCAGTCGTGCTACTGAAACGACCTTCATTGTTTCCGGTCTGCTGGCGGATTGAGGTCCCGCCCAGGAGACGAAGTCAACCACCGAGCCAGAGCTCGGCGCCATTGCCCGTCGAGCGATCCTCAAACTCAACTGCCAGTGCGGAGCATCGTCCGACCACTCTAATTACCAAAATTAGAGGGTCTTCGTTACATGTTCGGCACATCCCCCGGGGATACGCCTTGAATCAGTCCGCGCGAATTAGAAATTGGCGACGTTGAGATTATAGAAATCTGCCTCCAAGTATTCCAAAGCCAGCGCGAAGTTCAGAATCGCGATGTCGTTTGCAGCAGATGGCGTTGCCGAGTAATCCACCGGCGGACCCCCGTTCAGGCTGGCGATAAACGGCGAGGCGAGATTGACCACCTGCGCGGCGGTCAGAGGCGTCTCAAAACTCTGTTCCATGCCGTACACGTTCGTCGTTATCGGAACATCGACCAGCGAATTGATCCACCCTGCATGGCGGGCCTCGATGAATCCGATCGAACCCGCCGCCGCCAGATATGCGCGACTCAAGATGACGGGCGCGGCGCCGAGATAGGCGCCAACCCCGGTATTTTCGAGTGCCTGCGCAACCCGTACAAATTCCAGGAAGTTTGGCTGCACTAGATTCTGGAACGTTGGTTTGGGACGCGCAGCACTGCCGAGCGCACTCACTAGGAAGGCGACATGGTCATTTTCATGCCTTTGTATATCGGAAAAGGTAGAACTCGATTTCTTCTTGTCTCCATTGGTTAGACCCTGTGCTTGAGCCGTCCCCCTGAGCAGGACAGCTGCGCCGGCTGCGGCGCCTACCAAGGACGCTTGGCGAAGGAATGTTCGTCGGCCTGATGCCGCTTTGTCTGTTTCATGGAGCAAGTGGTTTTTGATCATAGTATTTTATCCTTCAGGTGATCTCGGTTCGAGATTGTTGACCTTGGGTGCGATCGACTGACCGAAGTCTGGGAACTGGGTTCCATGCCCCAGAAGCGGAAAGACCTCGGGCTTCATCAGTGGCACTCGCTCGGGCTGCTCGGAGTATGGCGACCAGCTGCTGGCCGCCAAGCGCGATCTAAAACTCCCACGTCATCACGCGACTGTCCCGTTTCGGCGCCGTGGTCATCGAAGACCTAGCCTACGTGCAGCACGCCCGGCAGCAGATGGAGTTCCTCTTCTAGTTCCTGGCCGCAACTAACTCGGACCTCCAGCGTTTCCGGTCTTTTGGCGGATTGGGGTCACGGCCAATAGCTGTAGCTATCCTTAATTTTCCATCTTTGCGCACCTCTATATGATCTGCAAACCCAGGCCATCCGGCAAGAATGTTCAACGACCTTAAGATATAATCACTACATAAGTCATTTTGGTCGGGCTACCGGACGCCGCAGTCAAGGAATCCGATGATCGCGTCTTCTCCGCCCTGAGCAATAGCGGCTTCCGCCCACCTCGCACCCGAACCA
>JAZKEA010000254.1:0-3541 GCA_040387315.1 Armatimonadota bacterium | reverse complement strand
CGGGCCAGTCCTGCCTGACCCCGTCCGGCATGGAAATACGGCAGGTACTCTTCCCCCTGGTACGGTGTCACCTCTACCTTCAGGCTATCGGTTGCCCGGATAAGGGTCTTTTCCCAGGCAGCCGCGCCGAGCGTCTCTTTCGCCGCAATCCGTCGGCGCGCTTCGGTCAGCATCGCCGGGGTGACCAGCAGGACCGGCGCTTTCGCCGCTGCCGACAAACGGGTTTCGGCGCCTGCCCGAGCGGCGAGGACGCCCGCCGCCAGGGCTCCGCAGGAATGAAGCATTGCTCGCCGCGTCGTCACTGAAGATACAGGTCCCGGCCCGCGACAAGGGCCGCCATTTTACGGTCTACCACGGAGCGCTTCAGCATCCAGAACCCGCAGTCCGGATGCACCCAGCGAACCCGTCCCTCTCCCAGCCGTTTCTCGGCCCGCTCAATGCGCGATGCCACCTCATCGGCGGTCTCGACGTGGTTCACCTTGACATCGATCACGCCGATACCGATTCCGATACGCGGGTCCACATCTTTCAGCGCCTCCAGATCGCTTTCGGGCCGGTGCGCAAGCTCCAGGACGAGATGGTCCACCTGCAGTTCATTGAGAAATCGAACGAGATTGTCCCAGGAGCCCTTCTGGATCGCCTGACCGCCGTAGTTGCCAAAGCAGGGATGGACGGCTTTCTGGGTACCGGGATCGACCGCGTCCAGAACACGGTTGATGGCGCGAACGGCAAGTGGTCCCTCCTCGGGCCGACCGGGAATATTCGCCTCATCGATCTGCAGGCAGGCGCAGGGCAGACCGCGTACCTGTTCCGACAGGACACCCGCGACCGTCATCAGGAGCCGCTCGAAGTCGCCGTGGTAGTACCGGTCCAGAAGTGTGCGGGCAAGCATATACGGGCTGGTGACCGTGAACTTGAACGGCGTTTTCCCCGCGACACTCGCGGCCCGTTCACAGTCGGAGAGAAGGTCCAGTGCGCCTTCGCCGAGCGGACCCTGGACCACGGCGGCGGGCCGCCTCCGAAACTCCATCCCCTCCTGACGTCGAAATGCCTCCGCGTCGCTGCGGCCCAGTTCCTTTCGCACACCGGACATCGGGTGCACGAAATACTCGATCATGCCGTTGGTATCCGGATGATCCGGGTCGAACCGGTACAACTCGCCATCAGTGGGGAGATCGATTCCGGCCTGCCGCTGTATATCGAATATAACCCGTGTGGCGTCGATGATCCCTTGCTCGGAGGGCAGCGCCAGCAGCCATTCCGGCACCGGGTACGAGCCGACCGTCGTGGTCTGAATCCGTGGTTTCGTCATTGATACTCCGATATTCCTCGTCGTTCGCGCGATTGCCTTTCCCAGCGACTCGTACCAGGCCTCTACTTGCGGAACCAGAGAACAGGGGAAGAAATCCTTCTTCCCCCGGTCCGCACGACCAGCGCTCGCCCCTCCCCTGCCACGTTCCCAATCTGCAGGGGCTGTACCGTATCCGCGACCGCAACCTCGGCCTTGCTGCCATCGGCATACGTCAGGCGCAGCCGCGCGACCTTTGGGTCCGTGTTCGGCACCGCCTCGACGGTCGGCAGCTCCCCCGCCTCGGTATACGGCATCAGCACCGTTACCAGGGTCTGGGGGAGCGTCGATTTCGTGATGAAGGCCGCAACCGGCGCTTCGTCCGCTTTTGCGGGTGCGATGGGCACCCAGCCTTTTCGTATCTCCAGGTTCGCCGGGCTAACGCTCAGCACCTGCAGGTTTTTGCCCCCGCTAAACCCGGTGCGAACGATGCCTCCCTCGGTCGTCAGCGTTGTGGGCGGAAAATGGAACAGGCGCGTGACCTCCTGCTCGGCAGAGGCGGCGGGGCCCTCCGCACTCACATGATCAACGATTATAGAGATTCCGGTCTTCAGAAAGAGGACGCTGCGCTGGTGGGTTAGCCCTTTCGCCGATATACTGCCCGAGGCAAAATCCGCCTCCGGCGTTGTCTCCCAGGCCAGGACCGTGGGGTTGGCATCCGGCTGTTCCGCGCCGTTGATCAGCAGGACATTATGGGCGGCGCTGGTTCGGAAGTACGTACTCGCCAGCGGCTGATCGTACGCGTACTGACCGGGGTCCACCAGCAGATCCCGCCCCGCGTAGGCGATTACCTGCAGCCGGTCCTGGTGGCTGTGGCCCCCGCGCCACGGGGCCATGTCGAACAGCAGATAGCTGTCGTCCCGGTCCCACCCGGACCGCATCATCGCGTACTTGGCATCGGGGAGCAGTACCGACGTGAACTTCGGAGGTTCGGGGGAGATTTTGGCGTAACGGTCGAACGCGTCGGGTCCAAACGTCCAGACCCAGTCGGCAGAGCCCTGCGCTCCGCCGAAAAAGCGCATATCACGGCGGCTGTACAGCAGCGCCCCGTCCGCCATGCGGCGCTCCAGCGGCTGCCTGCCGGTGTCGCCCACGGACGGCTGGAACCGATCCGGCTTACACAGCTTCAGGAGAAAATCGTACATCTTCTCATGCCGGTCCAGCAGACCGGGGACTTTGTAGCCGTTCTTCTGGCTGAGGACCGAGACCTGAAGATACTGATCCATCACCGCCATGTGGTAGCCGGGTGTCAGCTCGTAGTGGGCGCCGTCGGGATTGACATCCTTCTCCATATGCTGGACAAGAGTATGGAACCCCCGCTCACGCCACTGAGCGGACTCGCGGAATTCCGGAAGCATCATCCCGATGTACGCCGACCCGGTCGCCTCGATCACCTGCCAGTTGCCTGCCCGGTAGCCGCGCCGTATATCCACCGCCCGCAGGTAGCGGGCGTGCTCGGCGAGGGACCGGGTCATCTCGTATTTCGCCTCGGCATCAAACTCCGGGGCATCCATAAAGTGCTGAAGCGCGGTCAGCCAGCTCTGAACGCGCAGTCCGCACTCCAGCGCACGCCACGTGTTGCCGAAGACGACAAAGCCGGTCACGTCGTCGGGGACCGGGTTCTTTCGAATCCAGTCTTTCAGCAGAAAGACAAAATCCGCGGCATACTTGCTGTCCCCGGTTTCCCAGTAGGCATAGCCCATATCACCGAAATAATGGAAACGGTTCAGGACGCTGGTCCATTCGTTCGCGCCCTGCCCCCATTCCGGCGACTTGTCCAGAGTTTTCGGAACGCCGACAAAGACGAACTTCCGCAGCAGCGCATTGTCGGCGCTGGGCACGAACCGGGTCAGCGGACTTTTCTTTTCCGCAAGGAGACGCCGAATGGTGTCCCGGTCGCGGTAAGTCCAGAACCATTTCGCATTGCTGCGATTCTTCAGATGGACGGCCCAAGCCTCCTTCGCCTTTTGCCAGTCCTTTGCCTCAGCGGCGGCTTTTACCGCCGACATTCCCGGAGCCTGAAGGTCCAGGAGTCCGAAGAACTCCGCCTCGTCTTTTATCCGAAACGGTTCCACGATAGCCGGGGCCGGTGCGCTTACCGGCGCAGGCTGCCCCTCAATGACATTCGCTTGGGCAGGCGCATAAGTGGCGGTAAGTACTAGAAAGGCGAGCGCGGCACAGAGGGAGAAAAGA
>JAZKEA010000253.1:0-4463 GCA_040387315.1 Armatimonadota bacterium | reverse complement strand
GCGGCAGTGCGTCCGCGACCGCCTCCTCCAACGCCTCCGACGCGTGTGCTGGCACCCCGTACCACACCTGCGTCACGTGGACAGCGTCCAGCGATCAGGGCTGCGGGTTGAGTGCAGCGGCATGCGGTCCCCCCGCGTATCCGATAATTTCCAGCCGGGGTCGTATTTGAGGCGGTATCTCCGCCACAGCTTCCAGCACAAAATCATGACGCTTGGTGGGCAGCAAGGCCCCAACCGACAGCACCGTTGGTTTACCGGATCGGGACTTCACTTCAGGGTCCGGGCAGAAGAAATCTGTATCCACACCGGGATAACAGACGCTCGCATTGACCCCCGCTCCCTGCGCAAGCGCCTCACGTGAGTAGAACGAGTTCGCGAGAACCAGCGTCGCTGCCCTGGTGTTTCTGATGAAATGATCTTCCAGTCCCTCAACGAACCGCCTCTGGGATCGGCCCAGCAAACGACCCCGACGGTGTTTCCGAAACCAGGTTTCCGGCAGCGAATCGTACTCCAAGTCGGTTTCGACCGGCCACTGCATCGCGGAACGCTGGGTGTCGTTGCAGCAGAAAACGGTGGGGGTTTTCCGAATCTGACGAAGCAGGTCCGGCGCGAGCGTCACAACGCAGTGATTGACATAGGCAACATCGAAGCCGCCCCTGTCGATATCGGCGGCCATTTGCTCATACATTGACTCTAGTTCGGCGACGCTGCGTCCCATTCGTGCCGCCCAGACCGTATCCATCAGCTCACGTACCGGCGGCAAAGTGTCGGCCCACTGCCGAAGCGCCCGGCTCCTACCTCCGGATTTTGGTTCAGCACTGTCGGCTCCAGCTCTGCTGTCCGGCATTGCCCCGTAAAGGTGCGTCTCGTGACAGAGGGGAGCAATCGGCAGATACTCCCCCCCTTCTGCACCTGCCGCTGCCGTGCGAGGGGCGAACAGGTGAAGTTCGTGTCCTCTCTCCCTCAATAGACGAACCTGCTCAAACAGATGGCGCTTGGCGCCCCCTGTAGAAAGATTATGGAACACGGCAATCCGCAATCTCAGGAACCTGCGCCGGAGGCGCTTTCCGCCGAGCTAAAACCGTTCGAGATCGCTTTTGCAAAAGGTAACAGGAGTGTTCGCAGCTCTTCGTCGCTTGCGTCCGCCCGGATCACGCTGCCTTCTCCGGCAGTTACACCCGCGAGCTCCCGCCCCGCATGGTCGGCCAGCAGACGCTGGTGTGTCCGACGGTCCCGCATAACCGTCTCGATAAAGTCGGTATACAGCCGTGCACAATGCTCCGGTGAGTGCTCGCGATGCATGTACGCAGCCGCGTTTGCGCTTAGCTGCTGCCGATACGTCCCGTTTCCCCCGAGAAGCCTCATCGCCTGGACGATTTCTGCAGTTTCGTCTTTACAGCGGTCCGGGGTTGGAACCTTGTGGACAATGTCATCCGGGAAATTGGCGAACGAGCCTATATCCGAGACAATAGACGGCTTCCCGTGAACCAGCATCCGCAAAAGCGCCCCGGACGTTTCCCCGTTTGACGGGTAACGCAAGGTCAGGCAAACGTCAGAAGCCCGCAGGTACTCGTTGAAATTTTCGATTCCCGGGACATATCCGGAGATCGCCACATGCTCCGAAAGTCCTCGCTTCGAGACTTCCTGATTGAAATCGCCCGGCATATCGACTGCGCCGACAAACACCAGAAAAGCACCCGGATTGTCAGCCAGGTAAAGGCGGAAAGCATCCAGAATTTGCAGCGGACGTTTGGTCTGTGCGACGAAGCCGCACGACGCAAAAATGAAAGCATCTTCCGGCAGCCCCCACTTACGCCGCAGACGCCGCACCTCGTCCGGGGGGGTGCTCACGTCAACCGAAGGCATAACCGGAGGTATAAGAGCAATATTCGGATTATCTTTGTCCAGACCGTCCTGATAGGCCCTTTCGTAAGACCACTGGTTATGGACGATAATCCCCAGAGACCGGGTGAAGAGGCGGCGGTTGGAATACAGTCCCTGAGACGGCATATCCCCAACGAAGAGTTCTCCGCTTTCCAGCGCCTGCAAAATCTCTAGACCACGCTTCTGCCCGTAGCAATGGATGAATTCGTCCTGCAGAGAAATACCAAACTCAGGGCGCGTCAGAGCCGCGTGGTACAGCATCCCGCTCATGTTATAGTCATGGACAACGCTGAAACCGGCAAACCTCTTGAGCATTGTGTACATGTAGGCGTGATAGTCACTGTTGTTGCCCATCTGGTAAACTATCGCCTCGTAGCCTTTGTTCCGTACCTGAACATTGTTTTGAAAACGGGAGAAGCGCGAAATAAGGTGGGGAAAACCTGTTTCAACAATCGGGTCATATCCGGCATCAACATAAAGATCGATCTCGAAGTTTTGCGACAGGGCAGGAAGAATCTCTTCGCTGTAATCGCTGACCCCGGACTGGAGCGGACGAAACGGACTGAAGAATGCCAGTTTCTTTGGAAGCGATTCCGAACCCGCCTGAGGAGTCATGGCATCGCTGCCGAGACTTCGAAAAGTTATCAGGTCTCGTGACGGCAGAGCAGAGCTCTGAGTCGCCCTCCGGCAGCGCGTTTCCATATCCGCTGCCATCGCGTTATGAGCACGCTCCGCCACAGCTTCCCAGGTATGTGCTGCCGCCTGACTCTGCGCCAATCCCGCGATCCGGTTTCGCAGTGCGTCGTCCGTCAGAAATTTCTCGATACGCTCGCAGATCGACTCTGGAGATGCCGCATCAAAAAGCTGCTCAGGGCCCCTGACAATCTCAGAGAGCGATGAGTTATTGGCAGCGAGAACGGGTGCCCCACAGGCCATTGCCTCCACAAGCGGCAGCCCAAAACCCTCATAGAAAGAGGGAAAGACAAAGAGGTCACACAGGCCGTACAGCGCCCTTAGCTCTTCGTCCGAAACATAATTGGTAAGGACCAGCCGTCCTGCCCCGCCTCGTACCGCAGCGGCGAACCTTTCCTGCAGAAGTCGGGCTCCATTTTCGGTCATACGACAGGCTATGACGAGGTCAAATCGTTGACGAAGGCTGCTGGGAAGAAGCGCGTAGGCGTCGGTCAGGCCTTCAAGGTTCTTGCGCCAATCCTCGCCGCCTGTATACAGGATGTAACCCTGATTGATGTCGAAACGTTTGCGGAAGTGATCTCGCCAGGCAGCGGTCTCTTCAGGCGGTGTCGGTGAAAAGAAAGGCGAGACACCCGCACCGATATAGACCACCCGATCCGGGTCCATCTCCAGATACCGGATCGCATCCTGGCGGCTGGACTCGGAGATAGCGAGTACGAGGTCAGAACGACGAACATTACGAAGCCGCTGGGTATACAGGGCTCTCGTACCGGGATCATTGAGATACCGCTCGGCGAAGATGAAAGGGACAAGGTCGTAAAAGACCGTATAAAGCGCCGTGGGAAAGCCCGCATAATCCGGCACCACGGATTCGCTTATTTCAATAGGGCTCGGCAGCAGAATGGCGTCCGTCTGCGATGCCAGCAGAGCCGTCTTAAACAGCAGTTCGTTGGCACCGGTAGGAGTCTTATCCGGAAACGGCAGCACAGAGTGATGGAGAGTGTTCGGTGCGTTCTTCCGGCTCTCTGAGGAGAATAGTGTCGGCTCCGGAAGCCCGCCATGGCTG
Source organism: Armatimonadota bacterium (assembly GCA_040387315.1). Lineage (GTDB taxonomy): Bacteria > Armatimonadota > Armatimonadia > Armatimonadales > Armatimonadaceae > JACMJB01. Next base: position 820 of record JAZKEA010000253.1, on the reverse strand, counting down.
TACAGATCGAAGTTCAGGGGGCTATTTATAGCAAGCAGCTGGTCAAGAAACGCCTCGGTATATCGACCGATGCCACGATTGCGCGAGTCGCTGGACTGCATTCCTTGGAGGTCTATTGCTATCTTCATTGTTCTTTTCGTAGGCGACGATTTTCCCGCCCTATAACCTCGGGGGCAGGGTCAGGAACGCCGAAACGCCCGTTCGGAGGCGGCAGCGGTGTGCTGCAGATCCTCTATCTTTAAGGTAAGCGCTTCGATATGCTCCTCCAGGCGCGAAATCTGCTCTATGGACTCCTGAAGGGCCGCCGCCTGCGCTTCGCTTCGCTGACGCAGTTCCAGAACAACGTCCCTGGCAGCGGTATTAAATTCTACCTGCGGCGCGAAAAGCGGGAGAACCAGGCGACGCACGATCTTGCGCAAAAGCAATCCCGGCGGCCAGATCGGGATCGGAAAGCCGAGAAACAGCTTCGCCATATCGGTCATCACGGAGACCCGCTGCTGAAACCAGGGGTTGTAGGATTGTGTCGGCTGCTGTGCCTGGCTGGCGCGAAAACTGACAATCATCCGTTCCAGTATTTCGGCCTGAAGGCGTTCGCGTTCCGGGTCTGCCTGAACCTCAATGGTCGCTTTGCTCTCCGGTTTGGCGTCAAGTATCGTCATAGCGCCCAGAAGTCTCCCTTAGTACCCATTGCCGCTTAGAAAGTGCTTCCGTCAACAGTTTCGAGCGGCAGCGACATCAGAAGCTGTTTCTGTTCCTCTAATGGCGCTTTTTTCAGTTTGCCGGTTTGCTCATCACGCATCTCGGCATGATGACCAGCAAC
>JAZKEA010000252.1:10832-11163 GCA_040387315.1 Armatimonadota bacterium | reverse complement strand
CCCCCCGCGCAGCACGAGAAGTGAGGACGCATTCCCCAGAGAACGAACCGCGGAAGGCCGCCCGTCGTCGTCCATGGCAACGAAACAATGTCCCTCTCGTGCGGACACCATGGCATTGACCGCGACTTCGATACCGCCGTCGGTCCCGTTCTTGAAACCGACCGGCATCTCCAGGCTGCTGGCAAGCGCGCGATGCGGCTGAGATTCCGTGGTCCGAGCACCAATCGTCGCCAGACTGATAAGGTCGGAGAAGTAGGCGGGGGTCGCAAGGTCCAGAAGTTCGGCAGCAGTCGGCATTCCTCGCTCGGCCAGCGCCAGGAGCAGACGCCGG
>JAZKEA010000252.1:0-10822 GCA_040387315.1 Armatimonadota bacterium | reverse complement strand
GAACGAGCCCTTCCGCCATATCGAAGCTGCCATCGAGATGAGGATCGCTGATAAGCCCTCTCCAGCCCACCGAGGTGCGGGGCTTCTCGAAGTACGCCCGCATCATAATGCACAGCCGGTCCGCATACCGCTCCCGAAGCGCCGCGAGCCGGTCCGCGTACTCCAGCGCCGCGTCAGTATCATGGATGGAGCAGGGACCAACCACAACTAAGAAACGGTCATCAACACCAGCAAGAAGTCGGCGAAGGGTTTCCCGCGCCTCCGATACCGTCCGGCGCGCCTCGACGGAGGCAGGCAGACGGTCACGGAAGGCGCGCGGCGACAACAGCGGTGTTGTCACTGCGGTGACACCGGGATTGTCGGCGAGGCAGTCAGCGGCGGATGGCAGTTCGGCGATGCTCATAATCGGCTCCTAAAAAAGAAGCGACCTGCCCGGAATTTCCTTCCGGGCAGGTCGCCATTTCGTTCCCTGTGTGCTCTGCGTCTCTTCGTTACGCAGTTACGGGTGGCGGTTGCTTGCTCCGGTCGGAGTTAAAATACGAAAAATAAAAGGCACTGCCGCGCCAGAAGCCGTACCGGAAAGCCCGGTACGGCTGCTGAAAGAAGTGGCTGCTCTGAAGTTGTGCTGAGATTGCGGTCTGCATAGCGTTACTTCGGTTTCGTTACCTTGGGGTTACTGTATCAAAAGCACCTTGATTTCGTCAAGGGGCAGGATCATCTATTTTGCGGACGTGACACGCGCGCTATGGAGCACCTCTGCCCAACTCCCAACGCCGATAACTGCCTTATAGGGCGCGAGGACCTCATCTTCCCGTGCCGTTCCCATAGCCTTATACACGTACCAGATCGGCTTTTTACCAAGCGGGTCATCCTTGTCATCGGGAAATTTGCGCAGACCGATACGCAGACCTCCCTCGTGCCGGTTATCGACCCAGTTGTGGTAATGAAAGACTTCGATGCTTTCGAGGTTTTTGTACTTGTTCCAGGCGAAAGCCATTCCCGCAGCCTGATCGCGCAGCTGGGCATCCGTGTAATCCCGTGAGTTCAGCCCCTGCTCGGAGAGGTGTACGGCACGAATGCTCTTCCCCTCAAAGCGCATCGATGTCTTCTTGACAAAGGCATCCAGCACTTCCAGATTTTTGAAGGTAATTTTCGGAGTGTCGAAGGTAAAGTTAACCTGATTGTCTTTCCAGACCTGCGGGTCGAACAAATTCTGCGGGTAGGGGTGAAACGCGATTGCCCAGTCGAAGTCGCCTTCCGTTCGGGAGAAGGTGGCGAGCATCTCCAGCAGTTCCTTCCCTTTATAGAAATGAGCGCCGGGTGCCATGTTCCAGTGATGCTCCAGCGAAATAAAGACCTTCGCATGGGGGTCATACTGGCGCGCGATCAGGTAAACGGTCCGCATCGAACGGTGGTACAGGTCCATGTAGCGAAGCGCACTCTTGTCCCCGGCGTTCGTCCAGATCCATCCCGCATTGATTTCGTTGTGCATTATCCAGTGATGAATACGCCCATACTTGCTGTCCGGTCGGCTGTACCGCTTAGCCAGAAAATCCATCGCAGCAGCATACGCGAGCGCCCCCGCGTCGCTGCTGACATTCGGCATAGCGAAGATACCTGCCGGGTCCGCATCCGGATGGGCGAGAAGATGACTGAAAGAGCCGTCGGGCGACTCTGCCCCCTGCCCGACAAGAACAATAGCGGAAACAACGACACGACGCTTCGCGGCCTCTTCCAGCGTCCGGTCCAGACCCGCTATCTGGGCGTCGTTGGCGTACCATTCTTTTCCGCCATAGGGAAAAGGGGTCCGTCCCTCGCCCGACGTAGTGGAAAACAGGGAATTGATCACGATATTGACCGTGACGGCAGAGATATCCAGATCTTCGATATCACTCAGCGGACGATCTACCCCAAAGCCCCCGAGACCTTTTTTGTTGCGGATTCTCGCCTCGGGCAGATCTGCCTGCGGGCGCAGCGCATCGGGATAACGTGCCTGAGAGCGCAGTTCGTAACGGCTTCCGACTTTTCGCACCACCGCCCAGCGTGAAAGAAGGCGGTCTTTGCCTGCTTTGTCCTGTCGCGGCACCGCAGTGGTGAACTGCCCGCGGGCATCCGCCTGTATCGGCAGGAGCGTTGGGAACTGGGACAGTTCCGTAACATTGGCAGCCATCGGCACCTCAGCGACCCGAAGCGCATCCGACGGGCCTGTGATCTTCCCCGTAATCTTGATCTGCTGGTCGTTCACCTCGACTCGGGTCACCTGGCAGGGGTAATGCTGGTTCAGATAGCCACGAAGCCGGGTCTCCAGGCGAAGTTCGGCCTTCTGCAGTTCCACACGACGGGCGGCCAAGGCAATCTCCTGACGGCTTGGCGGACGAAGCCGGAGGTTGCGTATCTGAAAGGTTTTTCCCGCAGCCGTTCCAAAATCCAGGCGCAGGGTGCGCACCTTGCCTTTGACCCGAAACAGCAGTGGATTCAGATCGGCCGCATAGGGAGACCATCCCTCACTGCGACTCAGGCCCGCCGCCTTGATGCTGTGTTCCTCGTCAATGGGAGGATCGACGAATACCTGAACATGGTCCGTGCCCGTCGTGCTGAAGTAGTCAAACGCCAGCACAAAAGAATCCGGCAGATCCCGCGGTTCCGGGAACGGTTCCGTAAAGAGATACGGGTCACTGCCGGTAGTCTTGATCTCATAGGCCCCGCCCTCGACAGTGCGAAGCGCAATGTCGTGACTGTTCTTTTCGGTAAGAGCCAGGGGCAGTGGTGTCGGTGGTGGGGCAGCAGCATTAACATGCATAGAAGAGATGCCCATTACAAAAAAGAGAAGAAGTAAAACTCGCATAATGACGTCGTCAAATGTCCTAATTCCGCCTATCGCGTATCCGCTTTTACGGCATCCGCTTTCGGACGTTTGTGATTGAGCAGCCAGGCATAGAGCTCGGGGTTGTCGTAGGTCACTGTCCACGAGTCATGCTGCGCTTCCGGGTAGACCGTAAACTTGACCTCGTTATTACCCACCTTCTTCAGCGCCTCGACAATGCGCTCAGACTCCGACAAGGGCACCGTAGGGTCTTTGGCCCCATGGAACGCCCAGACAGGCATACTTTTCAGCCATCGGGCGATCATTCGGGCGTCCCCGCCGCCACAAATAGGAGCCAGCGCCGCGAACCGCTCGGGGTTTGCCGCCGCCCACGCCCACGCCCCGTAGCCCCCCATCGAGAGACCCGTCAGGTAGACCTGATCCTGCTCCACTGCGTATTTTGCCAGAACATCATCCAGCATCGCATTGAGTACCTCCGTGTCCCAGGTGCGGCGCGGGACACCAGGAGCCTGCGGGGAGACGATGATAAAGGGGAATTCTTTGCCCTGGGAAACGAGTTTGGGCAGGCCATGCACCTTGACCTTTTCAAGATCGCTGCCGCTCTCGCCGGACCCGTGCAGAAAGACAACCAGAGGCCATTTTTTATCGGACTGCCTGCCATAATCTTTGGGCAGGTAAAGAAGATAGTTTGCCTTCAATACCTTGGTGACGCTTTTTTCCAGCGTCTGCGCTTTTTGCTGACCTGCCACGGCATCGTCGGCTCGGACAGCCGTACCGGCAAAGGCGAGGGCCGCGCCAAGCGCCAGCATAGCCGCACATCGAAATCGAAAGATCATTGTCAGCCACCTCATCAGGACTGTTTGTTAGACAGGCTCCATAGCCCGCACGCAAAGTATGACACAAACAGGTCCAAGTAAACAAGAAACGCAGGACGGCCCATGCCGTATACTTTGTCCAGCGTTTAAGTCCCCAGAATAATTCATGTTAAAAAAGAGATGTAATATTGTTCTCGTCGGTAATGAGAGTGTTGGACACAGGGGGGACTTTCAGCGTATTGCCGGTTATATTCGGGAGTACGCGCCGCATATACGCCCCTTTGTCTATAATGATCGCCACTATCCCCTGCGCCGCTGGACACTGGCCCCACTGCCGACGATGGTCTTTTCTCCTGTCGGACTCAATCACCTGCGGATGGTCCGTGGGCGCGTGTTTGCGGGAAGCCCACTGAGCAAGAGCGAGGAATACATTGCCCTCACCGCCGCGGGGGTGCCCGTGCCGCGTTACCATCTGATGACCGAGGCCGACCCCCGACCTGATGTGTCGGGACTTGGAAAATATGTCGTTGTCAAACCGGACCGGGGCCGTCGCGGGGCGCATGTGCGTATCATGCGCTCCTCACGGGCCCGTTGGGAATCGACTAAAAGCCGCATCGAGGGCCATAGCGGTGATCTCCTCGCCCAGGAATTTATCTATACAGGAGAGCGGCCAATCAGCTACCGCGTAACAACCCTCTTTGGCGAGGTACTCTGGGCAATAAAGGTCGAAGCGGATAGCACACGTGCTCCACTCTCTGGCCCCGAGGAATTTAGCGCAACACCTGGTCTATCGATTGTCTCCAATAGTAAAGGCTGCGTGATGAGCCTCATGAACGACCCCGATATTATTCGTTTCGCTGAAGCGGCGCACCGGGCATTCCCCGAGATTCCGCTGCTGGGTGTCGATGTTATACAGCGCCGGCCGGACGGCGCCTTGTTCATAGCGGAGGTAAACGCCAGCGGATGGGTGTGGCATTTCTCGTCGCCAATGGGCCTCCGTGCGCAGGCAGAATTCGGCTTCAAGTTCGAGGAACAGTTTGACGGATTACGCAAGGCCTCCCGTATACTGTCAGAGCGGACCCTTCAGTACGCAAAATAAATGCGGATGGTGTACGGCACAGAATTATGATTTTATACGGACATCGGGGCGCCAAAGGCGAAGCGCCCGAGAACACAGTGACGGGCTTCGCCTATGCCCAGAGTATTGGCGTTCGTGATTTCGAGTTCGATGTTCGGCTTTCTGCCGATCATGAACTGATCGTCCTGCATGACGCCACCGTGGACCGAACAACCAACACCACCGGGAAACGCGCCGCAGCGGACCTCACCTATTCCCAGATAGCCGCCCTGGACGCCCGAGCGGAATTTACGGATTGGCCTCAGCCCTGCGGTATTCCCACGCTGGCAGAAGTTCTCGCCGAAATAACGGATCGCGCTCATATGGAAATAGAGATCAAACGAGACGAACCGGAACGCCTTGAGATTCTTGTGGCCAAAATGGTACAAGTGCTGGAGACACTGCCGGACAAAGAGCGGATAGTTGTTACCTCTTTTGATCCTACGGCACTGGCAATTATGCGTCGAGTCGCGCCGCATTTTTCCCGTGGGTATATCGGCGCTTACGATACCCCTGCTTTCCTGGAGACCGCGATCAGCCTGGAGTGCCGGCAGGCGGGTATCCCCCTGATGACAGGTTCAAAAGAAGTGGTTCAGGAGGCGCAAAGGAACGGATTGCGTGTTACCGGGTGGCCGGGAGACAGCCGGGAACAGCTTCAAATTCTGGTGGATTGGGGAGTGGAAAACATAACCACCAACAATCCAAGTATAGCAATCCCCTTCCTGCGCGAACGCGGTCTGCTCGACACCGACTAACGGTCAGCAAATTTCAATGAGGACAAATTAAGATGTCTGTGACAGAAACAATAGATACACTTCCCAAGACGATGCGCGCGGTTATGTGCCGTGGCCCGGAAGACTACAGGCTGGAGGAGATTCCCGTGCCGCAGGCGGGGCCGGGTGAGGTAGTCATCAAAGTAGATGCCGCCGGTATCTGTGCTTCCGACGTGAAGTGCTATACGGGTGCGCCCATGTTCTGGGGGGATGCGAACCGCGAAGGCTACTGCCAGGCTCCCATTGTGGCCGGACACGAATTCATCGGGACCGTCGTGGCCCTAGGCGAAGGGGCAGGAAAACAGTACGGGCTGGCGCTCGGTGACCGGGCGGTTTCGGAGCAGATTGTGCCTTGCTGGGAGTGCCGTTTCTGCAAAAAAGGGCAGTATCACCTGTGTATGGTCCACGATATTTACGGCTTCCGCTCTCGCACGCCCGGTGGATTCGCGGAGTATATGAAGTTCCCGACCGGGGCGCTTAACTACAAGGTTCCAAGCACACTGAAACCCGAGTATGCGGCCCTGATCGAACCGCTGGCCTGCTCCATGCATGCGGTCAAGCGCGGAAACATCGAGTTCGGGGATGTTGCGGTGATCGCCGGCTGCGGCACTCTGGGTCTGGGCATGGTCGCCTATGCAAGCGGGAAATCGCCCGCCGCGCTGGTAGCAATCGATCTGTCCGATGACCGGCTGGAGCGGGCACGTAAGCTGGGAGCGACACACACGCTGAACCCACACACACAGGATGTCGTTGGGGCGATCAAGGAGATGACCGACGGTTACGGCTGCGATGTCTACATCGAGGCGACAGGGCATCCCGCTTCGGTCGAGCAGGGTCTGCAGGCAATTCGAAAAGCGGGCACGTTCGTCGAGTTCTCCGTGATGCGTGAACCGGTAACAACGGACTGGACGATTATCGGGGACACCAAGGAGCTGAACCTGATGGGCTCCCACCTGGGGCCTAACTGCTATCCGAGCGTTATACAATCGCTCGCCTCGGGCTCGGTCGATGGCAGCGTCTTTATCACGCATGAGCTTGCGCTGGAAGATTATGTCAAGGGGATCGAACTGGTTCACGAGGGCAAGAACAGCCTGAAAGTGCTGCTTAAACCCTAAGGGGACGCAACAATCACAGGGAAATAAAGGGCCGGAGCTTTGCATACTTCTTCGGCCCGATCCCTTTGATATCCTGGACCTGCTCGATAGAGGCGAATCGCCCAATCTGGGTGCGATATTCAATGAACTTCTGAGCGGTGCTGGGGCCGACGCCGGGCAGTTTCTGCAGTTCCGCCAAGTCGGCGGTGTTGATGTTCACCACTCCGTCGCCGGGGTTTTTGAATTTGCTGACGGTTTTGCTGCTTTCACTCCGTCTGCGGCCTGAGGGTTTCGCAGGGTCCTCGGATGCACTGGACTGCGCGTCCGTCTCCTCGTTTTCGAAGGGGGCAAGTTCGGTGCTCTGCGCTGCGATAGTCACGGTCTCAACGGGAGGCTTTCCGAGAACACGACCACGCTTGCGGGGCTCTTCCGTCGCCGCTTCCCCCTTGGAAACGGAAGGCGTCGTCCCCTGGATAATCAGCGGTCGCACCGTCACCGCGGGCGGGGGAAGAGAAACGGGTCGTCGGTTCCGCCCCAGGAATATTTCGCCCTGTCCTGCTGAGCTGACGGTACCTGAAGCCACGGAGACTTTGGCGGGAATAGAAGCTTTGCCGCGCGGACGGATGTAGATCTGGTCGCCGTCCTGCAGGGTTTCCGCCTGATTCAAAGCCTCCTGATCCGCATTGGGCTTGAAGCCATGTGCGGCGTGGACTGCCTGAAAAACTTTTGCCCCCGGCTTCAGTGCATAAACGCCCGGTCGCTTCACAGCGCCAGAAACAAAGACGAGAATCTTATCCGGCTTGACGGACGGCGCGTCCAAGATGATGGGAGATGCGGGAGACGGCAGGTCTTCCTCCAGTCCCTTGGCGGAAATATCCAGGGTTCCGTCCGGACCTGCTGTTTGCGCCGGTGTTCCGTCCGCGAAAGTCGGCTTCAAGTCGGCGGCGGTGGCCTGCTGCCGCTGCTGAAGAACCGACCAGCCAATGCCGGCAACCACGGCGACGCTGAGAACAGCGGCGATGGCCCCTGCTTCTCGCTTCCCGAACTCGACCATTGGAAACTGCTGCCCTTCTGCTTGAATCTGCAATTAAAGAATAGCAGATTCTTTGCCAGAATGGGCGCTTGCCGAAAATAAAAAGCGCCCCCGCTGCAGCGGGGGCGCTTTCCGTATCTGCCGCTAAACCTATCCGGCGACGACGTTTACCAGCCTGCCGGGGATGACGATGATCTTGCGGATCGTTTTGCCCTCGACAGCGTTCTTGACTTTGGGCGCTTCCAGGGCGGATATCTCGCAGGTTCTTGCATCTGAATCAGCGGGCAGGGTCAGGCGCTCGACCAGCTTACCGTTGATCTGGACAATGAGCGTGATCTCTTCCTCGGCGGCGACCGCGGGATCGGCGGTGGGCCATGTCTCATTGTAGAGATAGGTGCCGCTCTTTCCCAGCTGCTCCCACAACTCATCCGCGATGTGCGGGGCGAGTGGTGACAGCAGCTTGACCAGAGTCGCCGCCGCTTCCCAAACAGCGACCGACTCCGTGCCGTGCGCCAGAAGATGCTTTCGCAAGGCGTCGGCGTGGATCATCAGCGCGGAAACGGCGGTATTGAATCGGAATTCGGAGACATCGTCGGTGACTTTGGCGATAGCCTGATGGGTACGACGCCGCAGCGCCTTTTGCGCGGCATCCGTCGGCGCATCGGCGATCTTCTCCGCCCAGGCCGGGTCGTAGGTGTTAGCGACTGATGTCACCACGTCCCAGACACGGTTTGCGAACCGGAAGACGCCGGTCATGCGGTCTTCGCTCCACTGGATCGTGTCCTCGAAGGGTGCCTCGAACAGGATGTACAGCCGCAGCGAGTCCGAGCCGTACTTCTCCGCCATCTCGTCCGGCGTGACGGCATTTTCCTTGGATTTACTCATCTTCAGCCAGGCAAAGTCAACCTCAACGGGAACGGTACGCTTTTCCCTCGTCTCCAGATCTTCCGTAATACGCTCGGCGGGAAAGGCGCCTTCGCGTTTCCAGCGCGTCAGCCAGTCGTCAAAGTTGAATCCGACCAGCTCACTGCGCTTGATCGGGTGCTTATCCGCCGAATCGGCATCGATAGTCGTTTCCGCCAGCAGCATTCCCTGGTTCCGCAGACTCGCAAACGGCTCATCGACCGAAATCAGCCCTTCGTCATAGAAGAAATGGGTAAAGAATCGGGAGTACAGCAGGTGCCCGACGGCATGTTCGCGCCCGCCCAGGTAGCGATCCACGGGCATCCAGTAATCGGCGGCGGCGCGGTCCCAGGCTTCGCGGTTGTCCTGGGGGGACGTGAAGCGCAGGAAGTACCAGGACGAGTCCACGGACCCTGCCATGGTATCGGTTTCGCGCTGAGCAGCACCGCCGCACTTGGGGCAGGTCGTGTTTACGAACTCGGGGATCGCCGCCAGGGGCGAGCGACCGTCGGCGGTGGGCTTATAGTTTTCCACATCCGGCAGAACGACGGGCAGATTTTCGTACGGAACGGGCACATCGCCGCACGCTGCGCAGTGGATAATCGGGATCGGCGTTCCCCAGTAGCGCTGCCGGGAGACCAGCCAGTCGCGCAGCTTATAGTTGGTCTTCCGAACCCCGATTCCCTCGGACTCCATCCACTCCGCGATTCGACGGGCCGCTATCTTCGCGGGCAGGCCCGAAAAGCGGTTCGAGTTGACGGTGTATCCCTCTTTGGAGATAAACGCCTCGGTCAGGGCCGAGCCGTCGATGGGTGGCTGCGCGGTCTCCGCCTCGGTCGCGACAATCACAATCGTGGTCGGCAGGCTATAGCGCCGCTCGAAGTCGAAGTCGCGGGCATCGTGGGCGGGAACCGCCATGATCGCGCCGGTTCCATAGCCGGTCAGAACGTAATCGGCGATATAGATGGGAATACGGTGCCCGCTCACCGGGTTGACGCCATACGCGCCGGTAAAGACACCCGTGCGCTCGCGCCCCTCGGCGGTACGGTCCATATCGGACAGGCGGGCGGCCTTTTCGCGGTAGGCGGCGACTTCGCCCTGCTGCTCGTCCGTGGTGATCGAATCAACCAGTGCATGCTCGGGTGACAACACGGCAAAACTCATGCCGTAAACGGTATCGACACGCGTGGTGAAGACACGGACACGGGCATCATGGCCGGCGATGGGGATATCGAACTCGACACCCTCGCTCCTGCCGATCCAGTCCCGCTGCTGTGTCTTTACCCCTTCCGGCCAGTCGATCCGGTCCAGCCCTTCAATCAATTTTTCCGCGTAGGCGGTAATTTTGAAGAACCACTGCAGCATGTCCCGCTTCTCGACGATGGCGTCACAGCGCCAGCAGCGTCCGTCGTTGACATCTTCGTTTGCCAGTACGGTGTTTTCGTTCGGGCACCAGTTGACCGGGGCGTTTTTGCGATAGGCCAGCCCTTTTTCGTGCAGGCGCAGAAATGCCCACTGGTTCCAGCGGTAATACTCCGGCGAGGTCGAGTTGATCTCGCGGTCCCAGTCGTAGCCGATGCCCAGCAGGCTCATCTGCCGCTTGTACTCGGCGGCCAGCATGGGCACCACCGTACGCGGGTTGACATTCTTCTTGATGGCGTCCTGCTCGGCGGGCTGCCCGAACGCATCCCAGCCCATGGGGTGCAGAACATTGTGCCCGCGCATGTGCATAAACCGCGCGACCACATCGCCGGGGACATAGTTCTTACAGTGCCCGACATGCAGGCCCGAACCGGACGGATACGGGAACATATCCAGAACGTAATACTTCGGCTTGCTGGCATCCTCGGTCGTCTTGTAGACGCCGCTTTCGGCCCACCGCTGCTGCCACTTTCGCTCAATGGCCTGGAACGGGTACCGGTTAGGCGCATCGTCGGCGCTGGTGTTGATGTTGCTGGGGGTATCGCTGCTCATAGTTGTAGTTAGTGGTGAATCTTCAAAAGGGTTAGGGAAATCTTCGGTAGCATTATATCGCCGCAAACCGCTACACTGTAAAAGAAGCGCAAAGGCGTACATTTTCAGGAGAAACGACGTGAAAGTTCTGGTAACAGGCGGGAGTGGCAAGGCGGGTCGCTATGTCGTGCGCGAGATGGCGGAGGCGGGGCATGAGGTCACAAACGTGGACCGAGCGCGTCCCAGTGGCGACAGTGGCGGCGGGCGATTTCTGCAGGCGAATCTGACGGACGCAGGCGAGGTTTACGAC
>JAZKEA010000251.1:0-1645 GCA_040387315.1 Armatimonadota bacterium | reverse complement strand
CCTGACCGGAACCGAGCAAAAACCTGGCTCCACCCGCTCTATTTAAGCACAGTTTGCCCTTACTATCAATCGTGACGGCGTCCAGCGGAAAATCGGTTCGGCCTCTCGCCCAGGTCAGGCAGCGGCTTACCAGCGGCAAACCCGGTGCGGTCATCGGCTTTCCAAGGCGGACTTTGCCCGAGTCCCCCGACAGTTTCAGCAGCGGAAGTCCAACCGGCGGCACATCCGCCGTCCGGAAAGGCACCAGTTTAGGATCGATCGTATAACACAGGTTGTCCGCCGTTTGGACGCACGCCCAGGGTGTCCGCTCCTTGACAGTGACGCGCACGGTGTTATACAGGAAATCGCGACGGATTTCGGTGGTTTCCACCTCGGGTTCCGCTCCAACTGCGGAGCGCAGCCGAGATACCGGCAAACGCACGATGTTTTCCTGATCACCAAGTTTCAGGCGGGACAGGATAGTCTGGTGAGAAACATTCCGGTTCCCCTCCACAACAATGCGCTTCACCCACATCCGGGGGGAGAACAGAGCCGCTGCCACACACTCGACGACAAGCAGCGCCGTCGCCCAGCCGAGCAGCAATTTCGGTAAATTGATATGTCGCCGGTTCCTGGCTGCTCGCCTCACCTTCACGCGTGACCGGGTCGTTTCTGCATCCCGCAACCGTTTTCGGCGTTTGGCGGCCCCACTTGACGTAACCGTCGGCGCGAGAGGAGGAAGGGCAGCCGGATGCAGCGGGCGCACCACAGGAGGCGGAGATGGCACCGTGGGCTGCTGCTGAGTGGCGGGCGCCGTGTCGCCGCCCTCACGGCGTGACTGCTGCCGTGCCGAGACCGGACGCGGGCCCAACACATCCTTTTTGGGAGGCGTGTACGCCTTAGCCGTTGATTTGCGCGGCGATTTTGGCGGAAGCGACTGATGCGGTCGTACATCTCGGAATCGGCTCACGACGTCTATGCCCTCTTTTCCAATGCCAGCGTAATTAGACCATCGAGCAGGCTCGGGAACGGAATGCTCGCGGCGGCGGCGGCCTTGGGCAGCAGTGAGGTGGGCGTCATACCGGGGATCGTGTTCGTTTCGAGAGTAATAATACCGTCATCGGTGGCGAACATATCCGTACGGCTCATCCCGCGGCAGCCCAGAAGGCGATGGCATCGCAGGGCGATATCCTTCGCTTCCTCGGCAAGTGCATCGCTTATGTTCGCCGGGACGATCTCGCGCGCGGCCTTGTCCGGGTCCTGCGAGTACTTAGACGTGTAATCGAACAGCCCGTTCTCGTCCGGCGGTACGATCTCGATAATAGGAAGCGCCATCAGTTCCTTGTTGCCGATCACGGCAACGGTGATCTCCGTCCCCTCGATCTTCTGCTCGACGATAGCCGTGTCGTCGTACTTGAAGACCAGCGTCAGGGCGTCAGCGACCTGTTCCGCCGCCGTTACGACCGTGGTTCCATAACTGCTACCCTGCTGTGACGGCTTGATAACGACGGGGAACCCCATGTCGCGCTCGATCTCCTGAGCGGCACGGCGGCGACGCGGGGCGTCGTCCTTGGTAAAGACAATGTCAATGGGCAGGATGACGTTCTCGCTCCCCATCAGGGCTTTGTATCGAACCTTATCCATGGCAAGCGCCGATGCGAGTACG
>JAZKEA010000250.1:0-4086 GCA_040387315.1 Armatimonadota bacterium | reverse complement strand
TAACAAGGCAAGCAGCCTGACGGATCGCTACACAGAATAAACCGCAAGGTTGACACTTTGCGCCCAAAACGGTTACAATCGGAAGGTTACCCAGACTTTTACGCCGCGCTGCTTGCCCACCTTGCGAGCGCGCGGCGTCTGTTTTTCCGGTCTGTTGATGAAAACAGGCTGAGAGTTTCAAAACATACACGAAGGGATTCTGAAGTTGGCAGTACACAATGTTACGTTAATCCGGGGCGATGGCACCGGTCCTGAATTGGTCGAGGCGACGCGCCGCGTTCTGGAGGCAAGCCTCGAAGGTACCGGCTCCTCGTTCAACTGGGATGTTGTCGAGGCGGGCGTGGATATTATGGAGACAGCGGGAACGCCCCTGCCGCCGAATGTTCTGGAATCCATCCGCAAGAACAAGCTGGCTCTCAAAGGCCCGATCACGACCCCGATTGGTACGGGCTTCCGCTCCGTCAATGTTGCGCTTCGCAAGGAACTGGACCTGTACGCCTGTATCCGCCCCTGCAAGAGCTACCAGGGCGTCCGCAGCCGCTACGACAACATCGATATCGTTATCGTTCGCGAGAATACAGAGGATCTGTACGCCGGGGTCGAGTACGATCTGGGCAGCGCCGAGGCGCAGCAGATTATCGATATGGCGGGCGGCAAGATCCGTCAGGATTCGGCGATCTCCATCAAGCCATTCTCCGTCACCGGTGTTCGCCGGATCATCAAGACCGCCTTCGATTACGCTATCGAGAACGATCGCAAAAAGGTGACGGCGGTCTGCAAGGCCAACATCATGAAGTATACGGACGGTCTGTTCTACAAGATCGCCCGCGAAGTAGCTGCCGCCTACGGAGCGACCTTCGCACCCGGCACACCTGCCGCAGAGCAGCCCGACCCGACGCTCGCTGAGTATGCCGGTAAGGGTGCGGGAATCGTCTACGACGAGTGGCTGGTAGACGCCATGTGCATGCAGCTTGTTCAGAAGCCGGAAAATTACGATGTTCTGGTGATGCCGAACCTGTACGGCGATATCCTCTCCGACCTGGGCGCAGGCCTGGTCGGCGGGCTTGGCGTTGCCCCTGGTGCGAACATCGGCGTGGATACCGCGCTCTTCGAGGCGACTCACGGCTCCGCTCCCAAGTACAAGAACCAGAACAAAGTCAACCCAACGGCGCTGATCCTGTCTGGGCTCCTGATGCTTCAGTATCTCAAGGAAGATGCCGCTGCCTCGAAACTGGAAAAGGCAGTCTCGGATGTCATCGCGGAGGGCAAAGATGTCACCTACGACATGAAGCCTGACCGCACGGACCCGACGGCGGTCGGCACCGCGGAAATGGCCGACGCCATTATCGCCAAAATGCGCGCCGCTTAGTCTCTCCACAGCACTCCTCCCAACAAGAATCCCCGCCTCACGTGAGGCGGGGATTTTTATTGACAAGGAATTTAGGTTTTTTGCGCCCCTAAACTGCCTGCACTCCCTGCTATTTACGAAAACGGAAATGAAAAAACAAACAAATGTTTGAAAAAACAGCTTCCGGCGAGGTATACCTAACGTCAGGAGTTGCAAAGATCAGGATATGGGCAAACGCGGACCGAAACCGGGAACTACTTACAACACACGTCCGACCGCCACGCACCCGCTGCGTGTCGAGAACGACAAACAGCTGGTACTTGCGCAGCACTTTACCGAGCGGATTGAGAGACTGATTGCCGAAATCGACAAACAGCATTATCCCGTCTCGCATACCGATCTGCATCTGGTTCGCCGCCTGGTGCAGACGTTAGAGGCGGTCCAGAGCGCTGTTATCGACGGCATCTCGGATTATCTGCTGGAGGATGACCGGCGTCTGTGTGCCCAGGAGCGGCACGAAGCCGCTGTCCCCGCCAATTCCACTTTTGCCATCGCGTCCCGGCGTCCCCTGCCTCCGTCGTAGTACTGCAGGTAGGAAGTGGCTAAAGGCGACGCTGTATCCCCGCGGAAATCTGGACGTCCGGCGCATGCGACGTCACCTTGAAGGCGGCGATGTTCTCTGATAGTGAGACAAAAAAACGGGTGTCTGTGGAAGAGGCCCGCCAGATGCCGAAACTTGTCTGGCGTCGGCGGTCGGAATGGTTTGGCAGATTGAGATGAAAAGGGTACTGGGCATCCTCGTATTGCGCGACCAGGCTCGTTCTGCCGTTCAGCGCATACTCCCCGGCAAAGATGATCTGAGGTAAAAACCGCTTCCCACCCCGGAGCGCCAGCACATTTCCGGTCCCGGCATACAGTGTACTGAGATCCGTGTGCAGCCAGAGACGGCCTCCCGGTCGGTAAGAACCGCTGATGCCCAGAAGTATATCGGTCGCGCCGTTATCCAGGTACTGGCTCTTTTCCTGGGAGCGAAGCGGTATCTTTATCGTGGTGCGCAGTGACGCCAGAAGGGGACGCTTCACCTCTGTTCGGGCGACTATTTGCTTCTTCGCCTGCAGAACCAGAAGGCCGGTGCTGGCGTTCCCCGGCTGATCTATCAGGACAGCGCCGTTCTGGGCGAGTCGTAAAATCGCCGTATTTCCGGGATTGCCCTCGCGGAATGGATCAGTGAACCTTAATACTCGCTGATGCCACCAGTGGATCAGGTTGTCCAGCCCGCCGCCATTGCGAGACAGCAGATTGCCGGTTATGGCTCCCTCCCACCCGTTGCCAAGCCCACGACGGTAGGTCAGCCGGGCGCTCTGCACCTCATTGTCCGAAACAGCAAAATTCCTATTATCTTTAAACAGCTCGTAGCTCGTATTTCCGGCATCCACGGAAAAAGAGAGAAGTCCCTCGCCTTTCGGCTGAACAGCGCCACTTTCCGGATCGGGCAGGTACACGGCGCCACTGTACCCTTCGCGCAGGCGGACAGGTAAGGGGCCAAAAAAGAGCGGGTCGTGTGCTGCCTTGAGGATGATTGCAGGAGGCGACGGCAGGGGAGACGGAGGAGCGGTAACAGGAGCCATGCTGTCAGAAAGGTAGCATGCCGCATTGGTTCTGTCAAATGGCAAAAGAGACGAGCTGTGTCACGCCCTCCGGAGAGCGCCGAGCCCACTCTGCCCTCAGTATTTATCTTCAGGTAATTGACATTGCCTGATCGGCGGTGGTATTATTGCCCCAGGTGATGAAACGTTCAATCAAATGGGATTGAATGCCGTGCAGGATTCTCGCAGCAGGGTAAAGGAGCCAGGCAGCAGGGTGCGCAAATCAGAAAATATAGGAAGAAGCGCCGGACTGCGGGAGGTAGCGGAGCGCGCGGGAATCAGCGTCGCCACCGCGTCTGCTATATTAAGCTCGTCTCGCTCCAATTCACGCTTCTCCGCCGGTACCCGTGAGCGCGTTCTCAATGCCGCGAAAGAGCTCAGTTACCAGCCGAATGCCCTCGCGCGTGCTCTGACCGGGCAGCCTACTCGTACGCTTGGCGTCCTCTTCGGCCTGGAACGCGCGTCGGTGGCTGTGGCAAGCCCGTATATCTTTACCGTCCTGCAGGGGATTGTCGCTGCCGCGGCAGAAGCGCGCTTCAATGTCACCCTGTTTACGGAGCCGTGGCACGGGGCTTCGGTATCCGCGGGCGTTGTCCGCGATGGACGTACGGATGGCGTTATCGTGATTGCACCGTCCACGGACTCCGACATCGTTTCCTACCTGAACGAGTTCGAAATCCCTGCCGTGACCATAGCGTCCCCCGCGCAGGAGGGAATTACCCCTTCCGTAGATGTTGACAGCGCGGCCGGTGCGCGGATCGCAACGGAACACCTTCTGTCTCTCGGGCACCGACGGATCGCCCATCTCACCGGGGATTACATTCTTCGCAGTGCCGTTGAACGACGCGACGCATTTCTTGAAACGATGGCCGCTGCCGGGCTTCCGGTTCCGGAGGAGTATCTTGTTCCCGGACTCTACACCGACCAGTCCGGGTTCGAAGGCGGAGTGCGTCTGCTTTCGCTGCCTGAACCTCCGACTGCCATTTTCGCCGCCAGTGACAACATCGCACAGGGGCTTTATAACGCGGCTCGCCGGATGAACGTCTCAGTTCCGGAACAGCTCTCTATCATTGGGTTTGACGACCTTCCCGG
>JAZKEA010000249.1:12071-25744 GCA_040387315.1 Armatimonadota bacterium | reverse complement strand
GAGTGATCATCGTTGTCGTCAGCTACCGGTATGCCAACACGATCCAGGATTATCTTGATACCTGGGGAACAGTGCTGAGATCGCGGATAAAGATAGTCTATTACGAAGACTTGTTTTACCGCCACTCTTTTCCGCGTGGCGCTTATATCTTTACCGATTTAGAACGTCTTTCCGAGCGACAACTGCAGCATGCCGATAGCGTGAGGGCTTATCTGGAAGGGCAGGGACTACCCGTTCTCAACCGGCCCGGCGCGGTTCTGCGGCGCTACGAGCTTCTGCAGATGCTGCATAACGAAGAGATAAACCCCTTTCGTGCCCTTCGTCTGCAGGAGGTAGATGATTCTCTCCGTTACCCCGTTTTTCTGCGGCGCGAGGACGATCACAAAGGACCCGTGTCAAGCCTGATTCAGAACACCGCAGAGCTTCAGGTTGCCGTTCTGGACGCCGTTTATCAGGGGACGCCTCCCCGCAATCTACTGGTCGTAGAGTTCTGCGATACAGCCGACGCGTCGGGGCTGTACCGGAAGTACTCCGCGTTTCTTATCGGAGATCGCTATATTCCCCGGCATCTGCTTTTTTCGCACAAGTGGATGACAAAGCATCCGGATATTGTCCGCGAATCGGAGGTGAGTGAAGAACTGCATTATATCTTCGAAGCGCCGCATTCTCATGAGACTCAGGTGCGGGATATCTTTCAGCGCGCTTCCATAAACTACGGACGGATCGACTATGCCCTTCACAACGGGCGTATAGTGGTATGGGAGATCAATACAAACCCGACTATCGCAACTCCCCTCCGGCGAACGGATCCCGCACGAATTCCCGCTTTCCGCGAGGTTTCTGCTTGTTTGCGTGCGGCCTTTGAAGAGGTCGCGGATGCGCCTGTGGCTTGCCCCGGGGTACCGCTGCCGATGACCAAAGCGCTCCGGGAAGAGCTAGGTGTTTCGGAACGGAACCCGTTGAAACAGGTGTTGCGCGAGAAATCTCGACCCATCCGGTCCCGTCTGCGGGATGCGCAGGCACGTCTCGTTCGCACCATTACCCGATAACAGTTATTGACAGCCTGAGGCAAGTCAGGTTATTATCTAAAGGCTTGAATGCCATAGAGGGTGTTCCGCACCGCTGCAGGCCCATCCGCGTGGCGCTCCGACAGGGCGTTGCGCAGCCAGGAGATTAGTAGAAGTATGAAGGGCATTGTTCTTGCAGGCGGAAGCGGTACCCGTCTTTATCCTGTTACCAAGGCTATTTCCAAGCAGCTGCTGCCGGTTTACGACAAGCCGATGATCTTCTATCCGCTTGCGACCCTGATGCAGGCGGGTATCCGGGACATCCTACTTATCTCGACCCCAACCGACCTACCCCAATTTCGGCAGATGCTCGGTGATGGAAGCCAGTTCGGTATTTCCCTCACCTACTCGGAGCAGCCCCGTCCGGAGGGTCTGGCCCAAGCGTTTCATATAGGCAAAAAGTTTATCGATGGTGGCCCCGCCTGCCTCGTCCTTGGGGACAACATTTTTAATGGCGATAAACTGCCTGATCAGCTCAAGGTCGCGGTAACAGAAAATTCCGGCGCTACTGTTTTCGGTTACCGGGTATCTGATCCTGAACGCTATGGCGTTGTCGAGTTCGGGGCGGATGGGATGGCGGTCTCTTTGGAAGAGAAGCCCCTGGCCCCTAAATCCAACTACGCGGTCGTTGGACTCTACTTCTACGACAATCAGATCACCGAAATTGCCGCTGGGATCAAGCCCTCCGCACGAGGTGAACTCGAAATAACCGATGTCAACAAAGTGTACCTGGAAATGGGACAGCTCCATGTCGAGAAACTCGGACGTGGAACTGCCTGGCTTGACACCGGGACCCATGACTCCCTGCTGGAAGCCAGCAACTATATCGCGGCTATTGAGCACCGGCAGGGGCTGAAGATCGCCTGTCTGGAGGAGATCGCGTATCTCTGCGGCTGGATAGACGCGGAGTCAGTACTGGAGCAGGCGCAAAAACTCGGCAAGACCGAATACGGACAGTATCTCAAAGACCTGGTCAAAGAACGCCGGCCCCTGTCGTAGTGATCATTTTACGAAAGAACGAATCTCCAATACCCATGCCCGAAAAGCTCAGCCCATCCGATATCGGACCCGACTTCAGCAATCTTGTTTCCACGCAACAGTACGGTGGCGCGACCCCTATCGAAGGAGTAAAGCGCGTTGATCTGCGCTTGATGGTAGATGACGGCGGCAGTTTCGCGGAACTGGTTCGCCTTGATGACAATGGCCGTCTCCTGGCCTTCCCTGATTTTCAAGTGCGGCAGTCGTCGTACTCCCAGGTTTTGCCGGGGGCGATCAAGGCATTCCACCTGCACTATAACCAGGAAGATGTCTGGTTCGTGCCACCGACGGACCGGCTTTTGATTGGCCTGATCGACTGCCGGGCATCCTCACCAACCTATAAAAGCACTATGCGGTTTGTTATGGGTGGCGGCAAAGCCCAGGTGCTCTATATCCCACGTGGCGTGGCGCATGGGGGCGGCTGTATTGGCAGTGAGCCAGCCACAATACTCTATTACGTCAATCAGCATTTCGACCTCAACAATCCGGATGAGCATCGGCTTCCCTGGGATACGCTCGGAAAGGATTTCTGGGAGATCACGCAGGGTTAGTCAAAGCGGCAGGGCGCTTCGTACGGCGATACGATGAATCGGAATGAACAACAACGATTTTTTCCGACGCTCTTCCCCCGCCCCAGATTTTCCCACCGTTCGCTGGAAAAACGAGACAGCAACTTTTGTTGCCGCGCCTGACGAGTCAGAGCGTGAGCAGGATGTTCCCGCTCCTGCCGCGCTGGTTTTCCCGTTTTATGGCGACCGAGTGGTACTGGCAGATATTGTGTCGCGGGGCTGGTGCATCCCCAGCGGACACATAGAAGCCGGAGAGACGCCTGAAGAGGCGATCCGCCGCGAGGCGAAGGAAGAGGCAGGGATTACCCTGGGGCGAACCGCCTATCTCGGGTGGTTCATCCTTGTCCATACGGAAACCGGTGCTCTGCGTCACGCTCCGACCTTTATCGCCGAGGTCCGGACCCTGGGGGGAGAGGTCCTCGCCGATGAATCTCGTGGGGCGCAGCTGGTGAATGCAGAGGATATTGCCGACATGTACTTTGCGTGGGACGAACTTCTCGCTAACGTTTTCGAGTACGCCTATGTGGCGAAAGAAAACCTGTTTCCCTCCGGCTACTCTATCAGCACGCTTACCGGAAGCTGAGCATCGGTAACCGCGACTGTGCCGGTTCTTTTTAGGAGCAATTGCAGCAATTATGAAGCGACTTCTTGTTACCGGCGCGGCCGGATTTATCGGCTCGAACTTTGTCCGCTATATTCTCAACAAGTACCCGGACTACCGCGTCATCGCGTTCGATGCCCTGACCTACGCCGGTAATCTGGACAACTTCCACGATCTCTGGGATAACCCGAACTTCCAGTTTTTTCAGGGACGTATCGAGGACGCTGTGATTGTGGACAATCTGGCCCGCAATGTCGATGCCATCCTCAACTTTGCCGCCGAGAGCCATAATGACCGTGCGATCCTGGACCCGGAGACCGCTGTGCGCTCCAACTTCAATGGGGTCTGCACGCTTCTGGAAGCCGCCCGCAAGTTCGGACACGAGCGTTTTCTCCAGGTGAGCACGGATGAGGTGTACGGCAGTACGACAGATGTCTTCATCGAGGGTGGCCCGCTGGAACCGAATCAGCCGTATTCAGCGGCGAAGGCAGGCGGCGAATTAATGGTACGCGCCTATAATGTGACTTTCGGAGTTCCTACCATTGTGACGCGTGGCTCCAACACGTTCGGTCCCTACCATTTCCCCGAAAAGCTGATTCCTCTGTTTATCACCAATGCGATCGATGATCAGTCCCTTCCCGTGTATGGCGACGGCAAGCAGGTGCGTGAGTGGATGTATGTCCTGGACCACTGCAAAGGAATCGATATCGCGTTCCACAAGGGGACTGCAGGCGAGGTCTATAATGTCGGTGGTGATCCCTCCTGCGAGCGCTACAACATCGATGTGACCAAGCAGATTTTGTCGTATCTGAACAAGCCGGAAACCTTGATCCGCTATGTTCAGGATCGGCCCGGTCATGACCGCCGCTACGCCATGGACTGCACCAAACTACGGGCGCTCGGCTTCGCCCCTGAGGTGGATTTTGAAAAGCGTCTTGAGGAGACCGTTCGCTGGTATGTCGAGAACGAATCCTGGTGGCGCAAGATCAAGGAGAAGCAGGCGGATTACAAGGCATTCATGGATAAGTGGTATGCCGAGCGGAAATAACGCCGTTTAGAAATTACGACCAATGCCTGACGTGATAAGCGAGATAGCGCCGACCAACCTGTACCTGATCCGTCATGGTCAGGCGGTTGTCAATGTGGAGCCGATTATCGGCGGTATGCGCGGTGATACCGGTCTCACGGAACTGGGGGTACAGCAGGCGACTCTGCTTCGAGAGCGTTTGCTGCAGTCCGGGGAGATCCAGCCGGATGTGGTGATTGCAAGCACTCTGCCGCGGGCGCGCCAGACCGCGGAGATCATCGCCCCCGCGTTTCCCGGAGTTCCGCTTCACTTCGATGACGAGGTTCAAGAACTGCGCTCTGGAGACGAAGGTGACGGCCTTACCATCGACGACTACAAAGCACGATTTGGCTGGACATCTTTTGATGACGAGCCGCTGCGGCCCGTCGATCCCGGCGGCGAGAGCTGGGGAGCTTTTATCCTGCGCGTCGCTACCGCCCTGACACGAATCACGAATCAGTATGCGGGAAAAACAATTGTCGTTGTCTGTCACGGCGGCGTTATCGACGCCTCATTCCTGCACTTTTTCGGTATGAATGGCCTAGCTTTTCCTCAGGCCGGATTCGCTACCCAGAACACGTCGCTGACGCACTGGGAATACACCCGCTACCATTCGAAAATGCGCTGGCGTCTGGTCGCCTACAACGATGCCGCCCATCTGAAAGCGCTGAACCGTCCTCGCGCCATTGAGGGTATCGATTACCACGAAACGATCAAAAAAAGCGATGTTCCGCACAAGCCACTCGAAGAGGTTCTTCCCGCCCAGGATGACTCCGGTCAGTAGAACCAAAAACGGCCCGAGACTCCACTGAAGTCTCCGGCCGTTTTTGTTGAGCTGTATTTGCTAGAAAGGCAGACCAGGAAGCTTGAGACTTGACCCGTCCGCTTTGATGGAAAAATGCGCGGCATCGATATCAGGCGGAATATCCGTATACTGATTTCGCACGGCATCCAGGGCATCGTTCGCACTCGTAAGCGATCCATCGATACTCTGCGACCCATGCCGCCCGTTCTTTTCCTGCATCAGGCTTTCCAGCGTCTGCTGCGCATCCGCCGTCTTCTGCCCACCGGAGTTCTTGATGGACTGCGTCGCTCCCAGAAAGGCGCTGGTAACCTGAGTCATCTGCGAGACCGCGGTGGCAAGAGCGCCTTTATAGTTGCTGGCAAGGGTGGTGCAGGGGGCAGGGGGCTGCTTCTGCATGAACAGAGTGGTTGCTTTGTTCCAATCCTGGATCACGTTATTGATCGGGCTGATATCCAGACCTTTTTGCTGCTGCGGATTGCGGCTGTCACCGGAATCGCCGTCCAGGAGACCCAGCGACTGACCGGTCATGTACTCTTTGGTGAACTCCTGGAGCACTAGCATCATCTGCGCTTCACCCTTGCTGGAAAGCTGCTGACGACCGATGTCGAACTGCTTGAGCCACCTCAGGTAGTCGATGACATCCGCCGGCATCGGATTGGTTATTGGGGGTGGGGGCGACGCCATCTGCGGGGCTCGAAGCACCGGGGCTGCGGGTGCCGCGACCTCGGGTGCATTCAGCACGGGGGCCGCGACCACCTGCGTCTGTGGTGCGGAAAGCACCCCTGTCGCCGGGGCCTCTGCCTTCGCTCCCGAGAACAGACCCGCTGCCCGTGCGATAAAGAAGGCAATAATCGCCAGGGCCACGAGCCCGCCGCCGATATAAAGACCTGTCTTCTGATTATTTCCCGGCGTTTCACCACCGTACGGAGGACCGGAGGGACTCCCATAGGCTTGAGTGGCATTCGCCGTAGTCGCCGGCTGTGCTCCCGTGTCATAGCCGCAGTTGGAACAGAATCGTGCAAACGCGGCTAATTCCGTGCCGCACTTCGGACACTTTGCCATTACTCTAGGGAGTTCCTTTCAGAGATAACTTCACTTCACTTACGCAAAAAGGGAGCATTTTGCTCCTGCTGCTACGGACGAGGCGCGGAACTTGCCGCACTGCTCACCGCTGCAATCATGGCGGCCCCGGCAAAGACAAACCAGATAGCGCCAAGGATCAGGAAAACGGTGCCGATAATTCCCAGGATGCGACCGATATTCGCCAGATTTGCCTGCTGAGGATCGCCGCCGGACACTTTCGCCGCATTATTGCCCATGATCCAGGCAATCGGGCCAAAAATCGCGAACCCGATTACGGAAAGTATCCCGAATACCAGAATCAATGTGCCGTTGACCGAGGGGACATAGCTGCCGCCGCCCATACCGTTGTTGTCACCGTAACTCATCTCTTGTTATCCTCTCTGTTCCGGGGTTGGTATCTGATTCACGGCGAATCAGATGGATTGCCAGGCGCGAGCTTTACTGCTTTTGTCTACGGCTTCCAGCACGCGCTGGACCGCGAGACCGTCCACGAAGTCGGGGTGTGTGGGGCGTCCTGCCGCAAAATCGCGGAGGATGTCATGAATCAGGTTGATGAACGTGTGCTCGTAACCGATGATGTGACCGACCGGCCAGTAGTTTCCGGTATAGGGATGGGCGCTGTCGGTGGTCTGAATGACCCGGAAACCGCGAACGTCCTCGGGGTCATCGGCATTGTAATATTCCAGCTCGTTCATGCGCTCCATGTTAAAGACAATAGAACCTTTGGAGCCATTAATCTCAAAGCGGTTGTGATTTTTGCGTCCCGCCGCCATACGTGTGGCCTCGAAGGTGCCAAGCGCCCCGCCCATGAAGCGCGCCAGAAAGATAGAGGAGTCATCGACGGTTACCTCGCCCATTTCCGTCGATGCTTTGCCGCCCAATCGGTCATCCGATTCCGCAAGTTTGGGACGCTGCTTGATAAAGGTGTCCAGCATTCCGCTCACCTCGGCGATGGGCCCGACAAGCCAGTGGGCAATATCGATCAGGTGCGCGGCGAGGTCGCCATGCGACCCGGAACCGGCGATATCTCCCAGGAGACGCCACACCAGCGGCATGTTCGGGTCCACGATCCAGTCCTGGAGATAGACGCCGCGGAAGTGGTAGATCTTGCCTAGCCTCCCCTCCTCGATCATCTTCTTTGCCAGAGCGATAGCAGGGACGCCACGGTAATTGAAGCAGACCGCGTTCGGGACATTGTTCTCCTGAACCGCCTTGAGCATCTCTTCGGCCTGGGAGACCGTATTCGCGAGCGGCTTTTCGCAGAAGACCATTTTGCCGTTTCTGGCGGCCTCCAGAACGATCTCCACATGCGAGTTGCCGGGGGTGACGACATCAATCAGGTCGATGTCGGGACGAGCGCAGAGCTTCTTGTAATCGGTCTCGTAGGATTCGAAACCGAACTTCTCCGCGGCAGCCTTGACCTTGTCTTCCGTACGCCCACAGAGAGCCTTTAACACAGGCTCGACCTCAAGGTCCGGGAAAAACTTTCCCAGCTGGCGATAGGCGTTGCTGTGCGCCTTCCCCATAAACTGATACCCGACAAGACCGACGTTGATCTTCTTCAGGGAACCTGCCATTCGCGTGTATCCTCGAAAGTGTGTTTACTGCCGTATCTGTCCGTCTCGCTCCGTAGTCTGACGTGATTCGGCACACTTTACAATACGCGTCTTGTCCAGCAACTTCCTGCAAAAAAGAGAAACCACGAGGACGCAAACAACAGCGTCCTCGTGGTTTCTCTTTTTTGCAGTCGTTAGAGCGCGGAAGGGATTAGCTTTTACGCTTTGACGTAATGACAGGCTTCTTCGCTGCCGCAGGCGCGGACGGCAGATTTAACTTTGCCTGGGGGTTGTACGTGATCTGCGCCTGGCTGTTTATCTCACCGAACCACGCCTGAATCGCCTGCGGATCGGCGGAGGCTTCGACCTGCTTCAAATAGGCGGTGCGCTCTGCCGGTGTGGCGTCATTGCCCTTCGCATCCAGCCGGATAAGATGGTACCCAAACTGTGTCTTAACCGGTTCGGAAATATCACCGACGTTTTTGAGCTTGACTGCCGCCGCCAAAAACTCGGGTACGAACTGGGTATCTTTGGAAATCCAGCCGAGATCGCCGTTATTCTGGACTTTGCTCGGGTCGTCGGAGTACTTTGTGACCGCATCCGCGAACGTCTTGAATTTTTTAGCGGCAATATCCGCCTGGGCCTGCTTGACCTTGACCAGCGCTTCGGCATCCTGCTTCGCCGCATCGCCGGGGGCTTCCGGCTTGGGAGCCTCGCCCGGTGTCGTGGGCAGCGGGCTGCTCGAGATCAGGATATGCGAGACTTTGAACTTATCCTTCAGGCTGCCGACACTCTGAGCATAGCTCTTGCGCAGCAGAAGCTGGAAGCGAGTCTGCTGACGCAGCAGGCCGGCATTTATGCCTTCTTTCGCTCCGAACTCTTCGAAGCTCATGGGCGTGCCCTGCCGGGCAGAGTTCATCACGATGGAGTTCTTCTGCTCGGCAACCGCTTTGTCCAGTTCGGCTTCGGTAACCGTGACACCCAGTTGTTTCGCCTTGCGCTCCGCGACAAGTACCTGAACCTTCTGCCGTACCAGTGGGTAGCCGCCAAGCTCGGCCAGGAACTGCATGACTTCCTGTGTGGTAATATCCTGACCGCCGACGCGCGCATAAACATTCGCGGGCAGCTTAGGGCGGGGAGGGGTTTTCGCTGCCGCTTTCGGAGCGGGTTTTGCCTGGGCAGGGGTAGGGGGCGCTGGTGTCTGAGCGGCCGCAATCGCGCTTGAGGAAGCGGCAATGCTCGCGGCTGATACGACTGCGAATGCGCGCGCGAGGCGCACGTTGACGGACAGAAGCATATTAGGGAGAATCCTTCTTGGGGAAGCGGCGGCAAGTGGAGTGGCTCGCAGCAATACGAGCGATATCAAAGAGAACGGTACTGTTATTTTAGGCCAGCGAAAGGCGTGCGTCAAGCGAGGGGCAGCGAGGCGACGACCCGGGTGCCGCCTCCTGCCGTGCTGTCAATACTGAGTCTGCCGCCGAGACCTTCCGCCCTCTCCCGCATGGATGAGAGCCCCAGGCCCGCCCCTGCTTTCCCATCGTCGAATCCGCAGCCGTCATCGGTTATCGTCAGAATGACCATCCGTGTGGCTTCATCCCGGTGCAGGCTCACGGTCGCGCCGGTCGCGTCTTTTGCATACTTGGCGGTATTGGTCAATGCTTCCTGGGTGATTCGGAGCGCTGCCAGCCGCTGGGGAGCGGGGAGGGTGTCCATCATCTCCGTCCCGCTTATCGTGATCGGCAGGCCGGTACGACGCGAAAGCCGATCCACCTCCGCGGCGAGTACGTGAGACGCAGAAACCGCAGGCGCGGCTGATGGTAAACGAATACCATCGCCGCCATCACTGGCGTTGATCTCCGAGGCCGGCCAGGGACGCGTGAAAAAGGTCCAGTCGCGGATAGCGGTCATGGCCTCGCGTAGTGACTTCGCCTCGTCGCGAAGCAGGGCGGCTTCATTGCCACAGTTTGCTGAGTCCGGGGCGGCGCGCTTTTCCAGTGTCCGTGCGGCTACTTCAAGCCGCAGCACCGAGGCGGCAAGGCTGTTGCCCACGCCGTCATGAACCTCTCGGGAAAGTTTGGAGCGTTCGTCCGCGAGGGCTACTTCGGCGCGCAGGACCGCATTTTCCCTGTCTGTCGCGGCGGAATTCTCACGCAGTCGGCGCACGACACTGTTGACCGCGGTCAAAAAGGAGAGACGGGTCAGCAGCTCCAGCAGGTACCCGGTCGTTATCAAGGAGACGCGGTACTCCTCAGATTTCCAGGACTGACCGCCCTGTGGAAAGGGAAGGGTACCGCCGATCAGCGCCAGGGCGGCACCCATACGAATCAGGCTGGTCTCCTTCGGGCTTGCCAGGATCGTCTCCGCGGTAACGACAACGAACATGACGATCCAGAGAGGGGAATGAATGCCGCCGGTGAAGCGCAGCCCGAGCGCGATCAGCGCCAGATCCACGGTCACGAAAAGCCATCCCAGTTTGCCGTAAAAAGGAGTTCGCAGCCCCCCTTTACGTCTCTGCACAGACGCCCAGCTTCGGACCGAAAGGTTCAGTATAGCGGCAAAAAGAACGGCAAAAAAAGGGCCTTCCCGAACACCTTCCGCGGCGGGATTGGGTCCGATACGCTGCAGGAATACCCAGACGACGATCAGCAGCAGTACCAGCCAGTAGACCCGACTGACGCGCCACTGCGAGCGGGCGTCAGGATAGGTGATGCTTTGAAGCAGCCGCAGGACTTCCATACGTAACCTTTGGACGGCAGATGAGCCGCTTCCTGCTGGCATGGATCCGGGATGCCGCTTTTAAACGATGCTGAACCAGCTGCCTCCGGTCAAGTCATCGGTAAGGTCACTGGCGCCGCCGCAGTCTGTCATGATGCTTCTCATATAAAGTCTCCTGTAACGCCGGGGAGGCGATAAATATCGGTCATTTTAGGAACGCTTTTCATCTCTCCTCCGTGACGGGGGCAGGCAGGGGCAAATGGCTCGGGAAGGTATTCCAGGCGACGTTGCAGAAGAGGTTCACGACACATCCGTCACACAGGAGCGACATTGTGCAGCCTTCTTTATCTTTATGGTTCTCCCTGGTTGGACTTACCGCATTCGCGGGTGCTGCGGGAATCTGCGCACCGCGATCCGCACCTGCAAAGACGCAAAACACCACAATACCTCAAAGCAAAATGCATTATTATTACAATCCCTCGGCTGCCGGAGCAGCCAAGCCTGCCCAAACCATCGAAACGGACGTCTGTATCTATGGCGGAACGTCCGCTGGTGTCGCCGCCGCAGTTCAGCTCAGCCGCATGGGAAAGAAAGCGGTTATTCTCGAACCGGGAGGGCATCTCGGTGGCCTAAGCGCGGGGGGGCTGGGGCAGACTGATATCGGGCATAAAGAGGCCATCGGTGGCATCTCCCGAGAGTTCTACGGCAGGGTCGGTAAAAAGTACGGGATGACGGCTGAGGAATGGCGCTTTGAGCCGCATGTCGCCTCCCAGGTCTTCGGCGACTTGATTGCGGAAGCAAAGGTGCCGGTCCATTACCGCCAGTTTCTCAAGTCGGTCGAAAAGCAGGGGAACCGTATCACCACGCTCACCACGGAAAGTGGCCTGACGGTTCGTGCCAGGGTGTTTATCGATGCCACGTATGAAGGCGATCTGATGGCTCAGGGCAAGGTGGGCTTTCATGTGGGCCGCGAGGCGAACGCGGTCTACAAAGAGACGCTGAACGGTATCCAGGTCCACAAGACCCACCAGTTCAACCACCCGGTCGATCCGTATGTCGTGGAGGGGGATCCGAAAAGCGGCCTGCTGCCGGGTATCACCTCCGGCAAGATCCCTGGGACAGGCGAAGGCGATAACCGTGTTCAGGCGTACAACTTCCGTCTGGCGCTGACAAATGACCCGGACAACCGCATCGCCTTCGAGAAGCCCGAGGGTTACGACCCAAAAGAGTACGTTCTGCTCGCACGCTACCTGAAGGCGGGCTGGCCGGAGAGCGAGGTTTTCCGCAAGTTCGACCCCATCCACAACAGCGCCAGCAAGGAACCGGGTCGGTATCTCAAAGTCGATAAAAACAACCACGGCGCAACATCAACCGACTTTATCGGGCGCAATCACGATTATCCCACCGCCGATTATGCCACTCGGGAGCGCATCTTCCAGGAGCATGTCCGGTACACGCAGGGGCTGATGTGGTTCATGGGCAACGATCCCGCGGTTCCCCCGGCGATTCGGACACGGTGGAATACCTGGGGACTATGCAAAGACGAGTTTACCGAGACCGGTGGATGGCCGCACCAGCTTTATGTGCGGGAGGCGCGCCGCATGGTCGCGGACTACGTGATGACAGAGCGAAACTGTGTGGGGAAAGAGGTCATCCCCGACCCGGTGGGACTGGCGGCCTACCAGATGGATTCCCATAACTGCCAGCGCTTTGTCAAAGACGGTCATGTCAGCAATGAGGGGGATGTTCAGACGGGGAATGTACCGCCGTATCCCATCTCGTTCCGGTCTATCGTGCCCAAAAAGGCGCAGTGCGATAATCTGCTGGTGCCGGTTTGCCTCTCCGCCTCGCACATCGCGTATGGGTCCATTCGCATGGAACCGGTCTTTATGATCCTCGGGCAGTCGGCGGCAACTGCCGCCGCGATGGCGATTGACACCAAAGCAGCAGTGCAGGATATCCCTTACGAAAAGCTGAAGGCACGCCTGCTGGAAGACAAACAGATCCTGGTAGGGCCAAAGACGGTCGAAAAACTGTAATAGATCAAAGAAAAAGCCTCTGCGTTGTCTGCAGAGGCTTTTTCTTTTCTAACCGCGTTTCCCAGTCGCTGTTTTCTTTATCTGCCCGAGTGCGCAGCAGCCAGGAAGGGTTTTCTCTTTTCGCGCCACCTGAGTCACCTTTGCCGATTTTAATGGCCTGGTTGACTTCATGACTGTGGCGCTGCCCGTGGGACCCGACATCGTGAACTTTCCGTAGTTGGCATTGGTGCCATCGCCGCGAAACGTACCCGCTGTGTTGTCCCGGTAGGCAAGCGGCTTTGCCTTGGCCTTGATCGCGCGCGGGATAGGCCAGACGGTATTGTTCTCCACGACAATCGGGGATTTCCCATCCATTCCCGTAATCACCGTCGCGGTAAATCCTCCGTGTCCCGGAATGTCCAGGCGCAGATTACTGCCCTGTACCGTATGGGTGATACGGGAGGAAACAAAGCGGCGCTGACCGCCCGCCGGTCCTCCCTTGGCCATTACGGCTCGCGCGAGGCTCTCCAGTGCGGCCTTCTGCTCCGGAGTCGCGCGTTCGTCGATGAACCCGATGATGCCTTTGGGACCGTCCGCGCCCCCCACAATCAGCCCTGAAAGATCAATGCCGTTCCAGCTTGCCTTCTCCAGCTGATACGAGAAGACGGCGTGGCAGTACGGATGCGGCGAGGGCCCCTCGCCAAAGTTACAGGTGCAGGGAACCGCACAGGTGCAGGATTCCAGAAGCGTTCCCGTCGCGCTCCAGGTTTGGGGTGTCTGCGCACCCGCCGCGGCTGTCGCAGGAGAACCTATCATTAAGCCGGAAGCGGCAATCAACCCGAAGGTGAAAAGATATCGCGTCATTTTACTTCTCCATCACTATCGTATCGTAACGAAAAGAAAGAGGGTAAAAAGGCGCTCTAAGGTGGCAAGTACTGTCGTGCAGCCTCGCAAATGAAAGCCGGACAGGTACCTCTCCTTTGGAATCGTATGAACCCTCTTTAATTGCCGCCCTGCGGGGCGGCAGCGATGTAGCTGACCGGCGCGCCAAAGGCCTTGAGCAGGCCCATGACCTTTTCCATGCGCGCGGCGTCCTGATGACGGGCCGCCAGCGCGCTTGGAATGTAGGTCAGTGAGCTGCCGCCGGAATGGAAG
>JAZKEA010000249.1:5604-12061 GCA_040387315.1 Armatimonadota bacterium | reverse complement strand
CTCTCCTTTGGAATCGTATGAACCCTCTTTAATCGCCACCCTGCGGGGCGGCAGCGCATCCTTTCCTGTCACGTCGGCGACAGCTTTGACGACAATCAACGACTTCGAACGGCTGGCTTCACTGGATCGGACGGCACTCCTCGATACGCCTGCCGAGGAGGCATTTGACCGTCTGACGCGACTTGCCCGTCGTGTGCTGAATGTTCCCGTCGCACTGGTATCCCTCGTCGATGGGAAACGGCAATTCTTCAAAAGCGCGGACGGCCTTCCGGAACCCTGGGCCAGCCGCCGCGAGACACCGCTTTCCCACTCGTTTTGCCAGCATGTGGTGACCAAGGCCGCCCCTCTCGTTGTCGAGGACGCCAGGAAAGATTCGCTCGTCTGCGACAATCTTGCCGTCTGTGATCTTGGGGTGATCGCGTATGCCGGAACGCCACTGACACTTCCAAACGGTCATGTTCTCGGCTCCTTCGCCGCTATCGACACTGCCCCTCGAAAATGGTCTGAAGATGACCTGAGCATACTGCGGGATCTTGCGGCCGCCGCCATGACGGAGGCAGAGATGCGTATGACCTTAGAGGAGGAGCAGCGGCAGGCCGCCGCGGCGCGCACCGCCGAGACACTGCTGCGGCAGAGCGAGTTACGCGTACGGGGGCTGCTGGATGTCGTCTCCGATACCACCACTTCCTTTAACGAAAAACTGGACCATCTGCTTCGTATCGGCTGTCAGCAGTTCGGACTGCCGCAGGCATTCGTCGCCGGGGTCTCTCCCGGAACGGATACTGCCGAATACCGCATCGTCTGCACGGTGTCCCTGAGTGGGGACGGGAAATCACGGAAGAATCTCCGTCTCCCGGCAGCGCTCTGTCAGCAGGTAATGACCCAGGCACGCCGGGAGCCACTTAAAGATACCGAGTGGATTGGGTCTGTGATAACCGATCCTGAAGGAGTGCTTGGCTGTCTCTGTTTTTATAACGCCGTTCCCTCTCAAAAAACGTTTACCCTTGCAGATCAGGAATTCGCCAATCTGCTGGCCCAGTGGATCGCCAGTGAGATGAGTCGGCAGCGCTACGAAACAGAGTTGGCGAAGACGCAGGAGCGTTTCGAACTGGCGGTCCTCGGCTCCAAAGACGGTCTCTGGGACTGGGATATCGTCAACAATCAGGTAAATAACTCGCCGCGCTGGAAGGCGATGCTTGGTTACAAGGAGCATGAACTGCCGAATGACCCGACCGTTTGGGATTCGCTGCTTCATCCCGACGATAAGCAGTCCGCTCTCTACGCTCTGAATAATCACCTCGCCGGGCGCACCCCGGAGTACGAAATCGAGTATCGGCTGCGTCACAAAGACGGCTCCTACCGCTGGGTCCTGGCGCGCGGTCTCGCTCTGCGGGATGCCGAAGGGGTTCCCTATCGGATGGCGGGCTCTCATTCGGACATCACCGTGCGGAGGAGTGCCGTAGAGGCGCTTCAGGAAAGGGAAACAGACCTTGCGGAGGCCCAGGAGGTAGCGCAGCTCGGAAGCTGGCGTATGGACCCTTTGGATCAGCGATATATCTGGTCGCGGCAGATGTTTCTTCTTTACGGATTCGATCCCGACGGGCCTGTCCCATCGCAGGACGCCTTGCGTCATTGTGCGCATCCGGAGGACCGGCAGTCGATCGAAGAAAGCGTTGCTTTCTGCATCGCTTCCAATCAAAAACAGGTTATTCATTACCGTATTCATCGTGCAAATGACGGAGAACTTCGTCATTTCTATGCCATTATCAACCCGAAGATCGACAGTGAGGGGGTGCCTGACTGCCTGTTCGGGATCGTTATGGATATCACGACCCAGAAACAGGAGCAGGATGAACGTGCCCGCCTGATGCGGGTCGCTCAGGAAGCCCGCGCCCGTGCCGATGAGGCGCGGGCCTTGATGGAGGTCGCGCTGGAGCGAGAAACTGCGCAGGCGACACTTCTGCGCGAGCAGTCCGCGGAGCTAGCACGCGCACGCGACGAAGCCGTGAAGCATGTGCAGACCAAATCTGAGTTCCTGGCGAACATGAGTCACGAGATACGGACACCCATGAATGGGGTTCTTGGCATGACGGGCCTGCTTCTGGAGACCGCGCTGACCGCGCCGCAGCGTGATTATGCGGAAACTATCAACTCCAGTGCCTCCGCGCTGCTGACGATTATCAACGATGTACTCGATTTCAGCAAAATCGAATCCGGCAAATTGACCCTTGATGAGACCAATTTTGATCTGCGGGCGCTCATCGAAGAGACCGCCGCCATCATGGCTCCGGCGGCGCATACAAAAGGACTGGAGCTTACCTGCCGAATCAATCCCCCGGAACCGCCGTCGATACTGAAAGGAGACCACGGACGTCTTCGACAGGTGCTGACAAATCTTCTGGGTAATGCGGTCAAGTTTACGGAGAGCGGGCATATTGGCATATCGGCCCTGGTGCAGCGAAAGAGCGATGGTAAAGTGGCTCTCCGCATCTCTGTCACCGATTCCGGTATTGGTATCGCGGCTGCGCGACAGGAGGCGATTTTCGAGAGCTTTATCCAGGCGGATGGCAGCACGACGCGCCGTTACGGAGGAACGGGCCTCGGACTGACCATCAGTCGACAGATTGTCCTGCTGATGGGCGGGCAAATAAGCGTGAACAGCGAGCAGGGGAAGGGAAGTACCTTCACCGTTGAGGTGACACTTCCCGAAGGCGACGCCTATCTGCCGAATCAGAGAACCGCTTCGGATAGCCTGATGGGACTTCGTCTTCTGGTCGTCGATGATAATTCGGTGAACCGTCAAATCTTGGAGGAGCAGCTTTCCGCCTGGGGGGCGAGAGTGCATCTTGCGGATTCCGGATCCGCCGCCATCGCGGCGCTTGAAACGTCCTGGGAGAAAGACACTCCCGGTGCCGGTCCATTCGATGTAATTCTGCTGGATATGCAGATGCCTGAGATGGATGGCGTACAGACAGCCCGGTGGCTGCGGGAAGATAGTCGCTGGCATCGGATACCTCGGATCCTGCTCTCTTCCTGCTTCGCGGCAGGCAGCCAGGATCAGGACGTGACGTCTTTGTTCGATATTGTGCTGTCCAAACCCGCCCGCCGCAGTGTGTTGAGGGACGCGCTGGCGCAACTGAGCGCCACTGAGACTCCAGAGCACATGCAGGAAAAACGGTCTCCTGCTGGTGCCCTGCCACTTCAGAGTGTGCCGCCCCACGGACTTCGCATTCTGCTGGCGGAAGACAATCCGGTAAACCAGAAGGTAGCGGTGCATCTGCTGAAAAAATGGGACAGCCAGGTGACCATTGTCAACAATGGGAGAGCCGCGATCGATACTGCTGTCGAAGAGGCAAAAGCCGGAAGAGCATTCGACTTGATTCTCATGGACGTTCAGATGCCCGAGATGGACGGAATGACTGCCACGACCAATCTGCGAAGTCTGAATATACTTTCCTCTGACGGTACGCGGCGATTGCCGATAGTCGCCCTTACCGCACATTCGATGCAGGGGGATAAAGAGCGCTGTCTCGCGTCAGGAATGGACGATTATCTTTCCAAGCCGATTAACGAAGCGGACCTGCGTGCTGTCCTCGCGCGATGGCGTCCGGCTGCCGATAATGAGACGGTGCCTGACGAAGAGTCGGCAGGATTTTCTATAGCGAATAGTGATGCCGAGAAAGATGGCCGGTTGATTGTGCGCCGGGAACGGCTCTGGGAGTGCTGCGGAGGCGATGCGGAGCTGGTAGCGGAGGTAGTGGACGAGTTCCTGAAGTCTTGCCCTGCCGTCCTGGCACGGTTGGAACAGGGTATCGCGGCGGGAGACGCCCCTGCTGTTCGCTTTGAGGCGCATACGCTGCGCGGAAGCTGCCGGACGGTGGGAGCGGAATCCCTTGAATTTGTGTGTGGCACACTTGAGGAACGAGCGGTGGCAGGAAGCCTGACCGGCGCTCCGGAATGGATGGAGCGCGCCAAAGTCGCGGCTGCCCATCTGGTTCCTGCGCTGAATCAGGCTTCCAGGGAAATGGGGACTGTGGCTTGAAGGTATTGATCGCGGAGGACGATTCGACATCGGCGCTGGTACTGCGCCGCTCACTCGAAAAGCTGGGGCACGAAGCGGTTGTGACCAGAGATGGTGAAGAGGCGTGGCAGGTTTTAGCCGCTCAGCACAAGGAAAACACATCCCGGTTCGATCTGCTCATAAGCGACTGGATGATGCCGCGTCTGGATGGTCTCTCCCTCACGCGCCGCCTGCGCACCGCTTCCCCGTCTGACTCCGCCTCCCCGTACTTTTATGTTATTCTGCTGACGGCACGTGGTACGGCGGAAGATCGTGTCGAAGGACTGGCGGCAGGTGCGGACGACTTCCTGGTGAAGCCACTGGATCAGGCGGAGCTGGTGGCACGGCTTGAAGTCGCGCGTCGGATCCTGGCGCTGCAGGCAGACGCCCAGGCGAGCTCCAGCCGGATCGACCGTCTGCGCGGACAGCTGGAGCGAAATACGCGGCCCATCGGTGAGATTCTCGTGGCGGAGGGCCTTCTTACTCCCGATCAGCTTCGGTTCGCTCTGGAGCAGCAGAGCCGGACCGGTCAGCCGCTCGGCCCGACGCTTATCGCGAACGGCTGGGTCACCGACGAGCACATGACGTATGCCCGCAGCATACAAATCGATGTGCCTTATGTCAATGTTGCCGAAGAGGTGCCGGACCCTGCCCTGCTGCTGATGATTCCGCAGGATCTGGCGCAGCGTCATCTGCTTCTTCCCCTGTCTATCCGGGAAGGCGTACTGGGGGAGGCAGTGCGGGTCGCCGTCGCAAACCCGTGGAATATCGAAGGTCTTGACCTTGTCGCACGTCTCATCGGAAAACGAGCCGACCCCCTGATGGCTTCCGAGGCGAGTCTTCGGAGCGCTATTGAGAACGTTTACAAGGACACCGAAAAGCAGAGGCAGAGCGCGCAGTTCTCAAGCGCTCTCGCGCAGTCGGAAGAGGATCTTCTGTCAGCGGTTCTGGACGGCGTAAATGTCCTGAGCCGCTCCGGAAATACGGACGACATTGATGCGACCGCCGTTATGGATGACGGGACGGATCAGGCTCCCGTTATTCGCCTGATCAATGGCCTGCTCGCGGACGCCGTCCGCCGACAGGCGTCCGATGTCCATGTCGAACCCTATAAAACGGATTTCGAGGTGCGTTACCGCATCGATGGCGAGCTTCATGTCGTGCGCACGCTCTCGCGGGCGTCGCTCGCGCCGTTTACGTCACGCCTTAAAGTCATGGCGGAGATGGATATCTCCGAGCGACGACTTCCGCAGGATGGCCGCATCGCCATGAAAGTGGACGGTAAAGGCGTGGATATGCGTGTCTCGTCGCTTCCGACGCAGTTTGGTGAGCGGATTGTTCTGCGTATCCTGGATCGCAGCGCGGCGCGCTTGTCTCTGGACCAGCTCCAGTTCAGCGCGGCTAATGACCGTTCGTTCAAATCGCTGATCAAGAAACCGCATGGGATTATCCTAGTCACCGGGCCGACCGGGTCCGGGAAAACGACGACGCTGTACGCCTCCCTGAACGCGCTTCGCTCCTCCACGACAAACATTATGACGTGCGAAGATCCTATCGAGTACGAACTGGACCGTATCAGCCAGAGCGCGGTCAATGTTCGTGCCGGACTGACTTTTGCGGGCCAGCTTCGCGCCATCCTGCGCCAGGACCCGGATGTCGTTCTGGTCGGTGAAATCCGAGATGCCGAAACCGCCGAGGTCGCGTTTCGGGCCGCGATGACCGGGCACCTGGTACTGTCTACCCTGCACTGCAATGAAGCGGCAGGGGCGCCAACCCGCCTTATCGACATGGGGGTAGCGCCCTTTCTGATCGCCTCATCACTCATAGGCGTGGTCGCGCAGCGACTGGTGAAGAAGCTGTGTCCTGCCTGCCGCGAGGAGGTCAAAGAACCCGATCAGGGGCGTGTTCAGCTGATGGAGGCGATCTCCGGAAAACCGTTTCCCGGCGATGCAACGCTTTGGAAACCGGTCGGCTGCCCGGAGTGCTCCAGTGCCGGCACTAAGGGGCGTGTTGCCATTCACGAACTGATGACCCTGGATGATCAGATTCAGGCGCTGATCATGAAGCAGGAAGAGACGCGGGTCATTCGTGAGGCCGCGCGGCGCGGCGGGATGATCTCGATGGCGGAAGATGGTGTGGAAAAAGCGATCCGTGGCCTGACAACCCTGGAGGAAGTCGAAAAGAAAGTCGGCGCTTCTTATGGGGAACGTCAGCTGCCCGAAGAGGCCCCCACGCTCTGAGCCTCGCTGCTGGCACGAAGTTCTGAGGAACGGAGGAGATCATCCCAGCCTGTACCTGAAACCGAGCGCAGCATTTTAGGGCGCAGCAAGCGGCGCCCCTACAGTACAGCCTTCGTCAATCAAGCGGGGCGTAGATGTTCACCACGCGCCTTAATGT
>JAZKEA010000249.1:0-5472 GCA_040387315.1 Armatimonadota bacterium | reverse complement strand
ATCGTCTGTGGTGTACAGGACTGCCAGGGGAAGCGCGATAAAGCGGTTGATCAACGACTCGGTAAGAGGGAAGTCTTCCGCCCGATATCCTGGCGCGGGCCAGGTCTCGAACTGCCGGAACGGTGAAGCATTCGGATTATGGGCATCGCCCGTCTGGCAGTAGGGACGCGCATAGTGACAGTAGGTCCCCGTTACCTTCTGGCTGTTCACGTTCAAATCGTGCAGACGGCTGCGAAACGCATCGGCGATCTCGGCGGTCGGGGCGCACAGATAAAGTTCAAATCCCTGGTCGCCGGATGGGTCCGCCACACGGCGCGGCGACAATCCGGGAAGGTCCGCGATCTTCGCCAGGATATTTTGCTGCAGTGACTGGCAGTGGGCTATCACTGTGTCCAGCTTACGAAGCTGTGCCAGCGCGACCGCCGCCTGCAGTTCCGTTAAGCGGAAGTTACCGCCGCTGAAAGCAGGGACCTGAGTTTCGCCGTGGAGAACGTCCATATGGTAGGCACGCACCAGGCCCAAGTCACTATTGCGAACGGCTCGTTCGTACAGTACCGGGTCATCCGTCATGACCATGCCGCCCTCGCCGCAGGTGATGCTCTTGTTGTACTGGAAGCTGAAGGTGCTGATCATTCCCATCGAGCCAACCGGTCGTCCGAAATAAGACGCGCCCGGACTCTGCGCACAGTCTTCCAGAACGGCGATACCCGCTTCTTTCGCCTCGGCGAGCAGCGGGTCCATATCGGCGGCGGCGCCCTGGTAGTGGACAATCAATACCGCTTTGGTCCGCGCATTGCTCAGCCGGGATATCTCACCGGGAGCCAGGCAGAACGTGTCGTCGATCTCGGCGAGAACGGGCAGAGCGCCGAGGCGAACGATAGAGCTAAAGCAGGAGATCCATCCCCAGGCGGTCAGGATTACCTCGTCACCGGGTCCGACGCCAAGAGCAGCAAGAGCGCATTCCAGCGCCGCCGTGCCGCTGGTGACCCCCAGGGCATATTTGCGCCCTACCCGTGCCGCGAACTCGTTCTCCAGCGTCGCCGCCATCAGCGGGGGATTGCTCTTGTCCGTTCCATAGTAGCGAAAAAGGTTCTTGCTGCGGAGTACCTGCAGTACAAGCTCCTCTTCCTCCGCTCCGATCAAAGCAGCGCCCATTCCGAGCTGCGGGCGCGGGCGCAGGGCAAAGGGGGCTGGGATATTTGGCTCGGTCATGGGTTTATCAAGCGTGGTCATTTAACTCTCCATCGTCTTGGCGAACTGCGCGGGAACCTCGAAACGGTCCCCAGGGGCGACATTGATAACCCAGAGGTCTTTCCCGATCACAGGGCTTTGGGCAGAAGCGAGAAGCGTCAGCGAGAAGCCGGAGGCCTCCTGCACCGTTTGCCAGGCGGAAAAATCCTCACGGCAGACGGAAGTGCCTTTGTAGGTCGCGCCCAATGGCAGGCCCACATCGGAGGTGATCTTGCTGCCCTGAACTGCCTTGACCGGTACGCGGCCTATGATCAGGTCATCTTTGGTCGTCAGCGTAAGTGTGGAACCATCCCTCCGCGACGACAGAACCGGATGCGCGGTCTGCCTCAGGTCGCTTGCAAACTGCGCGATGCGCCCGTCGATGGCGTCCGCCGCTGCGTCCGCATTCTCCAGATTTACCGTTACGGTTCGCTTCTGCGGGTCAACCGCTGTCACGGTTCCCTTCAGCGGCGCGGATCGCCACTCTTCTTTGCCGACTCGCAGGTAACTTCCGCCCGCGAAGAAGATGCGGCGGATTTTACCTGCCGCGTCTCTCGTGATCATGGCGGAGTGGGCATCGGAGGTGATCTCGCCCAGGCTTTTTTTACTCTGAGATGGGTCATGCAGGATCAGGTCAGTCTCGCCGCCGGTGCGCTTTACCTCCACCGCCGTTCCACTGCCCGATGTCAGCGGTACAGAGCTGCAGGCGCTGATAAAAGCCGTGGCCTTGTAGGGCTCGATCACGCTGATGAACCGGCTTTTTAATGCCTTACCGCCACTTTCGTCCTTGCGGCGCGCGATCAGAAGCTGAATCTCCTGGGGGAACTTGACCGGGGAAACATGCGCCTTGCCGGTAATCATCTGCTGACCGGACTGAGGCAGGGTGCGAATCCGAACACGGGCTGCGGGGTCCTTCTCATGATGCCACTCCGCGACCCAGTCATCGCCGCCTGTATGGCGCTGGACTCCGTAAATGTGCTGAAACCCTGAACCGGTGTAGGAATTGAAGCCCTCTTTGTATCCGGGCTTGCCCAGTTTGGCATCATCGTAGATTACGCCTAGCGGCACATTTTCGCCCGCGAGCGTTCCTGCTGCGGGTGTGCTCCACTGACCACCCTGCAATGCAAATTTGCCCGGCGGGCCGTGCAGCGCGTAGTCATGCTGGCTGCCGCCCTCGACATCGAAAATATCCAGATAGTAGCTACCGGGTGCGCCCGCATCCACCATGACAAGGGCGCGGCGGTACACTTTAGCCTGTGGATAGGTGCCCGCGCCATCGAGATCCACCACGCGGGCAAAATCGCTGTCCGCAAAGAGCCTCAGCGTTCCGGGGGCGTTGCCGGTCTGCCGGGAGGCATCCACAGTCACCGTATTATGGGAGATCGTGTTCTTGGACCAGGTGAAAATTCCCGCCACGAATTCGTTCATCGCATCCGGATAACCAAGATCCGGCAGAATCGGTTGGCTGTTGGCAAACAGCTCGAAGCTGAGTCGATCGAAATGACCATGTCCGGCCTTCAGACCGTAATTCAGGGTCGCGGAGACGGTGTCCTGCCGGTTCGACAGAATGCAGATGCCTGCTCCCGCGAGAACCCGTGCCTTCTGGGGAACTGGGGTGGCAGAATCTTTGATGGGCGCGGCGAACAGGGATGCATAGGTGAGGAAACCTTTGTCTCCTGCCGCCCCCTGTGATGCCAGGTAGCGGGCATACCGGTCCTCGGAATAGGCGCGATAGGCGGTCTGGTAAACGCTCGTACTGAGCTTGGCCGGGTCCCCATAAACACTGCCGCTGTCGCCCCAGGCCGGGGTATATTGACGAAGGTTAACGATATCCAGGGGAGCGTCAAAAATGCTGCGCATCCGTGGCTGGGCGAACAGATTGCGGCCTCCCTTTGCCAGAAGCTCTGATACCTCCGCCAGCTTTGCCACCCAGAGGAAGTTATAGCCGGGAGCACTCTCCCCAGGGGTGCCGTCGCGGTAGACCAGGTTATACAGGGCATAATTGAACCCAGTATACGATGTGGACGGACCTGTCCGAGTCAGCAAGCCGTCCAGCCATTTCTTCTGATCACCTTGCTGCCGGGTGACCGCAAGCTGGGCAAGTGACTTCTGGTGCATGCCGAAGTTACCGCGAATCTGCTCGTTGAAATAGGCATCGATGGCATCCTCCAGCAGGTTCGCTTCGACAAACGCGCGAATCTGTTCGCCGCTTTTGCCAAACTGCTTCTGCAGCGGGCTGTCGCTATCGATGGTCTCCCAAACACTGTCATAGGCTTCGGCGAAATCGCTTGCCAGATTCGTTTCCCAGATGGCATTGATGACTTTGCCGGGGTAGCGGGAACCCTTTTGCGCCATCATCAGACCGAATCGGGACTGGCGCTCATGATCCATCGCGGGATAGACTTCCGCTATCCGGACCAGCATGACCGCTGCTTTGTGCGCGAAGCGCTTGTCTCCGGTGAGCTGGTATGCTTGGGCCAGTGCATTGACACCCGGACCGACATGCCGGTGCCACATCCGATGATTCCAGTGTGCGACAAACCAATAGCGTTCGTTGTTCTCGGGGTTGAGCCAGCCGTAACCGTTGTCTATCACCTTCGCGCCCGCAGAGGCTTTCTGCGGCCCATCCACGACATAGTCATTGTCCGGGTAGACGCTGCCGTCCACGGGGCAGGTTAGCTTGAAGGGCTTCCGAAGGTCGACAAGCCAGGGGTATGTTCCGAATTTCTCGTGGATCTTCAGTCCGCATTTTGGGCAGCCGACAGACGCCCCGACATCGAAGGCGCGCGGGACGCTCGCCGGGGTAATCAGCGTGCGAAGGTCCGCATCCGACCAGTCGAGCCAGAAGGAAGCACCTTTGACGATGGTA
Organism: Armatimonadota bacterium; assembly: GCA_040387315.1. Lineage (GTDB taxonomy): Bacteria > Armatimonadota > Armatimonadia > Armatimonadales > Armatimonadaceae > JACMJB01. The sequence continues at coordinate 1,373 of JAZKEA010000249.1, read as the reverse complement.
TCGCGAAGTGACTTCGCCGCCGGATAACGGGCGATGTTCGCGCGCGCCTGTGTAATCTCCGCGTCACTGCGCAGAGTACGGGCGTTTTTTAGAGGATACTGAGGCGTGCGCGGGGGAATATTTTTTGCACCAGCGCCGGGAGGGGGCCAGGCATCTTCAGGGGCTGCGGCGAGCAATGGAGCCTCCAAACCAAGTCCGGCACCCAGAGCGGCTGCCGCTTGAAGAAGATCACGTCGTTTTATCATGGTCGTACTAAAGTCTCTTTCCCCGCCATTGAAGCTGTTTGCCGCCGACCAGCAGGGAGCCAACAGCGCTGCCCTTTACCGTGCGGACGACAGCGAATCGTCCGCTGACCGTGAGCGGACCCGCGTCGGTGGCGATGGTCACAGGGCGTGGCTCCACGCAGGAGACTACATAATCCACGCCGAAACCCGTTTCGACACGGAGCGCCACGGTGTTTGCCGCCTCCGCGGCAGGAACCGGCAGACGGGTCAGGGTGCGAACACTGCCGCCTGCCGCCTCATGCCCTTCGAAGACTCCCGCAAAGACCGCTGGTGAGTGGTCACCGGGGATGCCGGTACGACGGCGTACGATATAGGGAAGTGTGGCCCCCGCATCCGAGTTTTTGTAGTCCAGTTGTCCCCAGCCATCCCCTCGAAAGGCGACCTCTTCTGGTTCTGTTGGCCAGAGCGCGGTGAACGCCTTGTTCTCGCCTGTTTTCCAGGTCAGGCTAATCTGCCCGGAGATTGGTGTGAGACGGCTCAGGTTCACCAGGTCCAGTGGTTTGCCGGGAATGCTCTGCGTTTCCTGGGCTATGCTCGCGGCTGACGTGAGTGCATTGTTTGGGCCATGAAAGACGTAGTCGTGCTGGGTTCCGCCCCGAACGCGGAAAATATCCATGACATAACGCTGCCCCGGCGCGGTCTCTATTTGTGTCACGGTTCGGCGATACATATCCGCCTTTGGATACGCCCGCGATTCCGCCTCCATGACCTTGATGCCTCTGCTCGACTCAAACAGCAGGAACTTTCCGCCGCGGCCGGTTGTCTGCTGATCCTCTCCATCAATCATCACGGTATTGTGCGCAAGAGTGCGTGTGGTCATCGTCTTCAGCGGATGGTCCCACAGGTAGCCAAGGTCCGAAAGCTGTTCCGTTCCGTTCTGCCACCACACCAGGTTCAGGCTATCGACATGATGATGTCCGCCCCAGTCGCTGGCGCTCAGCATCAGCGCGCTGTTGCGTCCCTCCGCGCCGCCGCGCAGGTAGCCGATCTGCAGTGCGGGGAACAGATAGTCCGACAGCGAGAGTGCTGGAACCGGCTTTTTCTCTACCCCCGGATCCCGCTGATAGATGGCCGTGGCCGGGTCCCCGG
>JAZKEA010000248.1:0-1743 GCA_040387315.1 Armatimonadota bacterium | reverse complement strand
TCCAGCATCAGCTCAGCGAGGGCGACAACTGAGACCAGTGACGAGTCCTTGAGAAGCGCGACCGCCTCGTTGGTCATCGGCGGCAGTACGCGCTGAAGGGTCTGCGGCAGGATCACGAACCGCATGGCCTGCCCATGGGTCATTCCCAGGGTCCGCGCGGCCTCCATTTGGCCGGTGTCGATGCTCTGAATACCGGCCCGGAAGACCTCAGAAAGATATGCGGCAGCGTTCAGCGACAGTGCGGCAACGCCCGCCCCGAAGGGCGGAAGGTTGAAACCGACCTCCGGTGTTCCCAGGATGTAATACAGCACGAAAATCTGCATCAGGAGCGGCGTCCCGCGCACGACCTCGACATAAACGGTAGCGATACTGCGAACCACGGACAGACCGCTCAGCCGCATCAGCGCGAGCATCAGGCCGAGCGGAACCCCGATTAGCAGCGCGAGAACGGTCAGCCCGAGGGTCACCTTTGCGCCCCGCAGCAGGATGGGAAGCGCCTGGGCCAGTACGCCGGGACGGATCGCGAGGGCCGATCCGGAGGACGATTTCGCGGCAAGAGCGGACGCGGAGGACTCGGCAGCGGCGGCGGTGGGCGCGGCGGAAACGGAGTCGGGAATCGTGGTTCCCACGCCTTTCGCACGTTCCAGTCCGGCGATAAGCTCCGCGCGGGGAGCCTGACCGATCCACTTCTCGTACAGGCGCGCATAAGTGCCGTTCACGAGTAACCGGTCGAAAGCCTCATTCAGGGCGTGGACGAGTACCAGGTCGTTTTTACGGGCGGCGATACCGACATTTTCCGGATCCCCGATCAGGCCGGGAACGATCTCCATCTCCCCATAGCCTTTGGAGATCTGCTCCCGCAGGGCCGGAAGGTCCGCGATGACCGCCTCGGCTTTGCCATTACGGACATCCAGCAGCGCCTCGGGCAGGCCGGGAAACTTTTTGAGCCGGGAGTCGCGGATCCCGGCATGAAGCGCCGCCTTCTCGCCGGTTGTGCCGCCCTGAACCGCGACCGCTCCTTCGGAAGCCTTCAGGTCCGCGATAGATTTCAGGCGCGGTTTGTCCCGCCGCCGCGCGATCACCTGCCCGGACAGAAAGTAGGGCCGCGTGAAGGCGCGGTCTCGCTTTCGCTCCTCGTCGATGGTCATGCCGGACATTATGACATCGACCTTGTCCGTGGTCAGAGCGGGCACGATCCCCGCCCACTCCGTATTGACCCAGACCATGTTCAGGCCAAGCTCTTTGCCCAGGGCATCGCCGAGGTCACGATCGAACCCCTGGATCTCCTCGTCTTTGACAAACTCGAACGGCGGATAGTTCGCCTCGGTCGCCACACGAAGAACATTCGCCTTCCGGTACCGGTCCGGCACACGGATACCGGAGGAGCCTGGCAGAGCAGCGACAGGTGGCGGCTCCTGTGCCGCCGTCGCCGGGCACAAACTCATGCTAAACCCGGTCACGAGGAAGAGCGCCACCAAAAGGATGGCAAATCTGAAACGGACTCCGACGTTACCGACGCTGTTATCTCTACGACTCACCGTGGTTTCCTTGCAGGGCGATACGCGTGACGGGAAAATTGCTGAACAGATAGTACCTCTTTTGCCAAGGCGCCGGCATGACGGGGTCGCTCGGTCAGCGCCCCGACCCCGGCGAGCTTCGCCTTAGCGGCGTGCTCAAATCGTTTGTTGCCGTGGATTAAAATCCCGGCTTTGGAAAACACGAAGCCCGCCTTCGCGGGCTGAG
>JAZKEA010000247.1:8969-9558 GCA_040387315.1 Armatimonadota bacterium | reverse complement strand
CGACGGGCATGAGCGGGCTTGACCTCTACGCGGTAGATAAGAATGGAGGGTGGCACTGGGCACCGGGAAAATACGACTTCGGCGAGAAACCTGGCGACACGATCATGTATACCTTCGAAGTCTCGAAAGGGGATGCGGCAGATAAAAATGGGCGCGAGTATGTACTCTACCTGCCTATTTATAACACCGTGGACTGGCTGAAGATAGGAACTCCCCGTACGGCACCCTCGATCCGGAGATGATCCAACTCTTTGCGGAGCTTGATGCGAAGCTGTTTGTGCTCGACTGCCTGGGCAATATGATGAGTCGGAACACCCACCCGGAAGCTGAGGTGAAACGCCGGATTGCTGCGGCGGTCCATTACCTGCAGTCAAAGCGGCCCACTGTCCCTATCGTTCTGGCAGAGTTTGCGGCCTTTCATGAAAACCGTCTCGATGGGAACCGGGGAGACGCCATAGCGGCGCAGAACACGCTTCTCAAAGACGCATTCGCGGCGCTGCAGAAGTCCGGGGTGAAGAATATCTACCTGCTCACCGCGAAAGAAATGAATATGGGGATGGACGATACCACAGACTACGGACATCCGAAC
>JAZKEA010000247.1:3136-8959 GCA_040387315.1 Armatimonadota bacterium | reverse complement strand
CGGCTTCATCCCCGGCCCGCGAATCCAGTTCGCCTACGCCGAGGCGTTCGAAAAAATCTTCCGAAGAGCGCTGCACCAGCCTGCCGGGAGTATAAGCATCACCCAGGCCGAAGCATCGTAATCCCACGCAGTTCCGGCTTTCATCAATTGCGCTAACGAAGGAGATCCTTTCAATGACGACACTCGTTCAGGATGAACAAAACAATCCGCTGGGGACACTGGCTGCACTGGGGACCATGCCTGCGCTGGATTCGCCATACCTACTAACTGACGAGCAGATCACTGACTATCAGAAACAGGGGTTTGCGCTCCTGCGAGGTATCGCCTCAACGGACGAGGTCGCAGCCTACCGTCCCTTTATTACCGGCCTGACGGACGAGTTTGCCAAAGGCTACAAGCCGCTCGAACAGCGCGATACCCGCGGCAAAGCGTTCATCCAGCTCGCCAACCTCTGGCAGAAGGATGAGGCGGTCGCGAGGTTCACGCTCTCCCGGCGCTTTGCCCATATCGCCGCTGAACTGATGGGCGTCGATGGCGTTCGGCTTTACCATGACCAGGCGCTGTACAAAGAGCCTGGCGGAGGACACACCCCGTGGCACCAGGATCAGCAGTACTGGCCCCTGGACGGTGTGCAGTGCATTACCCTTTGGATGCCGCTGGTGGATGCCAGTGCGGACACGGGCACCATGCGGTTCGCATCCGGATCACAGGCACTGGGCTACCTCGGTCCGCAGAACATCTCGGATGATTCCGAAGTGCGCTTCGGACAGCTGATTCAGGACCAGGACATCGCTGTCCACGCCGTCGGCACTATGCAGGCAGGGGATGCGACTTTTCACAACGGCTGGACACTCCACGGGGCGCCGGGAAACGCCTCCCTGGACACAACGCGCGAGGTCATGACCATCATTTATTTTGCGGATGAGGGGATCATCAGCCAGCCCGACACGACAACGCGCGAGAAGGAGCTTTCCGCATGGTTCCCCGGTCTGAAGCCGGGAGACCGAGCCGCCAGCCGTCTGAACCCGCTGATTTACCACAAGGAAAAACTACAGTAAGGGTGACTGAATAGTGACTAGGGTTGCTTACCTGCGTGATCCTAACGATGAGCCCTTAATGGATCTGCAGATATTCTGATGATTGTGGGAACTGAAGAAATCGCCTCGGAAAGAGGGCATAGGGAAAAGGTATCATGCGAATCGGCACGTACAACATTCTGGGTTTTACCGGCTATCCCGCCGACGAAGCCGCCAAAGAGCTGGGAGGTCCCAGCTCCCCCAAGACCGTCGCGTACTTCGCCGCGGTTATTCGGGAACTTGCCTGCGATGTTCTCGTGCTGGAAGAGGGAACGCTTGACCAGGCGATGCTGCTCCAGCTCGCCAAAACGCTTGGCGTCCGCGCGGCAACGATTCCCGCCGCGCGTAAGTGGCCCGTTCAGCTTCTGACGCGCTACCCGATTCTGGAGTCACGGGCCTACAGTCATATCGCGCCCGGCGATATAGAACCCAATGCCCAGCCCTTTAGCCGGGCGTTCGGGGCGGTTAAGGTCAAGGTCGAGGGCAGCGACTGGTGGTTTATCGGTCTGCATCGGCATCCGTCTCTGCCCAAACTGCGGGAGCAGGAGACCGCGAGGCTGATGGAGTGCGTCGATGGGCTGCAGCGGGAGTGCAGGAACATCGTGGTGGCGGGCGACTTCAACGGGCCGGTGAGCGAGTCCTTCCACGAGGCTTTCCGGCGGCGGGGCTTTGTGAACGCGATGGAGAAGGCAGGCGGCGGCATCGCGGCGACGGCGGACACGTTCGGCCTCACCCGGAAGAACTACATCGACCACATCTATCTGAGCCCCGCGCTTGCCCCGTCCCTGACAGGCGCGCAGGTGGTGCGCGGTCCCCGGTTCCGGGACGACGGCCCGGCGCGGCGTGGGTTCTGGGTCAACTCCGACCATCTGCCGGTTCTCGCGGACCTGACACTGCCCGGCGAGGCAGCAAAGCGGTAAGACGAGACAGAGGGAGTAAATCGACAGCGTGACCATCGAAACCGCCCGCCGCGGCTGAACGCTCGGGCTCAGGGGCTAGAATCAAGTTCAGTTACTGCCGCAGTGGAGGACGCTGTCCCACCTGCTCCCTCGAACATCGCCGCGTAGCGGCTGGGTTTCAGGAAGATCTTCTGGAACCGGCGCATCATCAGGCCGCCGTGGACGCCATCGGCGTAGCGGTGGTCGAACGTGAAGCTGACCGTGACGCAGTCGGCGACAACCACCTCCCCGCCGCGGACAACGGGCATCGGACGGGCGCGGCCCACGCCGATGATCAGCGGGCAGCGACAGTACGGCGACAGGGGAACGAGCGCGTTATCGATCCCGAGCACCCCGAAGTTGCTGATCATCGCGGACCCGAAGCGGTCATCGGGAATGCCGAAGCGCTCCAGCGAGACGTTCAGCGTATAATGGGCGAAATCCTGAAGCGCCATGGTCAGCCGGAGGAGCCAGATCGGCAGTTTCGCCGTGATGGCATCGATTTTCTTCGTGGCGTCATCCTCGCCGCGCCGCAGCCGCCCCACCGCCTCCTCGGAATTCCGGGCGACATCCCCCAGACTCTGCGCGGGCACATTACGGAGCACAAAGCCGGAAAGGTCCTTGCCCTTCTTGCTCGTGATCAGAGTCGTAATAAAGATGTCGGTCTGGGACCGACGGTACAGGCTGCGCGCCCGGAGGATATGGTTGAGGTCCGGGTGCTCCTCCAGGCAGTTCGCCACGATCTTTCCGATAAAAGCGGTCAGCGATGGTCGGGTTTCGGAAGGGTACGACTTCAAAAACGCCTCTGCCTCCTCGACCGGCAGGTCCATCCAGCTGTAGGTGCTCGGGTCGCGCGGGTGCCGCCAGCTCGCGATAGAGATCTTCCGGTAGGTCGTCAGCGACTGTTTAGCCCCGATGGGAATATGACTCATGCGTTCGTTATAACAAATTTCTAGGGCAGTTAGCCAGCCACTGGGTTCCAGGCGTTTAGTTCCGGTCGGTACGGCGTTTGTTCCGGGCGTGTTGTTCCCGGCGTTTTTTCGCCGACGTTTCGTCCCGGTCGTTAGTTCCGGGCGTGAATGCCCGGGCGTGAATGCCCGGTCTGGTCGGCGCGTTGCGCCAGGCTCCCCTCCGGGGCGCGGGAGGGAATTGGGTTTTACCGGAAGCAGGTCAAATACCCAAGCAGACGGAAACAGGTAGTGCTATGGCTGACAGCAATGCTGAGGTTTATTTGCATTTTGTTTGGGCGACCAAGGGGAGAGCCGAAAGCATTCCCCAAGCCCTGGAGCGTGACCTGCATCGAATCATCCGCTCGGAGTCGCAGCGTCTCCGTTGTGATGTGCTGGCGCTTGGAGGTACGCTGAACCACATCCATCTGCTCGTGCTGTTCAGCCGTACTATCACCCTTGCCCGGTATATGGAGCAGATAAAGGGAACATCATCGCGTTTCCTGAACGAAAACCTCGCCCATCTTCCCGATCAGGCCGATACATACTTTTCCTGGCAGCCAGGGTATGGCGTTTTCAGCGTCGGAATCAATCAGACGCTTCCTGTCATCGCTTACATCAAGGGTCAGAAGGAACATCATGCCTCGGGCGACATCAAGCAACGATGGGAGCCACCGGATGAATTCTCCACGGATACCACGGTGAATATCGACTAATCTAACTCCAATCTCGCGCCCCGGAGGGGTGCCTGGCGCTTCGCCGACCAGACCGGGCATTCACGCCCGGGCATTCACGCCCGGAACTAATCGCCCCGAATAATACGCGGGTCAGATTTGGATTTTTGCTCCCGGTCAACCCAAGGAACTGGGTTCGGCTGCTCCCGCGTCCTCATTCCCGGCGTCAAAGTCCTCCTGATGGTGCCATCGAATATCTCGAACGCCCGGCAGATCGAGAAGGACGGCGTGTAGGATCCAGGGCACTTCCGGCGCAGTGCGCTTTTCGGGTTCGACCCAGATCAGCCACTGCCGATCCTCCGGACGAAACCCGGCGGCGAGATGGTAGTTCCGCTCGTCTCGGAGAAACGCCTGGACCCAGCCGTAATCCTCCTGAAACGGGTCGCCGATTATTTCCAGTCCCCGCGCCGATAAACCAGGCAGAAGAGCGCGGAGTAAATCGTCGCCGAAGTTACCGGGATTGATAAAATACGGCTCGTCCACAGTTATATTGAAGTGCGGGCAGTGGAACGTGACGCAGGTGCGGACCGCGGGCATAATTTTAGCCTTGCTCCGGCGCGGCTGCAGTGTCCGTTCCCGCAGGGCTCTGGGAGAGCGCCCGTGCCGCCAGAACCGACGCCCCCGCGATCAGGAACGCTCCCCAGAAGAATGGGGCTCCGGGGAGAAGAAACGGGGCGGCGGGCGATGTGAAATAGCCGAAGACCCAGGTGGCGATAATCGGCCCTATCACCCCCATCAGGCTCTGAACGCTCGCAAGCGCCCCCTGAACCGCGCCCTGCTCGTTCGCCTCGTACTGTTTCGAGATGAGGCTCTGGGTGGTCGGACCCGCGATACCGCTGAGGCTCCAGACCAGAATGACCGGGATCATCATCCATCCCTTGGACGCCAGAGCGAAACCGGCGAACCCGATAATGTTGCACAAAAGGCCCCAAATGATCGCGCGTCGCTCCCCGAGCCGCGCGACAAATACCTTGACCAGCAGCGCCTGGACCAGACCGCTCGTCAAGCCGACCAGCGCAAGCGACAGGCCGTTGTCCAGTTCGGACCAGCGAAACCGAAACGTCGTATACAAGACCCACGTGCTCTGCAGTGCCTGCTGCGCGAGGGCCAGCAGGGTCAGGGCGGCTGCCATGATCAGCACCCAGCGATGCCGCAGAAGAATACCGAGCCCCCCGATAGGGTTCGCGGAGCGCCACGTGAAGGCGCGTCGGTTTTCCGGCGCAAGCGATTCGGGAAGCACGAAGACGCCATAAAGCGCGTTCAGAAGGCTCAGCGCCGCCGCCGCCCAGAAGGGAGCGCGGGGCGAGATTGCGCCGAGCAGTCCGCCCGCCGCCGGTCCCAGGATAAACCCGATGCCAAACGCCGCGCCGATCAGCCCGAAGTTCTGCGCCCGCTTCTCGGGCGGACTGATATCCGCGATATACGCACTTGCCGCCGTGAAGCTCGCTCCGGTGATCCCGGCAAGGATACGGCCCACAAAGAGCCAGCCGATAGTCGGCGCGAGCGCCATCAGCACATAATCCACCCCGCTGATCAGAAGCGAGAGCAGGAGAACGGGACGACGACCGAACCTATCACTGAGCCCTCCGAGAATGGGGGAGAAGAGGAACTGCATCAGGCCGAAGACAGCCATCAGGAATCCAAAGACATGTGCGCCGGCAGCAGGTCCCCCGTCGGACATCGAGAGCACCAGTTTGGGCAGGACGGGGATAATCAGGCCAAAACCGAGGATATCGATGAGGAGGGTAATAAAAATAAACGCAAGTCCGGCGGTGGGCCGATTCTTCACAGGTGGTCCCCTTCCGCAGTCAGTGGAAGAATCCGTTCAAGCGTCGGCGGCTGAACAGGGCAGGCTGCGGTTCCGAGACGATTATAGCATACCGGCGGACCGGAAAAACACCTGTTCTCCTGCCGATTGCCGCCCCCGGCACCCTCACCGATAACTGCTTCTGCTTTTCGGTGAAACAATTTCGATACAGTGCAACCGAGTTTTCGCATTATTCTGAATAAATCGAAGAGAATTCCGGGGCATTATTTGACCCTAATGGTGCTTTACCCTCGGCTAACACCATAACTATCTCCTACGGGATCCTATGGACAAGCAGGGTAAATCTGTGCTATAATATAA
>JAZKEA010000247.1:0-3126 GCA_040387315.1 Armatimonadota bacterium | reverse complement strand
ATATCAGGAGGGTTTTCGAGGGATTATTCGACCCCAAAATGTTTTAGGTGGAGCTAATACCAAAACGATCTTCTGCAGACTTCTCTGGACAAGGACGGTAAATCTGTGCTATAATATAATCATATTCGACGCGATAAACCGTCTGCAGCGGCAGTGTCGAACTTAACACCCCAGACAGCGACACCACCTCAAGGAGGCGGGGTCGCTTTTTATTTTCACTGGCCCTTGCGGCAGTTCCCACTGCCCTGAAATGTCGCCGATAGTCTGCAGGCTGTCCCTCGAACTAGCAGCCTAGCAGGAAATACCTGAACTCATGCTTCCTGAGTCCTGCAGGTACCTGCCTTCATTGTCCTCCCTTTTGCCGGTAGATCCGTGAGAGGTCCGGGTTCACGTTTTTCATGCGCTCGAGAAGCGGAAATTTTTTCGGCACAGGGATAGGTTCGGCCAAATCTTGTGTCTTCCTGTTTGCTAAACCTTGCGATGCATCCAGATCTTGAGAGATGGTGTTGACGTGCTGTGCTATCTCATTCAGCACAACCGGGACATCAGGTTGGGTGTTTACAGTATCTTCATTTTCCATAACACTTTTCCTCATTTTCGCCCAAGCGGACTCTTCCAAATCGCCGAACCCCTGACGAAGAGCGCACAAAGAGGGTGCTTGCTATAACCACTGCTCCGCTAAACGCCATCCGAAACTATCTGAACCTCGGTTTACCGAGACCGGACGTTTTCGCTGCTTTGAGGTCACGGCTCATTGTAGCCCAAGCTTTGAGCGGAAAAGTTGGGTAGGGAATGGGAAGGCAGGAAGCAGGACAGCGGAGGGTGAAGCGTATTCTATGACACTTCTTTCTGTGCCGAAACTGGCTTTTACTGCGGGGCTGACGCTGGCCTTCGCGCTCCCGATTTCTTCTCCTGCCATGGCTCAGGTCGCGACGCCCGTGGCCCCACCCGCGGCGGCGCGGACGGCACCGGCTCATATCCTCATCAAGGTGGATGATCTCCGGGTCGTTCGGGGCGGCGTCCACCCGCGCTGGCAGAAGCTGGCTGATTTTTTGAAGGCCCGCAAAGTCAAGGCGGGTATCGGGATTATCTGCGACTCGCTCGAAGGGGACAACCCCAATTATGTGCGCTGGATCAAGGAGCAGCGGGCGACCGGCCTGATCGAGTTCTGGAACCACGGCTACAATCACAAGGAATGGACCGTCGAGGGGCGCAAGACCCAGGAGTTCGTGGGGACTTCCTATGAACAGCAGAAGGAGAGCTTTACCCAAAGCAGTCGCCTGGCGAAAGAGAAGCTGGGATTCTCCCTTCCGGCCTTTGGCGCACCGTTCAACGGCACGGATGCAACCACGGTCAGGGTGCTTCAGGAGGACACGGACACCCGTGTCTGGCTCTACGGCGATGTGAAGAACCCCGCAGGCAAGCTTGTCCTGGACCGTGTCGGGCCCGTCAACATCGAGAACCCGATCTTCAAGCCGTCGCTTGAAAAGTTCGTCGCGGGTTACGATCGCTATCCCAAACGCGCCTACTTCGTCATTCAGGGGCACCCGGCTCAGTGGGACGACGCGGGGTTCGATCAGTTCGTCAAGATCGTAGATTTCCTCACAAAAGAGGGCGCGATCTTCACCACTCCGTCGGAATATGCGAAGACGGCTGCCGCCCCCGCTCCGGTAACAAAGCCGTAGCCGAGCGGGGTTTCTCACTACCCGATTTTTCTTGATTTGTGCCCCGTTCTTTTCGTTACCCTGCTTTTGAAAGCGTTTTTCGTGGGTAGGTTAGGCGTGAATTCGGGCGAAAAAGAAAGAACGGGGATTACCATGAAAGCAGTTGTTTGGCACGGCGTCGGCGACATCCGACTCGATGACGTTCGGGAACCGAAGATCAAGGAACCGACCGATGCCCTGGTGCGGCTGACCGCCTCGGCGATCTGCGGGACGGATCTGCATATGGTTCGGGGTACCCTTGCCCCTATGACGCCGGGGACAATCCTGGGGCATGAGGGGGTAGGTGTGATCGAGGAGGTGGGAAAGGACACCCGCAACTTCAAAAAAGGCGACCGCGTCGTGGTGGCATCGACCATCAGCTGCGGCTTCTGCTCCTACTGCCGCGACGGCTGGTACAGCCAGTGTGACAACGCCAACCCCAACGGCCCCTCGAAGGGAACCGCCTTCTTCGGCGGGCCCAAGGATACTGGCCCCTTCGACGGACTGCAGGCCGAATACGCCCGCATTCCCCACGCCGCCACGACGCTGATCAAGCTGCCCGACGCGGTGACCGACGATCAGGCGATCCTTCTTTCCGATATCTTCCCGACGGGTTACTTCGGGGCGGACCTGGCCGACATCAAGCCCGGCCACTCGGTCGCGGTCTTCGGGTGCGGGCCGGTCGGTCAGTTCGCGATCACGAGCGCATTCCTGAAGGGGGCAGGCCGTGTCTTCGCCATCGATGCGGAGCCATCACGCCTCGCTATGGCGGCAAAGCAGGGTGCGGAACCTATCAACTTCAACGAAGAGCATCCGGTCGAGACGCTGCTGCGGCTGACGGGCGGGATCGGCGTGGACCGTGTCATCGATGCCGTGGGGGTCGATGCCGAGCCCGCGATAAGCGGACCGGCGGCAAAGGAGAGCGCCCAGATGGCTGAGGAGTTCGCCCAGCAGGTGGAGAAGGTCGCGCGGGACCAGAACCCGCCGTCCGGTTTCACGCCGGGCAAAGCGCCGGTTCAGGCGGCGCTGTGGGCCGTGCAGGGGATCGCGAAGGGAGGGACCCTCTCGACCATCGGGGTCTATCCGCAGACCCTGGAGTCGTACCCCTACGGGATGGCGTTCAACAAGAACCTGACGCTCAAGGGGGGCAACTGCCACCACCGCAAGTACATCCCAAAGCTGATCGATCTGGTGCAGAACGGTACGCTCGACCCCACGATGATCCTGACCGAGCGGGAGCCGATGGTGGATGCGATAACGGCCTACTCCATTTTCAACGAACGCCGCCCCGGCTGGATCAAAGTCGAGCTTCTTCCAAAAGCCGCTTAAGAAATAACAAGCCAGGACCGGCCCCGCAGGCAGTGGGCCGGTCCTTTTTAGTTCGAAAAGGATTACAAACATGGCTGGGGAATCGAAGACCGCC
>JAZKEA010000246.1:0-4292 GCA_040387315.1 Armatimonadota bacterium | reverse complement strand
ACGACGGTGTTTCATAGTATCTCTTCCTTATTTCCCTGATGTAGGGATGAATGGGTGGAGGGGCGGTCGCCCGACCGATCCACGAATAATGAGCTCTACCTCAAATACGTCAATATCGGGAGTCTTCTGTACCGGATAAGCTGAACCTGCAGGGGCGCCTTCCTCCTGTTCTAATCTCTGAAAATCATTGGCCGGGCTATCGCCACGGCTCGCATTAATCTGTGAAATCAGCACCTCGACGGAACGGCGGCCCATATGTCTAAATGGCTGCCGCATTGTTGTAAGTTGTGGTGTTATAATCTGCGCGGTCAGGGTGTCATCGAAGCCAGCAAGGGAAACATCTTCCGGGACACGTATGCCGTTCTCCGTCAGGACCTCCATGACGCCAAGCGCTGTGGCATCGTTGCCGCAAAAAATGGCTGTCGGAAACGGACCAAACAAGTTTTGTGCCAGAATCTGCGTCATTCTCTGTCTGCCTGAATTTGAGCTGTAGCTTCCAGGGAAAACCAGCGATTCGTCAAACGGCAGTCCTGCCTCCTCTACTGCGCGACGATACCCTGCCAGCCGCTGCCTGACATCATAGCCGTCAGCGTCGCCGGACAAATACAGAATGCGACGATGCCCCTGATCAATCAGGTGACGCACCATCGTGTAGGCGCCCCTCTCATTCTCAACATCAAAATTGACCGTATTTGGGAGTTCGCTGCCGTGGTGGATCGTGACGAACGGCAAATGTCGCTGTTGAAGGGCTTCGGCGAACTCGGGCGTCAGGTTAGGGGCGATGAAGATCATGCCGTCGGCACGACCATCGCAGAACTGGGTGACGTTCAGATGCTCCGGCTGCCATCCTTTGACCGAGAAGACAATCGTATTCTGACCGCGCTCTGCCGCCGCTTCCAGAACGCCGTTCAGGATTTCCAGAAAATAAAGGTTGACTTCGTTTCCATCAACGACGGCAACAACGCCGATGGTATCCATACGGCGGCGGGATAAACCTCGGGCGTAGGCATTGGGGCGGTAGCAAAGGCGTGTTGCGGCGGCGTGAATACGGCGGCGTGTGTCCTCGGAGACACGTGTGTTGGAGCCTGTTCCGTTGACAACAACGGAAACGGTCATCGCGCTGACCCCGGCTTCACGGGCTACATCATTGAGTGTTGGCGCACTGCTTCTTCGCATTGGCTTGGAAGAAGTATACATCACATTAACGCTAAATCAATTGCGCCAAAAAAATAATTTAGCTATAAATCAAATCAACCGATTGAATGGCTTAAAGGCCCTGTCTCAGCCACGTGAGACAGGGCCCTGACTTAATCCTTGGCAGGCAGGGTGAGGATAACAGCGCCAGAATCCGTGATCGCGACTGTGTGCTCGAAGTGGGCAGCCAGGGTCTGATCTTTCGTGTAAACGGTCCAGGAATCGCCTTTCTTTTGCAGCGTAGCTCCCTTGCCAAGAGCCAGCATGGGTTCAATCGCGAAGGTCATTCCCGGAACCAGACGAACGCCGTTTCCTGCGCGCCCCCGGTTCGGTACATCCAATCCTGGCTCATGGACTGCCGTCCCAACCCCGTGTCCCACAAGGTCCTCCGCGATGCCACAGCGCTGCTGCTCCGCGAACCGCTGAATAGCGGAACCTATATCGCCCATATGATTTCCGGGCTTGGCCTGGGCAATACCTTTATAGAGCGCCTCACGCGTCACGGTCAGCAGGCGTTTGGCCTTGTCGGAAACAGCGCCGACCGGAACCGTGATCGCTGAGTCCGTGCACCAGCCGTCGACATTCGCCACCAGATCCAGACCGACGATGTCACCTTCTTGAAGCACGTAATCGCTTCGCGGGACGCCGTGGATAATTTCGTCGTTCACGGAGATACAGGTGTTATGGAGATAGGGAACTCGTGAGAAAGGGGGCTTGTAGCCGTTCAGGGCCGGTTTTGCCCCGTACTTCGCCAGCGTTTCACCGGCTATCTCGTCAAGCTGGAGCGTCGTCGTCTCACCCGGTACGATGGCATCTCGCATTGCTATCAGGGCCGCCGCGGTCACCTTGCCGGACTCACGCATCGCGGCGATTTCAGTTTCTGTTTTCAGTCGCATTTCATTAATTGTATCGCGCCTCAGCGTCTCTGCATCCCGCGCTTGATTTCTTCAACCGCGTCTTTCGCCTCCCGCAGGCCAACTCCTGTTTCGTTGCGGTAGGCCGCGATTGCCTGAATAAGCTGACCCTCACGAATGTAGGTCAGTACCTGAGAGGACGGATTGGCGGCGCTCATCTCTACTGTCTCCAGATCAAGGCCAATATGCTTGGCAATGGCGTCCAACAAACGCTCCACACGCGCTAATCGAACAACTATCTGCCCCTCATTCTCCATGCATTCCTCTTTCTTTTGCCTGCAACCTCTTATTTCGGAGGCTCAGCTCAGCTTACTGCCGTTGGGCACGGGTTTGTCCGGGATCGCGAGTACGACATTTCCATCCTCACGGTAAAACCCGGTAATCAAACACTCGGACTGAAAAGGCCCTATCTGCTTTTTCGGAAAGTTCACGACGCCTATCACCTGCTTGCCAACAAGCTCTTCCCTCGAGTACAGAGCCGTTATTTGAACACTGGAGCGACGCTGTCCTATCTCTTCACCAAAATCTATCGTCAGCTTATATGCAGGCTTGCGCGCTTCCGGAAATTCCTCAGCAGCAATCACGGTTCCCACGCGCAGTTCTACACGCTCAAAATCAGCCCAATTAATCAAATCCATCATGCTCTTTTATCGCGTGACTTCCTTCTGTTGTTCAGGGTAGCTGTGCGTAAGTGACTACTTCATCCGGGAATGTCACACCCGCATATACTTCTGCAAGCGGCAGCAAGCAGTCCACAGAAACGAGGGGCAGTACCGTTGAAGGATCAGTACCGTTGAACTCCTCCAGTACCCACAAATCTCCCTGCCTCGTGAAACGCTCAACACGGGGGCGCGTCTGTGAAACCAGAACATACTCCTGTAGTGACTCCATACGCCGGTAGTATGCGAACTTTTCTCCTCGGTCGTACGCTTCAGTAGATGGAGACAACACTTCGATTAGTACAACCGGGTTGAGCACCGTGTCTTCTCGACCATCCCGGAAAACAGGGTCGCTGCAGATTATCAATGCGTCAGGGAAAAAATAAGGGCCCGCCGCGCTTACCTGAACTCGAAGGTCACTTGTAAACGGACTACTGGAGCTTCCTCGGAGACGTGCGCGAAGCTCACCGCCAAGGTTCAGGGTTATACGGTTATGGGTGAGGCTCGCGCCTGCCATCGCGAGTATCTCGCCAGCAATATACTCGCTTTTATTCTCGGCATACCGTTCCCGGTCTAAATATTCTTCTGGACTGAAGAGAGGTTTACGTTGAGCAGCCATAGCGGATCATTCCCTGGCAAAAATTGTACCTTACCACTAACTTCTTAACAGTCCGTTGCCAGGGAACTGCGGAAAGCCTGTGCGGTAAACGATAGTATTGCAGCATGAGTCTTTGTTTGTCCCAAGGAGAAATAAGCTGATCGATCTTTCGATAAGTATTGTCTCCTGGAATACCCGAGAACTCCTGTCGGACTGCCTTTGCTCTCTTCGCGCGGCATTGCAGGCATCACCGTTTTTACATGCGGAGATTTTTGTCATTGATAATGGTTCGAGCGATGGCAGTGCCGCGATGGTGCGCCAGGCATTCCCCGAGGTCCATTTGATCGCGAATCGAGAGAATCTCGGTTTTGCTCGGGCGACAAATCTAGCTCTGCGGAGGGCCCAAGGACGCTATGTGCTTCTTCTGAATCCGGATACACGTATGCCTTCGTCCGTTCTGGCAAGCCTGTGCGCATCCCTGAGTAATCGCCCGGATGCCGTTGCCTGCGGCCCGTTCCTGCTCAGTGGTGATGGTTCGCCGCAGCTTTCCTGGGCACGGTTCCCCGGTCCAGGAAGCGAGTGGACCGGGGATTTGGATCGCTCTCAATCGCCGTATCCGATTCCCGATTTTGAAGATGCGGAAAAACGCGCTCTTATGGAACCATTCGCCGCTGACTGGATAGGGGGGGCCTGCCTTATGATACGTGCCGAAGCGGTGCGGCGTGCTGGCCTGCTGGACGAGGGTTTTTTCTTTTACGGAGAGGAAACGGAACTCTGTCATCGCCTGAGGCACGTCTTAGGAAATGAAGGTGGCAAGATACTTCTGGTTCCCTCGGTCAGCATGACGCATCTGGGTGGTCAGAGCAGTCGAAGCATTCCTTCTATAGCGCGGCGACACCTGTTTTATTCGTCTGCTCGCCTGTATCT
>JAZKEA010000245.1:0-4483 GCA_040387315.1 Armatimonadota bacterium | reverse complement strand
CCTTCAAACTTAGAGTCATTCTCTTCGAAAATAATATTGTTTACTGTCGGCTTTGCGGCAGTAATGCTGAAGCTAAGCTCCGGGTTCCACTTGCCGCCGGCGTCACCAAATATCTTGTAGTTGCCCACCGGCACATTGTTGACATAGAACGTCGTCGGCGCACTCTCCTGCACGCGCCGACGCAGGACGAACGTTTTTCCCGTACTTCCATCGATCAGGGGACCGGCGGGAATCAGGTTCACCTCGATCTCCGAGCCTTCCGGAAGACTTCGATCATCGGGGAAGCGGGAGTCCATCACATAATAGCTGATGGTGAGCGTGCCGCCGTAGTAGTTTCCGCTATACTTGGGATCGTCGCTGGCCTTGTCGCGATCCGCGATTCCGTAGGGAACCAGGACCCAGTTCTCGACCAGACCGTTCGCCGTGGCGAAGCTGTCCGCTTCCCCGTCGGCGGGATGCAGGCCAAAAGCCGCCCGACCGTCGCCGTAGTCCTGCGTTATGGAGGCGGTATAGAATTCGGCGGCACCCCAAGGAACCGCAATCTCATAGTAGCCTTTCGCATCGCTCTTGCCGGACGCCCCGGAGTAAAAACCGCCCGCGGACGACGACCGGACCCCAATCACCGCGCCTTTCAGCGGATTGCCCTTCGCGTCCTTCACATACCCACGCACGACACCCCGCTTCGGGGCGAGCTTAGGGAACGACGGCAGCGGCGGCAGTGCGCTCTTCATGACGTTCACACTGAGCTGTGTGGGGGGAACTGTAAACTCGGTCGCTGAGGCCGATGCCGCGGGCGCGGCCCCGGCGGATTCAGACGCGGACGCCACCTGAACGTGTTTCGGGACGGGCGACGTCTCCATGGGCTTGCTCCGAAGACCATCGAAGATTCCCTTGAGGCTGCGCTCGCCTGAGGAGATGGGTTCCGATTTATCGGCGGGTTCCGGATCGGCGGCAGGCAGCAGTTCAGTCCAGGCAAGCATCAGCGTGTCGTCCGCGTGCGCCCACACCCCGATGATTCCGCGCTTGGTGGGCTCCCGGCGCATCACGGTCACAAGGGTAAACGGCTGGTCTTTCGTTTCCGACTCTTCTTCGTAAGTCCATCCGCTTGCTTTCAGACCGCTTCCCACCTTCGCCCGCATTCCCGCAAGATTCGACACCGTGAAATTCGGACCGGTCCAGGCCAGGACTTCCACTTTGCCCTGACGGACGCCATCACCGCCCGCTTTCACCAGCGATTTGAGAACATCGGTCACGGAATCCGGGACGGCACTCGGGGTCAGACGCAGCGCCCCCTTGGGCAGGGCGACGCGGGTAAGCGAGGAGGCGGGAGCGGCCTCATAATTCGGCCCCGCGGCGGCGGCTGATGCCGACGTTGTCACGAGAGGCAGTGTCAATGCGACACCGGTTACCGTGGGAGCCGCTGTCGCCAGCAGGCAGGCGACGGACGCAAGGGGCGCGGTGTTATGGCGGCGGTATGCCGTGGAAAAAAGGGAAAGCGAAAACGATGATTTCATTCGACAGGTCCTCATAGAATAGGTTTGAGATCGTATGCCCCTATCCTACTGACCCGTCGTAGTCATAGCGTGAACAGTATCGTGAACAGAAAATTTGTGACTGTCCTTGCCGCCTGCCCGTAGTAGCGCTCTTTCCTCACGATTGATTACGGTTCCTGAAGATATTCCCGATAGCGCTCGGCAGCGAGGGCGAGGGCTTTCTCCTCGGCCTCGCTCAGCGGCTGGAACGGCTCGGGAACGACGCTGACGGAACGCTTCGTGACGGTTCGTTTCCAGGTTCCGATGACCTGCCCCCGGCTCACGATAGTCGGCAGGAATACCCCATTGCCGCCCGGAACGATCCGCCGGGCGTAAACGGGGTCAAGGGCCGCGCTTCGATCTTTGTAGCCGAGCAGGTACTCATCGAATCCGGGCAGCAGATACACATCCGGTTCGTCGTCGAAATGAGTCTCGTGCGTGTCGCTGGTCGTGGGCGGCATCCAGAAAGTTCGGCCCTCGAAAACCACGCTTTCCAGAGACAAGGCTGACTCTTCCAGACCGGTTCGGGCATCGGCGGCAGTCAGCCTGCTCCACCAGGAGAAATCCTGCAGAGTGGCCGGGCCGTGGCTGGTGAAGTAGCGCCGCGCCAGTTCCCCCAGGGCGTGACGTCGGTCCGCGAAAACGGTGCGCTGCGACTCGGGTATCCACTCATCGAGCAGGGCAAAGGCGGGCTGTTTCCCGTGCGGCGGCGCGAAGCAGATCAGTCCTTCCTGCGCGGTCCGCCAGAGAAGATGGTAGCCGCGCTGGCTGCCGGTCGGGATTCCCGCGTCCTCCAGAGTCTGCAGAAGATCCGCCCGCGACCGAGTTCGACCGCCTCGGAGCGCTTCCGCAAAGAGAACCCGGCAGCGGTCGAAGGTTCGATCATCCAGCTCCAGATCCCGGTGCCGGGCGGCGCTCCCCGCAAGGATTCGCGGCGTCGTCAGCTCCAGCATCCACGCGATATCGGCGGCGGGGACGAAGTGAAGGGTGCCGCGCATCGGCCACGTCCGCACGATGGTCCTATCGGCAACCGCCTGATCGATCTCCGCCTCCGTCGTGCCGGGCAGACGCAGACCGAGCGACCATTTTGCCCCCGCGTAGTCCTGCGCCTGAAACGCGCCCATTCGGGTAACCAGTTCGCCTGGAGTTCGTGCGGACTCCGGCTCAAGCGGATTTCCCTGCCGGATACGCTGGTTTCGGAGGCGAAGCCGGGTTATATCCACCGCGGTCACCAACGGCAGCGGCGGTCACGCCTGTGCGGCGGGCGTATAGAGCGCCGCACTCTTTTTACTGGGTCCAAGGTAGAGGCTCCGGTTGTCATTTTCTTCCCGCCAGCCCCAGTATAACGTGCGCTCCCCCAATTCGACTGTTTCCATCGGGCGGCTGACAAATCCCCCTTCCGTGTTTCCCTGGAAGTGACCCTCAGTGGGGTGCATTACAAACGTCCCATTGTCATAGAAGGCGGCGGTCCCCTCCTCCGTAGTGACGGATTCGATTGACTTCCCATGGAACTGCTGCCTTACCGAATACACGAAGGAGTACCGACCGTCCGGACGGAAGTTAAATCGCGAAAAAGTCACTTCATTGATCTCATTGGCGGTCGCCCCGCCGTACGCGGAGTCCCACACCCATTCCCCCTGCAGCGCCAGCGGCACACTCGCTGCGGCCTTCGGCGTGGTCCGGCGCGGTGTCTTCGGCACATTCCGGGCAGTAGTGTTTTCCGGGGATCGCACTGCCGCGCCGGATGCGGGCCGGGCTGCGTAGGAGACTGCCGTGCTGACGGCTTCCGCCATAGGAGCGAGAGAATGACGTCGCGCCTCTTTCTCCGAAAAGGTGGTCGCAATATTCTGCGGCGCAAAGAGTATCCCGGCGAACAGGGTGGCTACCAGAATCAGGTTCTGCTGCATCTGCAGTGGT
Organism: Armatimonadota bacterium; assembly: GCA_040387315.1. Lineage (GTDB taxonomy): Bacteria > Armatimonadota > Armatimonadia > Armatimonadales > Armatimonadaceae > JACMJB01. The sequence continues at coordinate 1,034 of JAZKEA010000245.1, read as the reverse complement.
ATCGGTTTCATACAGTTTCTCCGTTTGGTTTTCCAGGTCGCGAGTCATTCGCGCTCTTGATGAACCCATAGTACGGAGGCACCGTGTGCAAACTGTGAACGGGACCGTGAACACGAGCGTGTACAAAAATATATCGCCGGTATTTTTTCGGGGTAACGCCGAAGGGTAGTTATCGCGCTTCCTTTCCCGTATGCACAGCGGGGATGTATCCATCCTCCGGTGGAAGCTTCCAGCTTGCGTTTCCTTCGGAAACGGGAGGGTTTGGTGAGGTTCCAAAGGCTCAGGGTTGCACGAGAGCCGTTCCCGAGAGGGAACCCAAGCCAAAGGCTTCCACCGGAGGATGGATACATCCCCGTCCAAACCATCAGGGCATCAGGGCTCTTTGCGGGCGATCAGGAGACAGGCATCATCACGAAGGACGCCGCCGCCGAACTCGCGCGCGCCGTCAAGGATACCCGCCGCCATCTGGCGGACGCAGGCGGCGTGACGATATCTCTGGGCGAGCGCCAGCATCCCGGAGTAGCCCAGAAAGTCGCCGCCGGGCCGCGCTCTTGCCTCGGTGATACCGTCCGTGGAGAGAAGCAGCGTATCCCCGCGTTTCAGATGCAGGGGCGCGATCTGGTAACGCGTCGCCCGCTGAATACCCAGAGGCAGGCCGTGGCTGTGGAAACTGGTGATCGCGCCATCCGACGCAAGGACAGTCGCCGGTTCACATCCCGCGGACACGACACTGCCCTCTCCGGTCGTGGGATCGAATATCGCAAGCGCCATGCAGACAAATCCGCCAAAATAGTAGTCGTCCTTGCTGCCGTCGTACGTCAGCGTGTCACAGACATAATCATTGAGGCGGGAGATCACCTGGTTTGGACAGAAAGGGTACTCGCGGGCGAACGCACGCAGCACATTTTTCACCTGAAGGGTCCGGACCGCCGCATTCAATCCCTTCCCGGAGGCATCCGCGACGGTGAGCGCGACCAGTCCCTGCGGCAGCGCGAACGCATCCAGAAAGTCGCCGCCCACATCGGCCTCCATGG
>JAZKEA010000244.1:5460-6860 GCA_040387315.1 Armatimonadota bacterium | reverse complement strand
TTTTAGCGGGAACGACAACCAGTTCTCATACTATAGCACAGCTTTTGCCCAAAGGTTAAGAGAACGTTAAGAAACCTTACTTAAAGGGACTTATTTGAGTTAGGCTTGTCTGCGCGTCGTCAAAATCACCTTGACAGTAATATTTGCGCATGGTATCTTTAACACTGTTGTGCGTTGCACAACAGTGTGTCTTGCGCTCGTAGCTCAGTGGATAGAGCGTCTGGTTGCGGTCCAGAAGGCCAGGGGTTCAAGTCCCTTCGGGCGCATTGTGGGTTTAAAGGCGGTTCCCAATGGGACCGCCTTTTGCTTAGTCAGAAGACCCGTCTTAGCTCAGATGGATAGAGCGAGCCCGTCCTAAGGGCGAGGTCGGGGGTTCGAGTCCCTCAGACGGGATTGATCCAGTAAAAGACAACCTCTTTGGGGAGAGGTCGCATAGTGGTCTAGTGCGCTCGCCTCGAAAGCGAGTGTGGTTAACGCCACCGTGGGTTCGAATCCCACCCTCTCCGCTTAAAACCGAACGCCGCCAGGGGAAACCCTGGCGGCGTTCGGTTTTTCTGTTTTCAGAACGAGTTAATACGCAGAATTCAGGACAGAGCGAGCCTGAGCCGCGAGATGCGCGGGTACATCCGCCACCACCACGACGCCGCCGCGCTGAATACCGGATTCATAGGTGCGCGCTGTTTCCTCAGGGATACCTGCGCCGACGAGAGCGCCAAGCACACCTCCGGTCAGACCGCCCGCACCGGCACCGGCAAGAGCCCCCGCAATCGGCCCTGCGATGAGAATACCAACACCTGGAATTACGACAGAGGTAGCGGTCGCGGCCAGTGCACCCAGAATCGCACCTAGAGTGCCGCCAATTATCGAACCGGTACCTGCCCCCTCTCCGGCGTGCGAGCCAGTGGAATCGGTGACTACTGTTTTCCCTCGCCCGTTATCGTCGTCCCGGAACACGAGCGATATATCGGATCGCGGGACGCCGAGACCTTCCAGGCTGTGGACCGCATTCTGGGCTTCCTCGCGCGAATCGAAGAAACCGGACAGATGCTCTCGCCCCTCCACGGGTGAGTAGTAGCGGCTTCCTGTCGCATAGCTGCCCTGGCTTGCCCCAACCGGTGCGGAAGTATTGTAGGCGCTGCCCATGGCAGTGGCATTCAGGTTGGATGGCACCGTGCTGGTCGAAGATGCGGCACGGAGGTCATCTACTTCATCGTGGTCCATTTCTCGGCTTACAGAATCCGCCATCGCCTCACGGGTCGTTCCGGATTGATTGGTCAGATTGCTGTTGTCTGCCGTGTTGGGCAGAAGCGGGTTTCGGTTGTCCGCCATTTGATTCACTCTCCTTTTCGGCCTCGGATTTACCGTAGATTTGAGCCGCTCAGGTTCTCTTTTGCCTTGCA
>JAZKEA010000244.1:0-5450 GCA_040387315.1 Armatimonadota bacterium | reverse complement strand
TTGCAGGCGGCTTTTTCCGAAGCACGACAATACAAAATAAATACCCCTCGCAAGCGAGGGGTAAACAAAAGGCTGTTTTATGCGGGAGGTGAAGTCCGTGAAGTGTTGCTTCGGGAGAGGACTAACCGGGCCGCACTTTGGCTAGCGCGGACGTGGCTGCGTAGGCCGTATCGGCATCCGGAGACGACGTGAGCGCCTCCAGAGAGGCAACTGCCCGTGGGTCGCCGATATTGCCGAGAGTAATCGCGGCCCAGCGGGCGGCAGGTTTACCAGGCTGTGCCAACGCCAGAAGGTCATCGACTGCCGGCTTCCCAACGCCGTTCAGAGCCTGTGAGGCGTAGTACGCCACCGTATCGTCACTGCTGGCGAGGCGTGTACTGAGAGGCGCGACTGCCGGAAGCCCGACTCTGCCGAGCTGCTGGGCGGCGACGCTTGCCACCGTCCCATCTCGGTCGGAGAGGGCATTTAGGAGCGGCGTGAGTGCGGCGGCACCAACGGTCTTATTCGTGACCAGGATATCCCCTACCGACCGTGCGGCTGCGGAACGAACCACAGGATCGGCATCCGTGGCGAGTGTGCGGAGGGCGAGAGCCGGGCTTGAGAGTCCCCCTGCCGCTTCCACCGCACGCATACGAACATAGGAGTTACTGCTTGTCAGGGCCTGCGCGATCACGGCTTCCGCGGAGTTGCCCGCACGGCGCAAACCGGCAGCGGCGGAGGAGGCGACGGAAAGGTCATAGTCGGTCAGAGCAGTGCCCATGGCGCTGTTGGCTTCCGGGGTGGCGATGGCCCCAAGCGCACCCGCCGCCGCGGCACGAGCGCTGGCGTCCGTGCTGGTATCCTTGAGAGCGGCGATAAGAACGGGGGCACCCGCCGGATCGCCGATGTTCGCCAGTGATGTCACCACAGAACGTCGGACATTCGGGTCGGCGTCGTTCGCAAAAGGAATAATTGCCGTGGCCGCCTCTGCCGTCTTGAACTTGCCCATGATCTCGATCAGCTGGATCTTCGCGGTGCTGTCATCCGGCTTTAAAAGAGGCTCTTTGAGGTAAGGGGCAATCAGAGGAATGGTCTGTGGCCCAATTCCGGAGAGGATGTCGCCGAGGGGGGCACGCAGACCACCGTCGCCGAGCTTCGCTGCCATCTGGTTTTGAAGCGGAGCCCCAATTACCTTGAGCGCAGCCTGCGACTGGGCTTTGATATTGGCATCGGGATCGTTAGCCGCCGGAACGATAAGGTCAGGATAAGCGGCTCCCACCTTGGCAACGGTATCCTTCGCCGAATCACGAACCGGGTGCGTTTTCTTCTCCGCGGACTCGGTATCGGGATCTTTCAGCATCTGGAGAAGCTCTTTGAATGCCGCCGGGTCCTTGCCACCCTCTGTGATACGTCCCAGCGCGGCGATTGCCGCCAGGCGCGTCTCCTGAGGGGCTCCTCCCTGAAGCGCGTCGAAAAGGACGCCGCGCGCCATCAGGTTACGAACGCCCGCTTCCTGCTGCGCGGGGTCTTTTCCGGAGATCCGGGCTAGTTCAGCGCGGGTCCTGATTCCGTTGAAGATAAAATTACCGACACTGCCCACCAGCAGCACGGCAAGCACGATCAGAATAATACGTCGCGTTGTCACGATACCATCGCTCCTCTTTGAACCGAAACTAATAGCTCAACCACGTGAAATCATCCGAAAAACCGCCCATAGTGCAGCGTGGTCAGGATAGCCACCACAATGGTCAGCGTGATCCAGAGCCGCCACTGCTTGGCGACCGTCGCCGCTTCAACCAGAAGTATAAATAAGGGAAACAAGACCGCGATTGAAACCTGCACCAGGTCATCGGGCGTAGGGCGCGGCCCCAGCGCCTGATTCGCCAGCGCCCCGGCAGCCACCAGACCCGCCGCAATCGGGAGCACACACAGGAACCGGGCGAGCCCCGGCAAGCGCCGGACGACACAGACGAGGAGCACCATGGTCGCCAGGATACCCGCGGCGGTCCATGCTTCCAAAAGATTGTTGAAACGCCCCATTCGTCCCAGCGCTGTCGATGGCACCGCCGTTATTGCTGCCGCGGGAGGCGACAGAACGAACACGAGCAGCGGCCAGAACCACCAACGATGTTTCACCATTGGTCGCGCCGTTTCCTCCGGAACCGGTTCCGGAGTCGAAACCTGAGGGACGGCAGAACGGTCTTTTTCCCTCATGCGCAGCCGTTCACGTACTGGGGGCGGAGCCGCTATCGTAGGCGGATCTTCCCGCAGGTTCGGAACGTCGGCCACCATGGTCGCAGGACCCGGCGCTGACGGCGCAGCCTCTTCCGGTGCGGGAGCGGACGGACGACGCAGCCGAAACCGCGCGGTTCGCTGCGGCAAAGGCGTCGATGCCGCACCGCCCGCAAGAGCCTGCGGTGATGCCGCATCCGACAGTGCCACTTCAGAGCGTGAACGGTTCAGAAACTCACGCAGCAGGCGATCAGGGTTCGCGCCGCCCTCCGTCGCCCGCGCGGCAAGCTCCGCGGAAAGACCCGCTATGTGTACTTCCCCAATCGCGCGAAGGAAACGCTCCATGCGACCATCGATCAAAGCCCGACGAGCCTCATCCCAGTGACGCGCGGCCCCGGCGAGAAGTTCATCCAGCGTCGAGGCGATCACGGCCCCATTGCCAAAAACGAAAGTGGGCTCGTCACTGCCCTCTTCGCTGCCGAGATCCAGGTCAAAAGGAGGACTCACAGCGATCTTTACGGGCGACGCGGCGCCAGCGGCAGCCGCCGCGGCACGAAGTGAATCTGCGAACACAGCGGCGGTCGGAAAACGAGACGCCTTAGACCGGGCAAGAGCCCGTATGACAACATCCGAAACGCCCGCGGGAAGATCCGGACGTACGCTGGACAGGCGCGGGGGATCACTCTGTTCTATGGCACGCTTCCAGGAGAATGGGTCTTTCAAACGCGCGGCATTGAACGGTCGGCGTCCCGCCAGCATCTCGTAGAGAACCACGCCGACAGCCCAGAGGTCAGAACGATAATCGGAGTCCGCGTCCTCCGCGAAATCCTCGGGGGCCATATAGGGGTATGTCCCCCCACCTCCGGCGACCGAGCCCGTACCCAGCGCCTCTGCCAGACCGAAATCCGTCAGCTTTACCGCGCCGTCATCGCCGATCAAAATATTGGCGGGCTTAATGTCGCGGTGCACGATCCGCTGTTCATGAGCATAGCCAAGCGCCGACAGCACAGCGAGCGTGATGCGAGACGCCTCTGAAAGCGGCATCGGCGTCCCGGCGGCCTCACGAAGAACCGCGGCGAGGTTTCGTCCCCGGATTAGCTCCATGTCGATGAGAACGACGCCATTGACTTCGTCTACCCCGTTGACGCTGACAATGTTGGGATGGCGCAGCCGATCCAGAACACGCGCTTCATCCAGCACCCGCTCCAGTTCATGACCGTCGGCGCGTATCTCTTTGAGGGCCACCTGGCGACGGAGAAGGGTATCCCAGGCAAGGTAAACCACACCAGAGGTGCCGTGTCCCAGCACATCGATGCGCTCATACTTGCCGATGCGTCCCGCAGCCATAATACCTGGCGACTCCTACTTCCCTGACTTCTTTGCCGCAGGGGAAGGCGGTGTGGCAGACTGCTTCTGTATCGCGAGTGCGTTTGGCTTGGCGCGGAGCACCTTTATCTGGTTAAAATCCACCACGTATAGATTGCCCGACTTATCTATCGCGATAGCTTCCGGCTGGTCCAAGCCGGTGAGACGAAGCAGCAATTTTCCCTCAGGCGTCTTCTTTTCGATAACTTTGCGCTTTGTATAGGAGAGGTAGATATTTCCCGCCGGGTCACTGGCGACAAAGACGCGAGTATCCGGAGGCGGTGATGTTGGCGGAGGAGCCGGTGTCAATGTTTCGATAATATTGACCGCCTCCCCATCACTTCCGATATTTGCCACTTTGCCCGAAACTTCGGTCACAAAGTAGAGACCCGCGCCGGGAGAGTAGGAGAGCAGGTCGCCGCGAGCCAGCGTGTCCGGCCCGAACTTTTCCGGAGCCGCGTAGCCAAGATTCGTATAATCAACCGGTACACCGCCCGTTTTGGTGGTTTTAACCGGCACTAATAGCCCGGCGAGACGGGTGCGAAGTTCCGGAGAGGCGGCGATGGTGCCCGCCGCAAGCACGGCAAGGAGACCAACAGCCGCCAGAAGAACCGTAAACGGCGACGCCCCCCTATGCCCCCCGCCTGCCGTGACGCGTGGTCTGGGCGTGGCTGTATCACTGTCTCGGCCCGCGGCGGCTACCGCGGGCACAGCGCTCTTCGAGACAGTGGAAGCGGGAGATGTCGGGGCAGCGAGTGCGTTCTCCTGTCCCGGCTCGTGAGCGCGAAGAATAACGACGGTGATATTGTCCGACCCGCCCTTTTTATTGGCGGCATCCACCAGAGCGCTTGCGGCGCGCTCCGGAGAAAGGCGAGCGACCGTGCGCGACCCCAGAAGAACTTCGATCTCCTCGTCTTCCATCATCGTCGTCAGGCCGTCAGAACAGGTGATTATCGCATCGCCGGGCTGCAGCGTCTCCTGACGGAAATCCGGGGAAACGGTTGCCTCAATTCCGATGGCCCGCGTGATCATATTGCGGAACCGGCTTGAACGCGCTTCCGCTTCGGTCATATCTCCGGCGCGGACGCGGTCGGCGACAAAGGAATGATCATGCGTCAGTCGGAGAAGCGAGCCGTCGCGATAGAGATAGGCTCGTGAGTCACCGACATGGGCCAGGAATAGTTCGGTCCCTCGAACCAATCCTGCGACACAGGTTGTGCCCATCAGCGCATTGCCGGGTATCGGGGCGGCGGAATCTCGCGTTTCTTCCTCCGGTTCCGCGACGGTCGGCTTCGCGAGAGCGTTCACCGCATCGTTGGCAGCAACAAAGGCCTCCGACAGCACAACGAAAGGGTCTTCCCACGCTTCGGAGGCGGTCAGACGCTCTTTCAGTACCTGCTCCACCACGCGGATCGCCTCGTTTGAGGCCACATCCCCGGCACGAAGACCACCCATGCCGTCTGCAACGACGAAAGCCGCATCCGCTCCGGAAATCTCCAGCAGTGCGACCGCATCCTCATTGGCGCTTCGCTGCATGCCCTTATCGGTACGCGCACCGATGGTGTAGGTCAGTGCGGCAGAGACATTTGTGGGAGAAGAAGTTGAACGATTACTCATAAGTGGAGGTTTCGGAAGTTTCGCTTACCCGCCGCTGTTGCTGCTTCCACCACCGACAGAGCGAAGCGCGGCAATCAAGGCTACGGCAAACAGCAGCAGGGCAAAAATTATAGATCCGCGCCCGATCAGTAAAAATAGCTGATTTCCGGCAGGAATCATCTGGACAGGTCCCGTTTTACCTTGCGCCTTCGGTTTCAGCGCCACGACGAACGAATCGAAGGGCGACATCTCCGAAGGTGATCTCGTCGTTTTCATAC
>JAZKEA010000243.1:2862-5132 GCA_040387315.1 Armatimonadota bacterium | reverse complement strand
GCTAATACCGCTGCAACACCACTTCGCGTCCAGAGCTTCGGCAACGGTCACGCCATCTTCCCCCGCCCCTCGCGTAAACCCCATACAGCCACAGGTGCCGCAGGTTCCTCACGCGCCGACGGTGCCAGTAAAGCAGCCTATGGCTCTTGGCAAAGTCGTTTTGATTATTTTTGCTACCTTCTTTTGCTTGGTTGCGGCTTTCAACGCCCTGAATAACTCGGCCAGTAAAACAGGATCGGAGGCCTCGTCTGTTGCCTCGCAAACGGCGCCAATAGCCACCCCGCGACCGCAAACCGCTGCGGAGAAGAAGGCAGCCGCAGCCGCAGCCGCGCAGGCGAAAAAACAGCAGGCTTTGCAAATCAAACAGGAGCGGGAGCAGCAGGCCCAGGAGGACAAAGCAGCGGCAGAGGAAGCCCGCGAGAAGGCGGCTTACGAAGCGAGCATCGAGATGCGCGGAGGCGATGTCGCGCTGAAGACTGGTTATAAAGCTCGGAGCGAAGAGTACTCGACCTATATCACGGGCACGGTTATTAACGAATCCGATCACCCGCTCCGCTATGCCGAAGTGAAATTCGAGATTACGGACAAAAGCGGGAACACCATCGAGAGCGCTATGGACAACATCACCTATGTCGCTCCGAAAGGCTCCTGGAAGTTCAAGTGTATCGTGATGGTGGATCAGGCTTTTCGCTACCGCCCCGTCTCCGTTGAGAGTGTACGTGCGGATTGATGAGCGCCCGATGCGCGGATGTGACAACGGGACAACGAATAGATCCGCTTCTTGTTAGGGGCTGTTTTGAGATTGGATTCCCGCAAATCTGCGTTCAACTCCCGACAAAATGAGTTATGTTCCTGCAGTTTGGAGTTACGAAGTTATGAGTGCTGAGGCGTCCAGCGGTGCGATGACGCAGTGTGACAACGAGACAACAGCGGAAAGAAGGTGGCTATTGGCGAACAAGGCGGACGGACCAGAAATCAGTGTTGATGATTTGGCGAAGGGTGACCAGCCTGATTACCCAGAAACGGATGCGGCTCTGAAAGTCCTCATCCTTATGGCGAGTTATGGAGCGACATCTGGCGTAACACTCAATGTCAAAGGTGTCGTTATCACCGGGGAGCTCATTAGCTCGGTTGATTATTTTAGGATGATGATCGAGTCCTACGAAGCGACTCGCGGGCCGGAAGACATTCGGGGGAGTGGAACTGGTAAAGCAGACACGGTCGACTTGGTGACGAAAATCTGGCAAGATTTTCTCGATGGTGCCATAAAGTTCTGGTCGGGAGAGGAAGTGAAAAACAAAATGGATGAAATTCGCTTCATCCATCTACGGAACGCGCGCTTCTTTTCACCCGGTCAACCTCTTGAACCCAAAAACGGCGGGCTTTGGAGAGGGATGCTAAATCAAGTCGATGCGTTCTCAATAGGGGAGATCGGCCAAACCTAGAGTGATTGACCTGTTGTCACATCAAGACAACGGCCTAAGCACAAGGCTTGACAGCTACGGCGCCGCCTGCTAGAATCCATCCAATCTTATAACGAACGAAGGCCCCGCTCTTTTCTTGGCAGTTGGGAGCAGGGCCTTCGATGATTCCCGGCGCTAGGAGGCCGGTAACATCTTGAAGCAATCATACCAGACGGCAAAGAATGCCGTCAACACCTCGCGCACACCTGCGCCCCCCAAGCAGCCTGGCTACTCCGCCACTGCCACTACCATGGACCCTGTCGCCAACCTTCTCGGCGGCGACCGCACCATCGCTTACAAAGCCTCACTCGCGCACGCCGTCGGCAGTTCGCTGGCCGGCCTGCTGCTGTCTCAGTTCTGGTACTGGACCAACCACCTGGGCGCGGAAGGCGAGGAGCGTGACGGCTGGTTCTTCAAAGGTCGTGACGAGATCTTCGAAGAGACAGCGCTGACCCGCTACGAGCAGGAAGGTGCCCGCAAGCGGCTGATCCAGCTCGGCGTCCTCGAAGAGGAGCGGCGCGGCGTTCCGGCCCGGCTCTGGTTCCGGCTGAACAAAGACCGCCTCTATGAGCTGCTCCACGAGTACCTCCAAAGCATCCCGCGTGACTCCTCGACCGGGCATGTACCTGCCACCCAGTTGGGGGAATTTCCCCCAACTGGAGATGCCACCAACAAGATGGGGGAAATTCCCCCAACTAGGCAGGGGAATTTCCCCCAACAAGATAGGGGAGAAACCCCCAGCAAGCAGGCTGGTTTTCCCCCAACTATTACAGAGAGTACGCATCAGACTACTTCTAAGAATACTCA
>JAZKEA010000243.1:0-2852 GCA_040387315.1 Armatimonadota bacterium | reverse complement strand
CAGAGAGAGCCAGACTTGGTGGATAAGGGATCAGGAGAAAAGATGCCGATCCCTCCCGGCGTACTCGAAGCGCTGGCAGCAGAGGCTGCCGAGAACCGTCTTCCTGTCGGAATGAAAGTCAAACGCGACGGCACCACCTGGCTGCATCTGGTCGAGGCCGAGAAGCAAAAACTCCTGGAGGTTTATCGTGTCAGTTGAAACCGTTGATACCGCCGATGTGGATGAAACCGTGGAAACGGTGGAACCCATTGATACCGCCGAAGCCGAGATCCGCGAATCCGAGGCAACGGAATCCGGCCCGACTCTCTACGACCTGAAGCAGATCGGGGAGCAGATCGGCGTCACCTATTCCCGGATCCGTCGCTTTGCCGAGTCGCCAGGCGTTGCCGAGTCACTGGGCGCGGTGAAGGTCAAGAGCGTCCAGGGCTGGCGCTACCCCGTGGAGTCAGTGGAGAAGTGGCGGCAGCTGATGACCGAGGCGGACCGGGGGCTGCTGACACCGAAGACGGCGGGGGCGTGGCTGGCGAACCAGCAGACGGAGCCGGTGGAAACGTCCGCACCCGCTGCCGGAAACACCTCTGCAGCGGCGCTGGTCGGCCTGATGGGCGAGCTTGCGCTGGGGAGCGATGATTCTGCCCTCACGCATATCGGACCGGCTCAGCTCGTCGCCGCGATGATGCGCCTGGCCGAGAAGCTGGAGCAGAACGCCGAGGCGGTTGTCGCCGCTGCGCCGTCCAAGGAGCCGGAGCGCTGGTACACGCTGGTCGGCGCTGCCGAAGCGACGGGGATGTCCCAGAAGACAATCCGGGAGAACGTCCCGCATGTGGTCGAGGGGAGCCGGAAGAAGTGGAGCGGGCGCGACCTGGCTGCGTACCAGGAGCAGGCCGAGCGGCATAGCAAAAATGCATAGATATCTGCATGAAGCGTCCTATAAATCGCTACTTCTTCAAATGCAGTTCGGAGAAGTAGCGATTAGCAGCGGTACCGGGTTTGTTGTCAATTCCGTGCGCGGTCCCGTTTTGTTAACCAACCGGCACAACGTTACTGGTAGACATCAAGATACAGATGCGCCTCTTTCATCGACTGGCGCGATTCCCGATAATATTTTGATTGCACATCGAAGTCGGCGTTTGGGCGGTGTAGTCGTTATTGATGACGGCGACCGATATCCTGACACGGTTTTTCGTCGGCAGGAACTTTACGAACCTGGATCAGAGAAACCGCTCTGGCTTGAACATCCCGTTCTCGGCAGAAACGCAGACTTTGTTGCCCTGCCTTTGACGCAATTGGAAGGGGTGGATCTACTGCCTTATGATCTTGGCGAAACTTTCCCTCGTTGCCATGTTGGACCCGCGAGTACCGTTAGCGTGGTCGGGTTTCCATTTGCTATACCTATAGGACCTTTCACAGCCATCTGGGCCACTGGGTTTGTGGCCTCTGAAATGGATTTTGATTATGGCAATCTCCCTTTATTCTTAATCGACTGTAGGAGTCGTCCAGGGCAGTCCGGCTCCGCGGTGATCGCACATCAAAGCGGCGGGATGCATCTTTGTGAGATGCCCGATGGCACCCTCCAAAATATGGTGGTCGATGGGACTACCTCACGATTTTTAGGGATTTACAGCGGTCGCATAAACAATGAATCGGATTTAGGAAAGGTGTGGAAAGTAAGCGCCATCAAAGAACTGGTGGATTCGATACGCTAGCTGGATGAACTGACGCAAAACAGCGCCCGCCGGGAGGGAAATCGGCGGGGCGCTGCAGCTGGTGGAACCTGTTAACACATGTGTTAACAACGGGGGAGTTATGCTGTAAGACCTTACAGCATAACCCGGCAGGAACTAGGAGTCGTCGGCGTCCGCCGCGGCTTTCCATATCTCCGGATGATGCACCCGGAGCGCATCGAGCGAGATCACCCACGGCCAGGAGGCGGAGAGCCTGGTCTCGCTGCCCTTGTCCTCATCGACCACCAGGATGTTCAGGTCATCGGCGTTCGGCAGGGCGGTGGCAATCGCCTGGACGATGCCACCCTCCACATAGATCACAAGGTCAGGCATGGTAGACACTCCCGACGGCAAGGGTTCCCGTCACGATGCCAAGCGTCCGCCACTGCCCGGAAGGGACGTACCCGCCTTTGTTGTCCAGGAGGTCGCCGTCGGCGTTCTGCCGCATGACGGCGGGTTTCTCCTCGCGGATCGCGGCCACCACCAGGTCACCCGTCTTCGATGTCCGACCCGGCTGCACGGCCACGTACTGCCCGTGCTGGAGCGCCGGGGCGAGCCGGTCCCCGTTGATCTGGAGCGCATAGGGCGCGCTGGCTGCTGCTAGTTGCTCAATGGTTGCTGTCTGCATCGCTTTTCCTTTTCGGGATGGGGGAGGGGATTTCTCCCCTCCCGTCTCGGTCACTGCTCCAGGGTTTCCAGGGCTTCCGCTCTCGCCCATGCTTCCTCTTCCTCTCGGGCCTCTCGCTCTTTTCGCGCGTCCTCTTCCCACTGAATCCAGAGGCAATGCTTGCAGTAGCTGTTCTCGCGGAAGAAGGGGCAGAAGCAGTGGAGTTCCTGATTCGGAGTCTCCAGCTGAACAAAGTAGAATCCGGTGTTCCCGCCGACTTCGGCACCCGGCTGATAGACCTTGAAAACGTTCGGGTTCGCGGGGCTGATCGTGTAGCAGTACCCTGCGTCGCTCATCTTCTTGGCTCCGAAGAAGCTGATTCGCTTCGCTGTCTTGAGATCGTAGGTCGTCATTTTGGTTTCCCTCCAAAGAATGTTCAGGTCGGCTACTCTTCCTTCCTGACACTGTTATTATATCCCTAACGTTAGGGTATGTCAATCAAAAGCAGGCAAATAAGTTAG
>JAZKEA010000242.1:0-8262 GCA_040387315.1 Armatimonadota bacterium | reverse complement strand
CTCAACCCCGCCGTGCTCCTTTTCGACGAGCCGACATCAGCGCTCGATCCCGAGCTTGTCGGCGAGGTGCTGGAGGTAATGCAGGAGCTGGCTCGCGAGGGCCGGACGATGCTGGTGGCGACCCATGAGATGGGCTTTTGCCGAGAGGTCGCCAGCCGTGTACTTTTTCTGGATCAGGGCGTGATTCGGGAGGAAGGCCCTCCCGAACAGGTTTTCGGCGCACCACGAGAAGAGCGCACCAAGGAGTTCCTCGCCCGTGTCCTCAGCCGGTGATTAGCAGGACCGTCATAAGGGCCAGACGCCGCGGGACCAGAGAAGCTGAAGCGCCGCTCCGACAATTCCCGCGGTCGTGATCAGCGCAAGCGCTCGCCCAACCCGCGCCGTCAGAGGCGGCTGCGCGGCGACACGTGCCAGAAGCGGAAGACTGATAAAGGCGCTGGACAGGGACGCGAGAACCGCCCCGATCCCGGCCTCGACCGGGGTCACGCCGTCGTGGATTGCAAGTGAAGCGGCGGAGGCGACCGCCGAGGAGCTTGAAACGAGTCCACCGGCGATACTGACCGCATAGAAACCCAGGGGGCCGAGCCAGCGCTGCGCCAGGGTTCCCGCAGCGTGGAGCGCGAGAAACACCAGCCCAAACTTGAGCGCCGACTGCAGCGAAAAGGGCGATTCCAGGCGCATCGACGGGCTGGGTGGCACAGCACTATCCGGCAGCGCCGCCATTTCCGGCTCCTCAGACTCCCGGATTTCGTTGTACACCGGGGCCAGCTTTTGGGAGCGGCGATAGACCGGAAACGGCGACGACCGGGGTCGGACGAGTGCCAGGAGCGCACTGGTTCCGAGCATCAATGCAAGGGGAAGCAGCGCCCCGCGCACCAGCACGCCGGGCGCGAGGATCAGAAGCAGAACCGTGTTCCGCATCAGCATCGCGGTTGTCGCCAGCAGGGTCCCCTCATACGCCACTTCGGTGAAAGAGGCGACATCACTGCTGACGGGTGAATCACCACTTTTCGGAACCATGGCGGTCTCTCGGATTCGCTGCGCGAGCTCGGTCACCGCGACGGTCGAATTGACCAGACCGGCGAGAAATCCGGCGAGGGCGACGCCGCGCATTCCGTACAGCTTGAGCAGGATATAGTTGCCAAATCCGACCGCGGCGATCAAAAGCACGGTGACCCAGGCGGAGCGCGGCAGAATGAGACCCCAGGGGTCCAGGGCCTGGGCGGGCAGGACCGGGTAGATCACAAAGGCGAGAATCGCCAGCAGAATCGCGGCGCGAAGCTCGGTTTCCGTCAGCCCCACGCTGAAATGGGTCATTCGCTCCTTCCAGGCCAGAAGGGCCGCGGCGAAAATCCCCACCACCACCGGCGTGAAATCGTGGCCCTTGCCGCACAAGACTCCCATGACGCCGGTTACCACCAAGGCGACAGATGTCGTCAGTTCGGCGGTCTGGTTGGTCACGAGCCGCTGCCAGTTCAGAAAGACGATCAGAACGCCGAGCAGCGCGAGGCCAAGCAGCGCGTAGGCATCCCCGAGCAGTCCGCCGAGACAGCCGACGAGCGAAGCGAGCGCAAACGTTCGCATCCCCGCCTCTTTGCCCCGGCGCTCCCGCTCCATGCCCACAAACAGGCCGAGCGCCACGGCCAGGGCAATCCGCGTCAGAATCGGAAGATACGGCCAGTGCTGCACCCCCTGCAGGCGCAGAGCCAGGGCGAGGTCCCCGCCCCCACCCGCCCCCGTGGTACCGAGTTCACCCACAAATATAATCTCCTTATTACGTCATTGTTACGGTCACTACTCCCGAATATACCTTAAAACGAGAGTCGGATGCAACAACACTTCGATAACAATAAAATTATAGGTGTGATAAAGTCAAATTAAGGAAGCGGCCTTGGCTTGCCCTCCGCACCAGGGGAAGGTTGGGTGGGGAGTCGGACAAGCTCAGGAGCGGCGCAGAATCTCGCCGGGGCGGGCTCCGGTAATGCGTCCGCCGCGCAGGACGGGCACACCATTGACAACGACATCAGCGAGACCGATTGGCGCGGAGCGAGGGTCTTTCGTCGTTGCCGTATCACGGACCTGGCGTGGGTCGAAGATCACCAGGTCGGCTTTTTTGCCCACGGCGACGGTGCCGCGATCCCGCAGCCCCATGCGCTTTGCCGGAAGCGAGGTCATCTTTCGAATAGCCTCAGGGAGCGGGATCACGTGCTCCTCGCGAACGTACTTGCCGAGGATACGGGGAAACGAACCCGCACCGCGCGGATGCGAGGAGCGAATGCCGCCATCCGTACAGAACATAATGGTCGGATCGGCGATGAACCGTTTCAGATCCGCTTCCTTCATGGCAGTTACCACAACGCTTTCACGGCCATTCTGGACGCCTACCCCTTCCCCATGCGTTTTGGCGACGATCTCCTGAATTACCGTCACCGCGTCCTTCCCGGTGAGCGTCGCGATTTGGGCGATTGTCTTCCCCTGCCAGGTGGGGTCGAGTGAATACGTTGTCAGCAGCACGTTGCCGGGGCCGCCGATCTCAGCCAGCCCTGTCTCCCACGCTTTCCGGTCGTCCCAGTTCCTATGAGGGATGATCACGGTGATGGTCGACTGCCAGTACGTATACGGATAGACATCCGCGGTGATATCCAGACCCTCGCGCCGGGCGGACGCCAGAAGGCGCTGCACCTCGCCAGCTTTCGCCCACACAGGTGACGACCCCAGCTTGATGTGCGAGATCTGAGCGGGCAGCTTCGCCTCACGCGCGATACGGATCAATTCCCGAAACGACGTCAGCGCCTCGTTTTCTTCGTCCCGGACGTGGCTGATGTACAGACCGCCGTACCGTCCCGCGACACGGGCGAGCGACACCACCTCGTCGGTCGTGGCGTACAAGCCGGGATCGTATTCCAGGCCGGAGGACAGCCCGAGCGCCCCCGCCCGCATCTCCTGATCGACCAGCGCCTCCATTTTAGCGATCTCCGCGCTTGTGGCGGCCCGCTTGTTGTCGTCCCCCATCACCTTCGCCCTCATGGTCCCGTGCCCGACGAAGCTGGCAATGTTGAGCGCGACTTTTTTCGCAGCGACCGTCCCGAACCAGGCAGCGAGCGGGAAGTTGGAGCCGCCATCCTGCCCGACAATCGCCGTGGTGATTCCCTGACGGATTTGAGACTCCGCCGTGGGACTCTCCAGCAGACCGCCATCCGTGTGACTGTGCGTGTCGATAAAGCCCGGCGCGACCACCCGGCCCTTCGCCTCGATAATAGTTTCCCCCCGGACGGCCTTCAGCGATCCTACGGCGGTGATGCGTCCGCCGGAGATTCTCACATCCGCGCGGCGTGCCGGTTTCCCGGTTCCATCCAGCAGCAGACCGCCACGGATCAGAAGCGAGCCCTCCGGCGCGGAATGCGCGGGGAGGATGCTGACAGAGGACAGCGAGAGCGCGAGGCCACACAGAGCGAATAAGCGTCGGGAAAGAGGCGTCATGAAGGGTCAAATTCTTTCTGGCGGGGCAGTACACGTGCTTCGAAATAACCGGGAACCGCGCCACGCTGAACCCGGATCGGCGTCTCAAACAGGGCCGAGAGAGCATCGGACGTCAAAACCTGCTCTTTGCTACCGTCCCGGAACACGCTTCCGTTTCGCAGCAGAATCACCCGCTCGATCTCGGGAACGATCTCCTCGGTGTGGTGGGTCACCAGCAGTACCGTCTTACCCGCCGCAATCACGCGCCGAATCGTCTCCAGAAACCGGTGCGTGGTGGTAAGATCCAGGCCGGTCGTGGGCTCGTCCAGCAGCAGGGCGGGAGGATTCGGGGCGAGCGCCCGTGCGATAAGGACGCGACGGGCCTCGCCTGTGGACATCTCCCCCATCGGCTTTTGGGCAAGGGGCAGCGCCTCCATCAGGCCAAGGGCCTCCTGCGCCTGATCGTGCATCTCCCCTGTCAGGTGATGGTGTCGTGCCAGACCGATACCGCCGAAGAAACCGGAAAGCACGACCTCGCGCCCGGTGATGGCGCTGGTCGCAGTGTCCCCGGTGAAGGCGTGATGCTGATCCGCGGAGACGATGCCAAGCCGGGAGCGGAGCAGGGCGACATCCCACCGCTCCTGTCCGAACAGCCGCAGCACCGGTTCCCCGTGCGGGTGGGCGAGCGGGTAGTACTGACGCGTGATGAGCTTTATCAGCGAGGATTTGCCCGATCCGTTCGGGCCGAGAAGCGCGGCATGTTCGCCCGCACGGATGGTGAGGTGGACATCGTCCAGAATACGCACGCCGCCTTTGACGACGACGGCACCGTTCAACTCAAGCAAGGGGGCAGACACAGGCGGGGACAGGACAGACACGGACGACATTGTCCTATTATCCCTTATACCCGAGGGATTTGAAAGTCTGGACCCTCATCCCCTGTAGCTTAGGGTCCAGACTTTCAGAAACGCTACAACACAGAATAGAATTGTTACTAAGCGGTCCTGCGCCGCCGACGTGCGGCGATCAGCGGCAGACCAACTGCCGCAATACCACCCAGGAGCGCCAGGGAGCCCGGCTCCGGCGCGGCGACCAGAAAGCCGCGAATCTCCCCGCCGGGGAATTGCGTGGTGTGGATATTGACGTAGGCCCGCTGGCCTGCGATCCCGGCAAAGAGCGCATCCCGAGCGGTGAGCGCCGTTCCTCCGTTCGCCGTGACAAAGGCAGGGTTATAAGAGGAAGCCAGAGTCATGTCGAACGTCTGATCGTAGGTGCCCGCCGTGACACCTGCAGGAAATCCGGGAAATGTCGGTGTCTGGGTTGCGACACCCACAGCTCCCGTGAGCGGCGTCGCCGTCGCACTGTGAATGTGCGAAGCGGTCGTGTTGCTCCCCAGGCCCGTAAAGCTGATCTGGACGCGCATCGTGTTTGCGCCGAGGTTTAGGGTAACGGTGGAAAAGCCGGTACCTGATGAGTTGTTCGGCGTATCCTCGGCGAGTCCGCTCAGATTCGCCACATAAGTCTGGATCTGGGCATTGCTGGCGGGAGCGAGGAACAACAGCGCTCCCGCGACCAGGGCGATTCGTGAATACAGCGGCATGTCTCAATTCTCCTGTGAATACCGGACAGAGCAAAAAGGGGTCGGCGGAGGACGGCACGCCGCGGGTCCCTACCCTTGTATAATCGCGAGATATCCCAAGAAAGTTTGACACGGGAAAGTTATATTTTTGCATTCCTGCCGTGGCCAGACGCTTCGCTGCGCCCGCAGGGCAAAATCCCCATGCGGGCGCGTTGACCGTGGCTTACAATAAGGTATCTGACTGCGGCAAGTCGTCCCGCCGTCCGTCGTCCGTGCGTGAGGAGAGCTACTGATGAAGGCGCTGGTTAAGAGTTTCGCGAAGCCCGGTATCTGGATGGAAGACGTTCCCGAACCGCGTATCGGCATGAATGATGTCCTGATTCGGGTCCGTTATACGGGTATCTGCGGCACCGATATCCATATTTACAAGTGGGATGACTGGGCCCAGCGGACGATACCGGTTCCCATGGTGGTCGGGCATGAGTTCGTCGGCGAGGTCGTCGAAGTCGGGTCGAATGTCGCGGACTTTCACCCCGGCGAAATCGTCAGCGGCGAGGGGCATGTGGTCTGCGGGCGCTGCCGGAACTGCCTCGCGGGCCGACGGCACCTGTGCAAAGACACGCAGGGGGTCGGGGTGAACCGACCGGGGGCGTTCGCCGAGTACGTCGTCCTCCCGATGACCAACATCTGGCACCATGACCCCTCCATCGATCTTGAGGTCGCGTCCATCTTTGATCCGTTCGGGAATGCTGTTCACTCCGCGCTTTCGTTCCCGCTCCTCGGCGAGGATATCCTGATCACGGGCGCGGGTCCGATTGGCTGC
The DNA here is from genome assembly GCA_040387315.1 of Armatimonadota bacterium. Taxonomy (GTDB): domain Bacteria; phylum Armatimonadota; class Armatimonadia; order Armatimonadales; family Armatimonadaceae; genus JACMJB01. The sequence goes on along the minus strand of JAZKEA010000242.1, from coordinate 2,401 downwards.
ATGGCGGCGGCAGTCGCGCGTCATGCGGGAGCGCGTCATGTGGTCATCACCGATGTCAATCCCTACCGGCTTGAGCTGGCGAAAAAACTCGGGGCGACCGTCGCCGTGGATATTCGCACGCAGACATTGACGGATGTTCAGCGCGCGCTGAACATGAAAGAGGGTTTCGATATCGGCCTGGAGATGTCCGGCAATCCCGCGGCCTTCCGGGACCTGCTCGATAATCTGTCGCACGGCGGGCGGGTCGCCTTGCTGGGTATTCCGGAGCAAAACACGACGGTTGACTGGAACAAAGTCGTCTTTAACGGCCTGACCATCAAGGGCATTTACGGACGCGAGATGTACGAGACCTGGTACCAGATGACCAGCATGCTCCAGAGCGGTCTTGACATCAAACCCGTGATCACGCATCGCTTCCCGGCCTCCGAATTCCAGGCAGGATTCGACGCGATGCTGTCCGGAAATTCCGGCAAAGTCGTTCTGGACTGGCAGTAGGTCAAAATCTGAGTCATTGGAGTCCTCTTCCTATCCCGCCGTATACTGCGCATCGGTAACGTGTTCCAGCCACTCCACCGCCTTGCCATCTCGTGATTTCTGGATCGCGATGTGCGTCATGGCGGTTGTCGGGGCGGCCCCATGCCAGTGCTTCTCCCCCGGCGCGAACCAGACGACGTCGCCGGGGCGAATCTCCTCGATCGAGCCGCCCTCGCGCTGCGCCCGCCCACAGCCGGACGTGACAATCAGGGTTTGACCCAGTGGGTGCGTGTGCCAAGCCGTCCGTGCGCCTGGCTCAAACGTGACCTGATTTCCCGCCCCGTGCGCCGGTTCGGGCGACTGAAATAGCGGATCGATTCGCACTGCCCCGGTGAACCAGTCGGCGGGTCCTTTCGTCGACGGCTGTGAGCCACTGCGTTTGATTTCCATCTGCTGAATCCTTTCCTGCCCGCTTAGAACGGGCGGAAACACTATCTGCTAAAATTCCCCATCAATCCTCTTTACCGTCTCTTGTATTCCCAGTGAACTCTCTTTTAACCGGCAGGCCCCTGCGATCATCAGGCAGTACCGGGCGTCCTGTGCTAAGGTAACCGTATGCCATCTTACGTTTCGCCGAAAGCTTCCGGCGTCAGAATCCAAACCATGCTCGCCGTGGCCCTGGCGCTGGTGAACATGACTGCAGCACCGGTTCGGGCGATACCGGCATCGGACACACAGCCGCAAACGGCTCCGGGCCTTGACCGCACCGCGCTTGTCCGCACTCTTGCCGGGCGGATCGCGGACCAGGGCCGGTGCATCCTTTTGATAGACGGACTGCCGCTCGGTGTTGCATAGGGGCTTGAGTCCGACCTCCGCCAGCGAATAGAGGCACACCAGACGGAGACACTGAACGGTCCGCTTTCGCGAGGCGAGACACTGGGCAGCATCCTTGCGCGTTCGAACGAGCGTCTGCGCGCAAGCAACCACGCGACCTCCCGTTCGGCTCTCGGCCCGGTCGCCGTCGATGCCGTTTTCGGCGAAAAGCCGTTTGATGTCTTTGGCGCGGAGGATGCTTCGCCTGCCGCGCTCGCGGAATTCCCGGCGAAGCTGTACAGCCTGCGTATCGGCCGGACGAGCGACCGAAAACTGACGGTTTCGCGCCGCCCTCGCGCGTTCGTCACCGATATGCGCAACATCGCGCCGTCCGTGCGCCGAATCACCCCGTCGCCGCTGCCCCGATACCTTTCGGAGCCGCCCACGGAACGCACTCCCTCACGCGGGTGAGCGAGCGCGCCTATCGCCGTCAGGGCGGCTTTGTCTTTTATGAGGTCGCCGAAATCGGTTACTCCGTAACGGACGTTAGCTTTCCCGTGTGGACATCGTAGATTGCGCCGGACACAGGAATATTGTCGGGTATCAGCGGGGAGCTGCGAAGCGTCGCGACATCATCACGGACGCTCTGCTCCAGGTCCGGGAACGGCAGAAAGTCGCGGTCCCCGACATCCACCCCCAGATCCTGCCGGATTTTCGCGGCGAGGTCCTCGTTTTTGAATGTCAGCATGCCGCAATCCGTATGGTGAATGACGACGATCTCCGTGGTGCCGAGAAGCCGCTCCGAGATGACCAGGGAGCGAATCGCATCGTCGGAGACACGCCCGCCCGCGTTGCGGATAACGTGGGCGTCCCCGATCCCGAGACCGAGGAATTTCGCCGGGTCGAGACGGGCATCCATGCAGGTCACGACAGCGACTTTCCGCGCCGGAGGCATCGGCTTCGCGCCGTCTCCCTCGGCATCGAATGCGGCGGCATAGGTCGCGTTGGCTTCCAAAAAGGCATCATAAACAGGCATAGGACGTGCTTTCCAGTTTGAGGAACAACGGTCGATTCCGTTGGATGGAACAAAGTTGATTTATCCGATTAGTTTTAC
>JAZKEA010000241.1:2411-6978 GCA_040387315.1 Armatimonadota bacterium | reverse complement strand
TTACGACATCAACCGCGACAAAACAGCAGCGGTCGGTGTCCATCGCTTTTCCCAGTTCCTGGACAGCGACCATCTGCACCTGTTCCGGATCATTTGAGGCTCGCTGCGCCTGACCGATGCGGTTAAGAAGACCCTCTCTCGCGGCGACTTCACGACTCATCTGCAGAGCCTGTTCGCGAAATACCTCCGCCTGACGCCGCTCGGTTATGTCGATCATCGCACACATTGCGCCGAGAAGGTTCCGGTTCTGGTCCAGAATTGCAGCAGAGCTGGCCTGGGCAAGAATTTCGGTCTTGTCAGGGCGTGCGATAATTACATCATCTTTAACAACATCATCATTGTGCTTTAGGGCGCGAAGAAGTCCCGTCTCACCGGGCTGGCGCTGCTTCCCGTCGGCACTGCGAAGTCCATACCTTCCCCAGGTCTCGGGTCCTCCCGGTACGAGTGCCTGTCCCCAGAAACGCTCCGCTTCCCGATTTGCATAGTTTAGATATCCTTTCTCATCGCAGGTAATGACTCCAACGGGGGCTACATCCATGATGGTCTGGAGGCGAGCCTGCGTATTCTGCGACTGCTCCAGAAGAAATCGGGAGTGCTCCCGGGAACGGTGCATCAGCTGAATTACGGTAACCAGGATTAGACCAACGGACAGTTCTACAAATACCTCGGCTGCATCTATCGGACGCAGAAGCGGCCATGCTTTAACCGGTTCTACCAGGAAGCAGAGGGTGCAAATTCCGGAGAGCAGGAGTGCGAAAAGGCCGGGACCGGAACCACCCCAAATGGATATTGCCGCGACAACCAGAAGAAACCCTATGCCGAAAGGTCGTGGAAACTCACCGTCCAGGTGGGTTAAAAACCCCTGAATAGAGGCGAGTGCCCAGGTTGTCGCGGGAACGGCGACAACAGAAGTGGCATAAGCGGCGAGAGTGTGGGGGCGTGAATGCCGGGTACCTGATGTGGACATGAGGAGCAGTTTGTTGTACCACGACTTTGGCGATTAAAACGACTTCCTGCTTACTTCACGTTTTAGTACCTGCCGTAATCGCAGGAGAATCGTGCAAAAACGCGAAATTAGGCTTGGGTCAGCAAATCACTAAAGAAACACAAAATGAGTAATGACGAATTCAATAGATAAAGTGCGCTTCCCGATGATGCGGAGTTAGTCGCTGTCTGTGATGAGAATCCGGACACCGCGAAGACAGCAGGCGAAAAATACGGTGTGCCGCACTATACCGACCTGTCCGAGATGATCGCCTCCGCCTCTTTTGACGTTCTTAATGTCTGCACGCCGTCCGGGCTGCATGCGAAGCAGGGTGTGCTTGGGGCGAATGCCGGTAAACATATCGTATGTGAAAAACCGATCGATATCTCGCTTGAAGCGGCAGACTCCCTCATTGAAGCATGCGCGCAGAACAACGTGAAGCTCGTGGTGATCTCGCAGCATCGTTATTCCACGGGCATCCGGGCCCTCCGGAAGTTCCTGGAGGAGGGAAAATTAGGCAAACTCTGCTATGCGGAGTCCGTGACGAAATGGTACCGATCTCAGGGCTATTATGACAGCGGCGGCTGGCGCGGAACCTGGGACCTCGACGGCGGCGGCGCGTTGATGAACCAGGGCGTTCATTACGTCGATCAGCTTCGGTGGGCCATGGGACCGGTCAAGTCCGTTACGGCAACGATGGCGACCCGAGCGCACGAACGCATCGAAGTGGAAGATGTGATTTCAGCGAGTATTGAGTTCGAAAGCGGGGCGGTGGGCACACTTCTCGCATCGACAGCCATGTATCCAGGCTATGCGCAGGCGCTCGAAGTTTACGGAACGGGCGGATCGGTGATCGTTGAAAACAGTCGTCTCAAGCATGCGCAGCTTACTGGCGAATCACCGTCGGTGAAGAACTTCGAGAAGCAGACCAGCGATGGCAACGAAGAGATTGCCACGCCTGCGCCTGGGTTCAATGCTGCCGCCGATCCGACCCAGGTTCCCCTCGACGGTCACATCGAGCACCTGAAAGACTTAATCGGCGCGATCCGAGAAGACCGTGACACCTTTATGAATGGCGCTGAGGCACGCGCCGCGCTGGAGCTGATAGTCGGTGTGTATCGCGCCGCGAAGACTGGCGAACGTGTTCACTTTCCCGTGAAATAGAATCTGTCATGGTGACCAGGAAAGGGGCTGCCAAACGGCAGCCCCTTTCGTGTTTTTGTGTGCCGCTTATTTGCCCGCTAGAGCGATCACCTCAGACTCGGTCAGGCTCTCCTTTCCCTCCAAACCAAACTGCAAGGCTTGCTTCGCATTCGCGGCGATCAGGACCTGGTCGCCCAGCGCCGCCCATTTTGCCAAGTCCGCGTTGCGGCGGGTCAGGGCGAAGTAGGCGTCGGAGTACAGCTTCACCCTGACGATCTCTTTCTGCTTGGCTTTATCGAAGTTCGCATCGGTCCATACCGGCCCGACCTGATAGAAGGTGCGCGAGGCGACGTTCTGGATGCGCTGCGCAGACTGCTCGTCTTTTCGCATGGCCTCGCTGGATTTGGCGCGGTAGGCGTAGACGTTGCCGACCTGGTTCTGAGTGCGCTGTCCTCTCGCTGATTGGCTCAGATCGACTGCAGCAGCTCCGGACGTCGGTGCGGCGCGTCCTGCGATATAGCCATCCTGGTCGCGAAATCCCCCGCCACCGAATCCTCCACCGAGATTGCCCGCAGAATTGACTCTGCTGATGGCGTCCATTGGGACGGGTTGGTCTGAACCCGGTTCAGGTACAAACAGCGCCGTATACGGTGTCAGGACGCCGAACTCGCGGGAAAGGCTGATGATCTGATCGACGATTTCTTTCTTGACGGGCTCGTTGTCGCGCAGGCGCAGGTCGTCCATCAGGTAGCCTATCTTGCGGCTTGCCCACAGGCGGGGCAGGAACGATGCCTCGGTGGCGACGGCAGGGAAACGCGTCTCCGTGGTGTAGGTCTGCGGCTTGCCACCGGCGACTCCGGATAGAGTGATCTTCGCGGGTGCGTTGCCGTCGGTGTAGCGGCCCACAACCACAAGCTGTCCGCCCGCGAAAAGGTCGGGCAGTTCGCCGGGTTTGGGGTATACCTCGCCCGCGTTGCCGCCGCTGATGGTGAGCTTCAGGTTTTCCAGAACAGGTGCGCTCGTCTTCGCGACGAACTGGCTGGTCTTGACCTCGATGCTCTCGTCGGGGTGGACATAGTCCGCATCGCCGCGCAGGGATTTGGCGACGTTGTCGAGGAACGGGACATCGACGTCGTAACCGACGCCAAACACAAAGGTGCGGGCGCGCTTCTTGCCGTTCTCGCTGACGGCTTCGCGGATAATGGTGTCTTTATTTGTGGTGCCGACGGTGGGAAGACCGTCCGTGAAGAAGAGAAGCGTGTTGCCGTTCGGCGATGCCTCGGGGAACTGGTCGATACCATCCTTGAGTGCCTGACCGATGTTGGTGCCGCCATCGGCGACGATGTCATCGACGAACGATCTGGCGCGCTTTAGGTTTGCCGGGGTGGCATCGATAAGCTGCGGCGAGAACTTCTCGACGCGGTCCGAGAACGTAACGACATTGAAGCGGTCCTGCGGGCGAAGTTTGGCGAGCGCGAAGCGAAGCGCGCCCCGCGCCTGCTCGATCTTGTTGTTGTCCTGCATCGACCCGGAGCGGTCCATGACGAAGACGACGCGGCGCGGCAGTGCGGCTTTCGCGGCATCGACGATTGTCGGGGAGGCGACGACGAGGAAGTATCCGCTCCCTCGCATGCCGCCGCCGAGGCTGGCGACCTGCGGAAGCGAGGCGTTGTAGCTCAGGACGGAGAGCGCGACACTGCTCGCGGCGTTCTTTGCGGGGGCGATATACAGGCTGAAGTCCGGGTTCTCGCCGAGCCCCGCAGTCCTGCCGCCGGACGTATCCCAGGTGACCACGACCTTCTTGTCATCGGTGCGCCGGATGTCCACCTCCTGCGTCGGTGAGTAGATGCTGCCAACGGACTGGGCGGACGAGACGACGACGCGAACGGAGACGTTTTCCGGACGCGCGCTTCCCGGCAGGTACGGCCCGACGAGGGTCCAGGCGTACTTTTTGGCGTCGCCCTCGCGCGGCAGGACGGTGACGACCTTCAGCGTGACCTTCCGCTCCCCGTTTGGCGGGATGGGAAACACGCGGGCACGGAGCGCGCCGCGTCCCTGATAGGTGAGAAGCGCGGGGTCGCGGCGGCGGCGCACGATCTCCTCGTAGGTGCGCGTCGCCTCGTCCTTTTCGAGAAGTCGGGCCTCCATTTTCTTCTCACCGTCGTACATCGCGAACGAAGAGACACTGGCCCCAGCGGGGATCGGGAACAGGAAATCGGCCTCCTGCGGGGCGGCGGAATCGTTCTTGAAAACGTGCGTCATCTCGGTCTCGGCGACGCCGTCGCGGACCGTTGCGTTGACGACGACCGATGTCACCCGGACGCTCCGGCTGATGACGGGAGGTGGAATCGGGCGGGGGCGCGGGATCGGGGGCGGAAGAATGGGACGTGTCGGCGGCTGAAGCGACCGGGAGGCGACGGCCCCGGCTCCTGCCAGGCC
>JAZKEA010000241.1:0-2401 GCA_040387315.1 Armatimonadota bacterium | reverse complement strand
GCAAGAAGGGGGCGAAAGCGTTGAAGCGAGGTTTTTTTCATCGGTAGGTATCCTCTGCGGGCAGTGATACCCGGTTGGACCCGCTCCGCGCCGCCCGCCTTCAACAATACTTCAATCCGGTAGGTTCCCCTGCTTCCCCGCTGACGTTCTCTGCTTCCCGGCTGCTTTAGCGGGGATCCCGGCGACTCTCGCCGGGACGCAGGGAACCTCAGCGGGGATCCCGGCGACTCTCGCCGGGACGCAGGGAACGTCAGCAGGGATCTCGGCAGTACCTCACGGGATTCCCGCCAGAGGTGCAGGGAGGCAGGCTAGAGCGGCAGGGTCTGGGTTTGTCCCGTATCGGCGGCGCGCAGACCCGCTTCGAGAATCTCCTGTGCGATCACAGAGACCTCGGGGGCGCAGACGCCCTCGAACGGTTCACCCGTCGTCAGACCGTGGATGAAATACTCGGGACCCGAGCGAAGCGGGGCGACTGGTGCGGGCGCGGTAATAACCTCCGCCTCCTTGCCGGGACGAAGGAGAAGCAGCGTGCCCTCCTTGCCGCTCACCGAGAGAGCGCCCGTGCTGCCGTACGCGACAGGATTGTTCGTCGCGTAGCCCGTCACCTGCGTCCACGACGCTTCGGCGACCGCCATCGCGTGGGCGTACTGCATCGTGATAATCGCGTTGTCGTCGGGAAGGGGGTAGTCTTTGGCGAGAATGCCTCTCAGGCCCGTCACCTTTTCCGGCAGTCCCAGAAACCGCGCCGCCATCGCCGACCCGTAGCAGCAGTAGTCCATAAAGGCCCCCGCGCCGTTCTTTTCGGCATCGTAGAGCCACTCGACAAAGTGCGGATCGCACCCAATCTCGCGCGGGCCGTTATGGGCGCTTCGGTACTTGAAATAGCGGACATCGCCGATCTCACCGGCAAGAATCCGCCGCTCCATCTCCTGCCACGCGGGCTGCCACGCGGTCGGCCAGTTGATGAGAAGCCGGGTTCCATGACTCGCGATGGACGCCATCATCCGCCGCGCCTGGGCGAGCGTCGCCGCCATCGGCTTCTCCGAAATCACATGGATACCACGCATCGCGCACGCCTCGACAATGTCGGCATGGACACTGTTCTCCGATGCGATCTGAACGATATCTAGGTTCTCGCCCTCGTTCTCCAGCAGCGCCTCCCAGGATTCGTAGACCGTCTCGACCCCGGTCACCTTGACAAACCGCTCCCGTAGGTCCCCATTGATATCGCCCGCCGCCACGATCTCGACATTCGGCAAGGCCATCCAGTGCCGCATCTCGCCCCAGACATGATCATGCACCAGCGATGCGAACCCGACCCGATATTTCTTTTCGTTGTTTGTACTCATGAGGCTAGATTCGGCAGGGACCGGCGCACTCCCTGCTGAAACCTCCTTTTGATGCCCTCAACCGAACTTCAAAAACAGGTCAGTGACTACCTAACGTACCTTCATGCCGCCCGTGGCTCGTCCAAAAACACCATCGATGCCTACCGGCGCGACCTCACTGCCTGGCTCGCGACCAGCAACGATCTGACCCCGGACGGTGTGGAGCTGTACCTCGCTGCGCTTCGTCGGTCGGGTCTCCGGGACACCTCTATCGCCCGCAAACGCGCCTCGCTCTCGTCGTTCTGCCGCTATCTCGTCGGCGAAGGAACCGTGAAGTCAAACCCCGTCGCCGTCGTGGATAACGTCGCCCGTCCCGCCTTCCGCCTCCCCCACGTCCTGACCAAAACGCAGATAGCGAAACTGCTGACCGCCCCGGACCCGCACACAGTGAAGGGAAAACGAGACCGCGCCCTGCTCGCCCTCATGTACGCCTCCGGCCTGCGCGTCTCCGAGGTCGCATCGCTCCGCGTCGGCGACATAGATACAAAGGGTGGTTTTCTGCGTGTTCGCGGCAAAGGGAGCAAAGAGCGGCTGGTCCCCGTCCATGGGGACGCCCTCACAGCACTGGAAATCTACCGAAAGACGAAAGGCAAACTCAAACAAACGCCCGGAGGGTTCATCTTCACTGCCCACGACCCCAAAATGCCGCTTGGCCGTGGCCTGATCTGGCGCGCTGTTCGGCAACAAGCCCGCCGCGCAGGTCTGCCGGGATTGCCATCGCCCCACTGGCTTCGTCACTCCTTCGCCACGCACCTGCTCTCCAGCGGCGCAGATCTCAGAACCATTCAGGAGATGCTCGGTCACAGCCGTATCTCCACAACACAGATCTATACGCACGTCGCCACCGACCGCCTGCGCGAAGCGTACCGCCAAGCCCATCCCCGCGCCTAACTCAGCCTTCATTTATCTCAGGCCTCAAAACAACAAAAAGCCTGTGTCTCTCCGTTCGCAGGTGAATGAAGAAACACGGGCTCCCCTAAACGCAAACGGCTCCCTCTTCCAAAAGAAGAGGG
>JAZKEA010000240.1:268-12412 GCA_040387315.1 Armatimonadota bacterium | reverse complement strand
AGCCTCTATAGCGTGCTCAACTTCGCCTGTGGTGGCAGCAGTGTCCTGCATGAGATCCTCCTTCAGCAGGCCGAACAGCAGCGCCGGGATTTGGAGGGGGCGAACCCAACGCCGCTGGAGAAGATACTGATCAACCGGATCATCGCCTGCGAGTTCGAGGTAGCGGAGTACCAGCGAACCTACTTCACCAAGCTCAAGGAAGGCATGAGCCTGCCGCTGTGCGACTCGATGCAGAAGCGGCTCGACCGTGCCCATAACCGGCACCTGGCGGCGATCAAGGCGCTGGCACAGGTACGCAAACTGCAGATTCCTACCGTCGCGGTTGCCATGCCGGGATCGACGCAGATCAACATGGGCGAGCGACAAATCAACCTGGCGCAGGGTGGCGCGAGCCAGATCAACTTGGAGGCATCAGGAACACCGTCAACATCGGCGGCACCGGTTTGAATCGCCGCACCGTTGCCATTGTCGCTATCCTGCCACTGATCGGCCTCACGATTCAAGGTGGGATATACCTCGGCAAACAGCTCCGTGCGTCCGCGAGCCGAAGGAACATCCCGACTCAGGGGACCAATTGGCAGAAGACCAACTGGGTTGTGCCAAAGTACCACCCAGATCTTCTAAAGAGCGCCGGACCAGCAGGACGGCGCTTTATGCTAAATAAATCAGACCCTCGACTCAGTCCAAAGATCCAGGTCACCGAGGTCTGGCCACCACAACCGGGTGACTATCCCCCACCCTATGAAAACGAAGCTGATCGGTGGCGGGTGATGGGAACCATTGCTTATCCAAAGAAGGGTCAGCCAAACACGTCGCTGGTACTAGCCTGGGAAACCGAGCAGCGGTGGGATGCAGTTCAAAAAAAGTGGAACATCAGTCAGAGGGGGAACTTCTCGCTGATTAAGGAATAGGCAACCAGACAAAAGATAGGTTGCTCTGAGATAATGACGGTTAATCATGGTCCGCTTCGCGCGTGCGTGCGTCATGGGGTGTGGAAGGTGTTCCAACTTTGAAACAAGCGAAAACAGGAAAGCAGCGGCAGGCGGAACGGGAAGCCGAGGCAGCGCAAGTGCTACAGATGCATGGCCTTTTCTCCGAACTTCTTGCCCTCAATCGGAGCGAGGGACTGCCGGACAACACACCGCAGATGAACCGGGCCCGCGTTCTGCTCAGTCTTGTGGAAGACGTGACCGACGCCCTGAACGGGATGATGTTCTACGAGATCCCGCAGGGTACAGGTCAACTGATTCTGAGACGCAGGCAGAAGCCACCACGCCGGGCCGCTATCGCCTGCTACTGCGATGCCAGGACGCGCAAGGGAACACCCTGCCAGCGCCTCGCTGAACCGTTCATGGCACGGTGCCGCCTGCACGGCGGATGCTCGACGGGTCCAAAGACAGCGGAGGGAAGGGCAGCCATAGCCGAGTCGAACCGCAGGCGAGCGCGGAACGTTTGAACAACCAAACGTTCCGAAAGGCAGGAGATCATTTTTTGATGGAGAAGTTCGATGTTCTTTTCTCGTTCGATGCCTCCTCAGAGACATCCACCCTGAAAACCGAGGGCATGATCTCTGGAGAGTCGGCAAAGGACGTGGCCCGGTTCATCGCAGGCGAGCTTCGGGAGACTGGCTACTTCTTTGTTGAATCGGCAGCCGGCAGTGTTACTGCGGTGAATCAGACACAGCTCCGCTACTTCACGGTTCGCCCTCACAAGATATGGCGGCAGTCGGGTCAGGTCAAACCACACCTGGAAAGAATCGAGAATGTTAGCGATCCAGCGCCGCGAGAATGAAGAAGAATGAAGTGCCGGGATAATTTGGATTTTTTGGAGTCCATAAAAAAAGGCGTCGATTTCTTAGTATTTTCGTGACATTTCGTGACATCGGGAGAAGTTCCCCTGCGGAGATCCACTTCGGCAAGTCATGAATTTGGTGACCTAAAAAAGGGAAGCGCGCAGATCTCCTCGAATCCTGCACCCGTGACAGACACCAATCACCCGGGCGATGCTCGCTGGTGCCACGGAGAGCAATTCTAGTCCGGCATCTGGTATGTCTACACCCTCGGGTGCGTCAGCGGGCGATTCTGTGCGATTAGCGGAAAAACTGCGAGAACCTGCGAGCGAAACCGCACACGGTGAGCGCGTAGTGCAGACAGCGGAGACGGAAACACAAGCGCCGCGGCGGAGCTTCCTCAACTGGCTCCTGCGGCGGTAACGACGATGATAACGAAGAAGGTCACATAGTACGTGAAAAGGCTAAGATAATGAATTCCTCAACGAGCTGGTATGTGTATTGCCTGTATATTGCGGGGTTCGCTCTGGTGCTGTTCTCAGAGTCATTAGGGGTTTCCATGGTTGCTCGCCCCTATGGAACGAATGGTCGTAGCTGGGACCCCAAAGCCGCGGCTGGTACTGCCGAGGTGTTACGCTGGCTTGGCGCGATGCTGCTGGCAACAGGCATGGTGGAGCGGATCGTGGGGGCTGTGACCAGCTCGCGCCGCAGTGGCGGAATTTAAAATACTGCTACGCCGGTGATGGCTCGCGCGTCTGTTTGGGCCACAATAGAGCAACAAAGCGGCAACGAAACAGCAACGCCTTTTCCTGAGTTGGCGGGGTTGGCGGAAGTGTCCCTTTACGTATAAAACGCCAAGCATACTCGATTACTCAAAAAGGAAGGTGTCCACAATGAAGTCCGAGTCCACTTTCGGGTCCGCGCCGAATCAGTCGAAACCGCGTTCGCTCTGGGCACTGCCCGCAACGGTCGGTCTTGTGTTGATGCTCGTGGCGACCGGCATCTGGGCGGTGGTAATAGCTCTTCAACAGTCGGCATCCTCCGGGGTCGCGCTTCAACGCTTCGTCAGTGTGCCTCTTGATGCGAGTGGAACGCGACTGGAGTGTCAGCACCCGGTAGGATGGAAGGTCGTCTATATAGATCAAATCTCCCCACGGGGAACAGGTCTTGGGACCACGTGTGTCGTTATTGAATCGGTGGATCAGTACGCGAAGCTGCGCCAATGGCTTCAACCGATCCGGCAAGCGTTGCCCGTCAACTACCGGAGGCTGCTGGACAAAGAGGGAGGCTCAGTAGTCCTGAGCGCTCATCCTGTGGCATCGTCCGTTAAGCCAACGCTGGGTGGTAAGGTGCGGGTTGAAAGGTACTCCAGATGGTCGTCTGCCCATCGCTCCATTGTGTCCAAGGACGGGCGCTATGTTCTGGAGATCAACTATGCGCGGACCGCTATCCGTGCGCCTTTAGGGTCGTCAGTGTCCGTAATGACGCCCTCCGACCAGAGCGCGTTCCAAAGTACCTACGGGCCGGTGATGCAGAGCCTCAAAAAGTGGGAGGCAGGCACAGGAACGCCATAGGCCACAGCAGGCCGCAACGCGCCCTGTCTCACTGTGAAGGATATTTCGGACCCTAAAAAGGGCGATGCGTCATACACCCCATGCCTTCTCGGACACCCTGTGTCTTCTCCGTTTTGGCGGGTTCTCGATGCGCCAGGGCACCACTTTAGTTCCCTATATAAAGAGGCTGAGAACGAACACCCCATGTAAGCACAGATACCCCATGTAAGCGGACAGGGGTTACGAAAATCCGTGACTAATAAAGGCGTGATCGGAAAACGTAACCCTATGCCGTCTATGTGCCACCTATACAGTGATTGCGTGGCATAATGCATGATGATCTGCGTCGTTTTACATTGGCAAGGAGGCTAATAATGCGCTGGTATGAATGGCCGCTGCTTTGGCTGGCTTTCTTCCTGCCCTGCACAATTCTGGTTCCTGCGTTCTCGCTGCCAGAAGGCGCGCTGCGAGGGTTACCTGACCTGCAGTGGGCTATCCTTATCCTGGCTCCGCTCTGCTTGACTTTACTGGTCGGCCTAATAAACACACGGTTGCGTAGTAGGCAGAGGCATTGAAACATGACCTGCAACCGCCCAACAGGCGTCACTTTGTTAATTCTTGTTAAATTTCGCGCCGTCTGGTGGCCCGTGGCTGGATTGAAAAGATTGAAAACAATCAATCCTGAGCGCACCGTGATACCCGGCGATCTACGGCGATCTACGGTGCCGAACCTCAGACAACCTCAGATCCGAGACGATCACGCACGCCGTAGCCTCCAGTCGGCCATCTCCCCTACCCTATGAAGGTGCACTTCGTGCCTTCAGGACCATACCGTCCGGCTTTGTGATGTCGATGATCAGTGTGCCATCGGCGATGTCCACGCTGTACCGGCGTGACAGATCACGGTTGATCTTGTGGTGCCGGGCGAAGCTCCCAAAGGCGACGGTGTATATCTGCGAGGTGCCATGATGCCGAACCACAAAGGCGTTCCGGTCCTCTTCCTCCGTGGGACGAACGCCAACGACCTTCTGCTTGGCATCGTAGCGCAATATCACGGTCTTAGGCTTCCCCAAAAGCGCGTACGACTTCCGGTTCATGCTCAGCACCCCGTGCTTTGTGATCGTTACCATTGCCTTGTCGGGCTCTGGTCGCTCCCCGCGAACAAACGTCTCGAAATCGTAAACCGGCATTGCTTCAGCAGAATCCTCCCTGGTGGATTGGAGTCATTTCCGGTGTCTCCTCTCTCAATCCTTTGTTTACAGGCATTAAACGACAAAAGATTTTCGGTAAGGGGTTTTGTCAGTTTTGTCAGTACCTGGAACCATACATTTGAAAGTTTTTGGAGGTGCCTAGTGGCAGTGAAGTTGCTAACAATAAAGATGTTTCACCAATAATCTCATAAAAACCTAACAGATGGTATAATTTGACTACGATGGATGATGGTCAAGAAACAAGCGCGTCCCCTACTGCCGAGGATCGCCGCAGGTACGCGGCCTGGCTTGGTTCTCGCACGTCGGCAAAGAAGGCGGCGGCATCGAGGGCAAATGGCGCTAAGGGAGAACATCCCGGGCGACCGCTAAAACCGCTGGAGCAGATCGCCTGCACCTGTGGGCGCGGTCAGTCCGTGCCATTAGAAGCACATACGGCAAGTTGCACAGTCACAATGGCTATTGAGCGGCGACGGAAGCGTGGCGTCATCACAGGTGGTAAGGATTAGCACGATGGCATTATTCAATGGGAGAGATACAGAACTCCCTAATCTGACCCAACTTTACCAACTAGCGCCGCCACCAGAGGGGTGGGAAAAAGATCCTTCGTTGCTTGAAGGCACAGAACTAGAAACATGGTTCCGTCGCCAAGGTGGTGAAGAAACCTGGCAGCAACCAGTTCTGTGGGCCGAAAACATTGACACGGAGAAGTCGATATACCCCGAGGAATGGTTTGTACGTGTAAAAATCAAACCTCAAGCATGGCGTAAAAAGTGGCATCGCCATCTGTCCCTGCTCGCCGAACTATATACGATCAACCGGCGGATTCTCGATACTAAAGCTGATCATGACGCGATTCGCGGGAAAGCGCTGTTCCGACTCGACACTCTTATCTCCAAATACTTACCGGCAGGTTTGGGACTCGTTCATAACTTCAGTGCTGGCAAGATGGTAGTTACAATGGAATACGAACCAGATGACAGGTTATACACTGCTGAACAGATTGGTGAAAGTGAATCTATGAAGCGGAATATGTCACGATTGAGCGCTCTCATCCTTTTTGAATTAAAGAAACTAGTTTTGGCAGATGGAACTGCAGGAAGGTGTAGCGAATGCAAATCAGCATTCGCTCGGACCAAGTCTACGAAAATCTATTGCTCTCATCGGTGTGCGCACAGGGCTGGAACTAGACGGAGGCGGAAAGAAAGCGTTGTGACACAAAAATAACTTGACAGCGTATCACAAGTGGGTTAAAGTAGATCAAGCAAAGCCGTTGCCCTTCCAGACTAACTTGCTCAGTTTCCAATCGTTCTTTCGTCCTATGCGCCGCCCGCATCAATCTTCTTGGACGGATACGACACAAAACCGCTGCACAGCCTTGGAAGGGCCTGTGCAGCGGTTTTGTGTTTTAGGATTGGTTGCCTTTAAGTAGGCAAAGAGAAAGCAGTCCCTATGTGGTGTGGGGACTGCTTTCAAAGACTAACGTTTGCACCCGCGCTCTTAGAAAGCGCAAGGAGTTTTAGAATTGCAAGATCATTATTCCACGCAGAGCCCCCGTCTGTCAAGGACATCTGCCACGGTTCGGCGTCCTCAGAATGTCCGTGTCCTTCGTGATTCAGCCTACTTCGGGTCCGGTCTCTTCACTAAAGACGAAATTGCGGCGCTCCGCCAGGCAATCGCGCCAAGAGGACGCCGGGCATGAACAAGCCAAATCGAACCTCTAACTTCAGCACGCGTCTTAATGCCCCTATCGCAAGAATTCCTGCCGGGATATCTCCTCAAAAGAGGTCGCGCCGTATACCTGTCTGCCTCTTCTTGGAGCGGTTCAGCCTTCAAGATCGTGAACTGGTTCTCGGACGCTTCTATTCCAGTTCCGCCGTTCAGTCCAACAACGAACTGCTGAACACTTCCCGTCCCTCAGACCTTGTGCGGTACGTACGAAACGGCATTCTGGACACGATGTCGGAGTTCGAGACGCTGACCTTTGATCTGCGCGAGGAAGTTCGCCCCCGGTTCGAATCCCTTCGCAGTTTCCGGGATCGTCTTGACGAGTATCCTGATGAGGCAGAGGCATTCGCACTTCACGTACTGGAAACGTGCCAGTACCGAGACATGCTGCTCAGCGAAGGAGCCCGCACCCTATGAAAAATAACCTCGTCGCTGCCCCTGGAGTTTCCAGGGGCTTTGTGCCCGGATTCCAGGCGGCAATCCTCCTGCTGATCCGTGAGTCAGAGCGCCTGAAAGCCCTTGAGAGAGAGGTCCGCCATCATGCAGCAGGATGATTTTAAGCCGAAAGCGGCAGCGGTCATCATCCGGGTTTCTTCGCAGGGACAAGCCAAAGAAGGCTTGTCCCTGGAAGCTCAGGAAGAAGTCACCCGTGACATAGCCGCAAGAGTCTACGGCGTGCCTGTTGTCGCGGTGTACAAAGACGCGGGTGTGTCCGGTGATCTCTACCAGACGCGCCAGGGTCTGCAGGGCGCGCTGGCAGGGCTGCGCGCCGGTGAGTTTGACCTGCTGATCTGCTACGATTTGTCACGGCTCACATGGTCGCCCGAGCATCAGCCGCGTATCCTTCGGGAGATCCACGAGACAGGAGGACGCCTTCACGTTCACCTAATGGGTGGACTGATTCGCCCCGACGACCATCAGCAGGAATTCTTCGCCGGGATGCAGACACAGTCGGATCGTTTCTACCGGCGTCACATCCGCCAGCTCTCCATCAGCGGACACCGTAAAGCCGCTCAGGAAGGCCGTCAACCACAGCGAAAGAACAAACCCTATGGGTATCACATCATCACCAAAAACGATGTGATACGAGGAACGTACCCGAAGAGCGAAGAAGGCAAGTATGTCGTTGTGGAAGCGGAGGCGCATTTTGTGCGCCTTATCTTCCAGTGGTACGCGCATGAGGGTGTTTCCCTTAACCCGATCATCGCGCGTTTAGGATCAGCCGGGGCGGCAACTCAAAAGGGTGGCAAGTGGACTCGCTCTACACTTTCGCGCATTCTTTCAAACCCCGCTTACAAAGGGACAGCGCGGTACGGCCATCTTCAGACGCACAAAGACGAAAGCCGACTTGGTCAACTTTCACAGCGGATGGGCCGGACCCTCAGCAGTATCTACTACTGGACCCCGGCACCGGAATCGCAGATCATCAACATCCCCTGCCCTGCCCTGGTGGACGAAGCGACATGGGACCGGGCGCAGGCTAGGTTTGAGGAAAACCGCCAGTTGCTATCTGGTCGTCCTGACCGGAAATATATGCTGACAAGCATGATGGTGTGTCCGAAGTGCGGCCTTCGAATGATCTCTGCCAATAATGCGAGGAACGGCTACTACTACGTATGCCGACACAGCACGCCGTCACGCTCTCCGGATGGCATTGTTTGCAGTACGCGCTGCTTTCCTGGCCTCTCCTGTGAGCGTCTGACAGCACAAGCGGTACAGGCGCTGGTGACGCGTAAAGACGTTATATTAGCGGCTATTCAGGCGTGGCAGGGTGAACAGGAGCGTGAGGCGGCGTTGCAGGAGGTGCCTGCTGCAGAAGAGGCGGGACAGGTTGCAGACCTGAAAGAGCGACAGGCAAAGCTCGAAGCCCGAAGGCGTGACATCGCCACAAACACGGAACTTGAGCGGGATTTCGTCAACGCACTTCTTCGAGATGTTGCAGCGGAACTCAAATCCGTTGCAGATGAATTAAAAGCAGCTCTTACAATGTCTCGGCGCTCCATCGTTCCAAACAAAGCAAGATCGAAGGAACAGTCCGAGGTATTCACGCGGCAGGTAGTGGAAGCATTAGTCGGGGCTGAAAAGATCCTGATGGATGACCGCGTAGACGTTGTCGTGAAGTGGCAGATCCTTCGCGGATTAGTGAAGGAAATCAAGCCTATCGACAGCGGGAAGCCCAAAGGCGGACATGGTCCGCAGCCGGAAGCCGTTGAAGTCTTGTTTACGCCTATTTTTGCAGGGGATTTGTCAACTGTTGCTCATATCAAGTCCTGGAGACATAGGGACGATTTCGTGCCGATTTTTGAGGGCGAGGCGAAAGTGGCGCTGATCGAGGAGTGGCGCGCGGGGCGATATCCTTCGGCGGAGCTGCTGGTTGAAACGGTTCTGCCACTGCGTCCGCACGGGACTGCTCTGCATCTGGCGTCAGGCGAAGAGGCGGCGTGGCTGTGCGGCCTCATGGACGCTCTTGCATTGCCGATTCTCTTGCCGCTGGAAGTATCATCGGAGATTTTTCCGGCGCGCGAGGCGATAGATCTTTCGCCACACGAGGCGTACGCGAACGAATGCAGGGCGGCAGGGCGGCTGCTGCCGCCGCCGGATCTGCCGTTCGACTGATGCGCGAGGTGTCAGTCGTCGCCAAAGATTACCTGTGAGGTGGGGAGTTTGTGCTCTTTGCCATCGGGCGACTCCAGAGTAAGGACGCCGTTCGGGGCGATGTTCATAATGCGGCAGAGCAGCGGCTGACCGTCCAGCACAAAGGTGCGGCGGGCATCCGGGTCGGCGAGGGCGTGCCAGCGAGAAAGGATCACAGAGGAAAACAGCCCCTTCTCAAAAAATTCCCACTGCGCCGTGAGCCTGGCGAGGATTTGTTTCTGCACCACGCTGACCTGATGTTCTCTTCCGGTCACGCGAAGCAGAGATGTGGATTTTGTCCTCAGGTCATCGGGGAATGTTTCTTCGGGGACATTGACGTTGACCCCGATACCGATCAGTGGCGTTATAGTGCCCGCTGAGTGCGGTGCGGTCTCGACGAGGATACCGGAGAGTTTGCGTCCCTGTAGCAGGATGTCATTGGGAAAACGGAGCGTGGGCGCAGTTCCCGTTCCCGCCTGAATGACTTCGGCAACAGCAATTCCTGCCACAAGCGCGATCTGCCAGGCATCGGCGAGGGCGACGGGCGCACCGATGACAGTCATGCAGACATTCGCCCCGTGCGGGGCAAACCAGCCGCGCCCGCGCCGTCCCCTGCCGCCGGTCTGGTAGGCGGCAGTGATAACAGTTCCGGCAGGTTCACCCGCAAGCGCTTTCTCTTTCGCGATGTCCTGAGTGGAGGTGACGGTGTCGTAGCTATAGACAGCGTGCAGTCTCACACGTGGAAGTCCAGCGAGATATCGAGGGCGGGGGCGGAGTGGGTCAGAGCGCCAACGCTGATTAGGTCAACGCCGGTTTCCGCGATGGCGCGTACGGTTTCCAGTCGGACGCCGCCACTCGCTTCGGTGAGGGCACGACCGCCGATGCGGCGGACGGACTCGGCGAGGGTTTCGAGATCCATGTTATCCAGAAGGATAATGTCCGCGCCGCTCTCGATGGCCTCGTCGACCTGCTCCAGAGACTTGCACTCGACCTCGACACGCATGGTGTGCGGCGCGACTGCGCGGGCTCTGCGGACGGTGGCGAGGACGCCACCACCGGCAGCGAGGTGGTTGTCTTTGATCAGGACGGCGTCATACAAGCCGGTTCGGTGATTGTGCGCGCCGCCGACACGGACCGCGTATTTTTCGAGCACGCGCAGCCCCGGCGTAGTCTTGCGAGTATCGACGATGCGGGCGTTCGTGCCCTGTACGGCATCTACGAAGCGCCGCGCCATAGTCGCCGTGCCGCTCATGCGCTGCAGAACGTTCAGGGCAACGCGCTCGGCGGTCAGCAGGGAGCGGGCCGGACCGGTAATGGTCGCGAGGGGCTGACCGGGCGTGACCCGTTCTCCATCGTCGGCGTGCGGTTCCCAGATAACATGCGCATCGAGAAGCGAAAACGTGCGGCAGCCGACCGCGATACCGGCGAGGACGCCGTCCTGCTTGGCAATCATGACGGCGCGGGCCTCGGCATCGTCGGGCACGGTGGAAAGGGTCGTGATGTCTCCCACGCCGATGTCCTCCGTGAGGGCGGCGTGGAGTATGGGTTCGTATTGGATTGGCAGCAATTGCATGCCCCTAGTTTACCCGCAGGAGCGCAATTGCCTCACCACTACTGCGGTTTTAACCGGCGTAGATGACGCGCAGGCTTTCTTCCAGCGTGGTGACGCCGAGCAGAATCTTCTCCATGGCATCTTCCTTCAGAGATTTCATACCGGCTTCGATGGCCGCTTCCCGGATCGCATAGGCGGAGGCATGGGCGAGGATAAGCTCGCGCACCTTGTCGGTGATGGGCATCAGTTCGTAGCAGCCGACACGTCCCTTGTATCCCGACCCCTTACAGAGATCGCAGCCACGGCCACGGTAGAAGGTGACTTTGCTCTTGTCCAGCTCTTCCAGGTTCATTCCCAGTCGCTTGATCGCATCGCGCGGCGGTTCATACGGCTGCTTGCACTTTTCGCAGACCTTTCGCAGCAGACGCTGGGCCATGACGCCGACGGTCGCGGAGGCGATCAGGAACGGTTCCACTCCCATGTCCATAAGACGAGCGACCGCTCCAGGAGCATCGTTGGTGTGGAGTGTTGAGAAGACGAGGTGACCCGTAAGCGCCGCTTCGATGGCGATCATCGCGGTTTCCTGGTCACGCATCTCACCGACCATGATGATGTCGGGGTCCTGGCGCAGCATAGAGCGGAGACCGGCGGCGAAGGTCATCCCCGCTTTGTTGTTGACACCGACCTGGGTGATGCCGGACAGTTCGTATTCGACCGGGTCCTCAATGGTCAGGATGTTCTTTTCCCCCGAGTTGACCTTGGAGAGGCAGGAGTAGAGGGTCGTGGACTTACCGGAACCTGTGGGGCCCGTTACCAGAATGATCCCGTAGGTTCGCGTGATCATCGACTCAAACATTTCAAAGGTGTGGGGAAGGAGGCCTAGCTTATGCAGGCCGACCGAGATGTTGGACTTATCCAGGACGCGCATAACGATCTTTTCGCCGAAGACGGCGGGAAGGGTCGAAACGCGGAAATCGTACTGCTTTCTCTCGATAGTCGCGGAGATGCGCCCGTCCTGCGGCGCGCGTTTTTCGGCGATATCCATGTCCGCCATAATCTTTATGCGGCTTGTCAGACTCGCCTGGGCTTTTTTAGGAACGATCAGGCCATCGAGCAGGATGCCATCGACCCGGTACCGGATCTTCAGACAGTCGCGGGCCGGCTCCATATGGATGTCCGATGCCTTCTCCACGATGCCCTTGGCGATAATCATGTTCGCCAGCTTGACGACAGGAGCCTCTTCGGAAAGGTTTTTCAGCTCCTCGATAGAGATGTTCTCTTCGTCGCCGCGGTGGTTATCCAGCGAGACTTCATCCTCAAACGTTTTGAGGACATCGCCGACCGCCTCGCCGTCGTTCCGGTAGAACTCCTGGATCGCAAGAAGAATGTCTTCCTCGGTGGCGATCAGCGGTTCGACCTCTTTGCCGGTGATAAGACGGATCTCATCGGTGGCGAAGATATCGAGCGGGTTCTTCATCGCCAGCTTTATCCGATTACCGTCAAGCGCAACGGGGATCACCTTGTAGCGGCGCGCCAGATCCTGCGACACCAGCGTGGCGACCTCATAGGGAATCTCGGCTTCCGCCAGATTGATGTACTCGACTCCCCAGTGCTCTCCCAACACCCGGACACGGTCCTGCTCGGTGATGAGTCCCATGCTAACCAGGAGGTCACCGATCT
>JAZKEA010000240.1:0-258 GCA_040387315.1 Armatimonadota bacterium | reverse complement strand
CCAGCTGCACGAAAATTTCACCGATTCGTTCTACTTGCTGCATAAGCTTCGTTTAAAACCGTTCTGACGACTGTGCGTAATTTAGATTGTCGGAACATCCACTGATTTTTTGCATACAGAACAACAGTATGCCAGGAGAAGCACAGAAAGAGGATCGTTAGATAAAAAAATCACACCCGATAGACAGTGTTAGACACTGTCTATCGGGTGTGATTTCTGGCAGTGACGCCGTTAAGAGATCAATCCGGAGCGAGGCGC
>JAZKEA010000239.1:39382-41495 GCA_040387315.1 Armatimonadota bacterium | reverse complement strand
AACACCTCCAGTTTCTGGCGAAGGGATTCCGGCGCGCGGTCCAGATACCGAAGCTCAAGATACTCTTTCAGCGCCCCTTCGGCAAGTTTATCCTTCTGAAGCTGACGCGCTTCATTCCGGAGGGCGACAGCATGGGTGATCGTTTCCAGCTGTTCCGCCACTCCCTCCATTCCCTCCGCGCGCTCGGCAACAATATCGAGGAGGCACCGTGCCGCACGAAAATGCTCACTCTGGTAAAGCTCATTTGCACGCCGGAGGATTCGCTGTACGGCCTTCTCCATCAGGTCTGAGCCGTCGCAGGGAATAACGGCAAGGAGACGCTGGCTCACATCAGCGGCATCCGCCTCGTAATCCGCGAGCAGGTACACCACAAGAAGCCGCAGCAACGCATCGATATCCGCGTAATTCTCCATACCATCATTGCTGATGGCAAGCTCCAGAGTATTAGCCGCCGGAATCGGCTGGTCCATCGCTTCCTGGATTCGCGACAGGAGCATCAGGGCGTCATGATAGCGGGCATTGATTTTAAGCGCTCCCCGAACCGCCTCCTCCGCCTCTGGCAGCCGCTTCTGCAGCCACAGACACCGAGCCAGCTTAAAATACAACGTCTCATCATGCGAATTGGCACGAATGAGCCAGTAGTACTGCTTCTCCGCGTTTTCGTACTCCTCAAGACGGATCAAGACCTGCGCAAGAAGCGCTCTTGGACGGGCAACGTTCGGGGCCATCGCGATTGCATTTTTCAGCAGCCCCATTGCCTTTTGGGGGTCCTTGTCCAGCGCCTTTGCCGCCTGATCGACAAGAACATGGGTACGACGTCCGTTGCGGCGGCTCTCATCGTAGGCGCCGCGCTGACGGGAATCGGACAGTACCCGGTGTGCATCATTGAACTGCTGAAACGCATCCGGATTATCCTGGGGACGGAACTCACGAACCAGTCGGAAGTAGGCGTTTTTTATGTCGCTCTCCTCCGCCTCCTCGTCCACCCCCAGAATCTCGTAATAATCCGGGATTCCCGAATCATCGTCACTTGCCGCATAGCCGATGTTGTTCATAAGTATATCTGCTCGGTATGTATTCGGTATTTATTCAAGGCCCTACTGTTTTCACATCAGAAATTGCAGGGCACGCGGGAACTGTGGGTGTTCGTTTTTAAGCCATCTCAAATAACATCTCTGTCAATGCGTCCAGCATCTGCCGTACTTCTCTCTCGTCCCCGGTCACCAGGGAGAATTTGACGGCATCACACGATTTGCGAATTGCGGGCGAAGCTTCCGGATGGTCTTTCAGGAGCCGTTCCGCCTGATCGAGAAGCGGAGCGCACAGATCGGCGTGTGGCGTCTCGCGCCAGTGAGCCATCGCGGCGCTGATCAGGGATCCGGTCGCCGGTTCCATTTCCAGCACGCTGCTGACACTCCCATGCCCGTTACTGCTGTTCCCACTATTGGAGTGAGAGGCCGTGTCGCCGGAGAGGCCGTTGCTCTGCGAGCCCTTTCCCGTAACCACAAAGTGGCCCGCTACACGCACCATCGGAGCGTCTATATACTGAACCGCCACATCGAGCGTACCGTCCAACGTGTAGCGGAACTCGACCTGGACCATCTCGCTCTGTTCCCGTTCTTTCTCCGCGAGCAGCGAGGTGACAATTTGTTCGTCAACGATACTTCCACCCGCGTTCAGGCGGCGAAGCGGCAGTTCAGCGATTAATCGGTGGTCGACGCAGAGATTACTGTCCGTGGTCGCCTCATAGATCTGGATACTGATCGGCGTCTCGTCGGTTCCGAACATCGTCCCGTACTGCTGGCGCTGTGTTGCAGGAAGCTTCGTGTCTTTTGGGATGATCTCAGAAAAATATCCCTCGATAAACTGCCCCGGCCCCACCTGCCGGATCGCGGAAACCCCTAAACGGTGCGGCGAAACATCCAGGATCATGATGTCTCTTTGCGAATCCTCGAAGGTTCGCCGCTCGATTCCCGCCGCGATTGCCGCCCCTTTAGCGACCGCTTCGTCCGGATTATCATACTCGCGAAGAGGCTGCCCCCACTGCGCCTCCAGAGCCCGCCGGAACATCTCCAGGCGGCTCGCCCCCCCAATGGGAAGCACGACATCGATC
>JAZKEA010000239.1:37042-39372 GCA_040387315.1 Armatimonadota bacterium | reverse complement strand
GGCGGGCACGAGAAAGCGCCTCGTTCACCAGTCCCATCGCCCGCATCAGCATATCTTCGAGCAGGGCATCCAGCATCTCTCGGGTCAGGTCGAAGCTGACACCACCCTCATGGGTCAGATAGGGCAGATCGACCGCGACGGACGGTACAAACGAAAGCTGCTTCTTGTAGTTCTCCGCTCCCTCCCTCAGGGTCTGGGCCAGTTTACGGTCGCGCGACGGTGGCGGGAGCTTGCCCCCCTCATGCTGCTCGCTGTACTTCTCGCGGAACAGCTTGATGAGGATATCATCGACATCCTTGCCGCCGAGCTTATCATCTCCGACCGATGTCTTGACCTCAAGGACACCCTCGAACATCTCGAGGATACTGACATCGAGCGTTCCGCCGCCGAAGTCGAAGACAAGGATCTTCTGGTTTTCATTCAATCTGTCGAGACCGTAAGAAAGCGCGGCCGCCGTGGGCTCGTTGATAAGCCGCAGAACATTCAAACCCACCGATTCCGCCGCTGCCCTAGTCGCCTCACGGGCGTCGTTTTCGAAGCGGGCAGGAACCGTCAGGACGATGTCACGCACTGTCCCCTCGCCGAGTTTGGCCTCGGCGGAGCGCTTCAGATAACCCAGAATCTGCGCGGCGATATCCTGTGGCTTAAACGTGCGGGTTCCCAGCTTGACCAGATCCTTGGTACCCATGAGCCGTTTCACTTCCTGGGTAGTACGGTCATGGTAGGTTATCGCCGTGTTTTTGGCTGCCGAGCCGACCACGAAATCGACACCCTGGGTCAGCTGAACGACACTGGGAATAATTCGGTCCCCCTGTGGGTCCTGCAGAAGTTCTGGACGACCATCAATCAGCACCGCGATTGCAGAGGTGGACGTTCCCAGGTCAATGCCGATGATTGGCATCACCTTTTCCGGTCGAGCAGCGGAAAGCTCTTCTCTGATCTTCTCCATCATAGGTGCTGGCAATTATTCGTCTCGGATTTCCTGATTTTAAGCGGCAGCGGCTTCCTCGGTTTGGGACGCCGCAAGGAGCGGATCGGTCACGCTCTGGTTTCGATTACCAGGGTCGGCTCGGCTCTAAAACAAAAAGCCGGTCCCTATCATTAGTACCAGGTTTTCATCCTGCGAGACCTTACGGACCACTCCGTTTATATTATTGGGATTACGGCACATTTCTTTACGTCCAAGTTCTGCCTCGAAATGCGGCAAGCAGATAGACGCGAAAAGACTTTGGCACCTAAGCAGTTACAGGTAAGGAATTTCCAGTTTTCTTTTGCGCCCCGGAGGGGTGCCTGGCGCGAAGCGCCGACCAGGCCGGGCATTTACGCCCGGAAAAAGAGCCGGGCCAAAACTACCAATTCTTTGGACACCCAGCTTAGCTATCGAACCGCCGCTTCAATCGCCTTCAACGTCTGCAGCAGCGCGGGCATATCGGCGAGGGCGAGCATCGTGGCGGCATCGCTGAGCGCATTTGCCGGGTCTGGATGCGTTTCAAGGAACAAGGCATCGATCCCTACGGCAACCGCGGCCCGGCTCAGTGTCGGGATAAACTCGCGCTGCCCGCCCGACGATGTCCCCTGTCCTCCGGGCTGCTGCACGGCATGGGTTCCATCGAAGACTACGGGTGCGTTCGTGGATGCCGCCATCTCGGGCAGACTCCGGAAATCAACCACGAGTGTGTTATAACCGAACGACACCCCGCGCTCCGTGACGAACACCCGCTCGTTTCCGGTGCTCCGCACCTTTTCGACGGCGTTTTTCATATCCCACGGGGCGAGAAACTGCCCTTTTTTGACATTGACCGCGACACCGGTCTCACCCGCCGCCAGGAGCAGATCAGTCTGACGCGAAAGAAAAGCAGGGATCTGCAGCACATCGGCGACAGTGGCAACAGGAGCGCACTGCGACGGTTCATGAACATCGGTCAGGACTGGGATGCCGAACTCCGCTTTGATCGTGGCAAGCACTTCCAGCCCGGCGTCTATCCCCTTACCTCGGAACGATCCGCCGGATGTCCGGTTCGCCTTATCGAAGCTTGCCTTAAAGATATACGGGATGCCGAGATTGTCACAGATGCCCTTGACTGTTCCCGCCACCGTTCGGCACAGATCCAGGCTTTCGATCACGCACGGCCCGGCGATCAAAACAAACGGTCTTCCGCCCCCGATAATTACATCAGGCGTTATCTCAACTGATTTCGTCATACATTGTCCTCTTCATAAATGGTGTGCGTCCCCCCGCCGCCACTCAGGGTTCAACCGGCAGTGCTCGCAAGGAGGAGGGCACGAACCCGCTCAAGATCTTCCGGTGTATCCACGGATTCCGGCGCATG
>JAZKEA010000239.1:33467-37032 GCA_040387315.1 Armatimonadota bacterium | reverse complement strand
GGTCGCTCTCGACCATACGGATACGATACCCGCTCTCCAGAACGCGAAGCTGCTCCAGCGATTCGGAGAGTTCCAGCGGCGTCGGCTGCAGCCGTGTCACTATCGGCAGGAAATCCCGTCGGTAGGCGTAAAGCCCCACATGGAGCCGGGGCGCATATGACGCCTCGATACTGCGACGGTACGGAAGCGGCGAACGCGAAAAGTAAAGCGCGAACCCGTTCACATCCACAACGACTTTTACGGCATTGGGGTCCGACTCTCGCCCCTCGGGAAGCGGGCACATCAGCGACACCATCACAAGAGACGTATCGGCGAGAAGCGGCGCGGCAACCGCTTCGATGGTCGCGGGGTCCAGAAGCGGTTCGTCCCCCTGCACATTTACGATAACCGTCATCTCATCCGGCAGGTGAGCGGCGGCCTCCGCAACCCGGTCCGTTCCCGTACGATGATCCGGCGATGTCAGCACGGCCCTGCCCCCAAAGGCTGCGACAGCCTGCAGTATCTCCTGGTCCGGCGTCGCCACCAGAACCTCGGAAAAGCCGCGGGCCTGGCTCGCACGCTCGTAAACGTGCTGGATCATCGGCTTTCCCGCGATCTCCGCGAGAGGTTTGTTCGGAAGACGAGTCGCCGCAAGTCGGGCGGGAATAATAGCGGCCGCCCGGCCCTGCGCGTTAGAAAAGGTAGAAGCAGTTAGCATAAGTTTGTCATGAGCGCCGCCAGGACAGCGCCCTTCCATTGTACCGCTGTCAGGCAGCCTTTCATTAACCACTGCCCACTCAAACCGGCAGCATGGGCAGTGGTTGTCTCCCCGAACCTGTCAGCAGATCAGCGGCGGCTGACAGAGCCTCGTCTACGGTAATCAGGCGCAGGCAAAGCAGTACATCGTCACCGGTATTTCCGCAACGCTTCTTATCACACGGGCCGCACGGGACACTATGGGCAAGGGCGCGACCCACACCAACCAGCGGTACTCGGTCCTGCGTCGGCGTCGGGCCAAAAAGTGCCAGAAACGGCGTTCCGACAGCCGCCGCCGCGTGCATGGGCCCGGTATCCCCACTGATCAGCAGAGACGCGCGGGCCAGCACCGCAGCCATGGTTCGAAATCCGAAAGCGCCCGCCGCGATCACCGGTTTTGTCGTCATTCCTGCCGCGACTCGCTCCACAGCCTCCCTATCCCCCGGTCCACCGATCAGCACAGTGGCACAGTCATGCCGCCGTGCAAGCGCATCCCCGAGCGCCGCGTACCGCTCGTGAGGCCAGTTGCGTGACGGCCACCCGGTAACGGGCGCGATCATCACGAAGCGCTGCAGATTATGCGTGGAAAGAAAAGCCCCTGCGGCTTCTTCATCCTCTCGGGTAAATCCGATATAAAGCCGCTTATCTGCAGTGACGGGGATACCAAGCGCCTGCAGCGGCAGCAAATACTGATCCGTGCGATGCCCCGGCAGATCCTTTTCTGTGAAAGAGTGCGTGTACAGACGGGTCCGCGCACTTGTCCGCGTGGTTCCGTGATACTGACGGAACGTGTCAAAAACGCCGATCCGCGTCTTGCTGCTGACGATTCGCGGAAGAAGGGACCAATCCTCCGGTTGCAGCGAGATAAACGTGTCGTAGTTTCGCTCCTGCAGCAGACGGCGGAGTTTGAGGGCATTCCCCCAGAACAGCGGATACAGGCCGGTTCGGGTCATTCCCTTCCAGAAGGGCGTATCCCAGAGCAGCAGTTCATCGATAAAGGGGCTGGCATCTACGGCCTCACGCTCGCGCCGCTCCACGATCCAGGTCAGATGGGCATCCGGCAGGGCCACCCGCAAGGCGGCAAGGAGCGGGGAGCCCATCAGAATGTCCCCGTTCGCGATGGTGCGCGAGATCAGGATTCGCCGCGAAGCCGCTGCCGGGGATTTCGCCACGGACCGCTGAACCGGCGTATTTACCGGAGTCAGCGGAGAGACGAACTCAGGAAACCCGCCCCTGCTCATTGTCCGGATCGTTCCGCCACAGCGGGCAAAAGCGACGGGAGATCGTCAAGCGGGGGCACATCGCGACGGATTATGTCGTTCATCGATAGGTCAAAACCCTTCATGCGGGGCGCGAGAGCCGCACCGAAGGTGTAGCATGGAATTCCATACAGCCGCTTCAGGTAGAAAAGCGCCGCCGAGGAGCCCGCGGCACAGCCCGCAAGACATAGTCGATCCGCCACCAGTTCTACGGGAAACGCATGGGGGATCGAAAGCTGCCGCAGCCTCTCATCCGCATCGGGAAATCGGCTTCTGGCATACACTTTCAAGTCGGCGAAAAACGGAGTGCTGATCCGGGGATGCTCTTTCCACAGAATGCTGTACCCCTTCGCCAGAATGGCATCGACCACATCCCGGTAGATGCCGAACTCCTCACTGCGCGACATAATCCCGTTCCGGGACAAGGCCTGCCCTAGAACCAGCAGTCGGTCAGGCGTGCCAGAGCACTCAGCGGCCTCGGTAACATCCGCCCATGGCAGAATCGGCTTTACCCGGTCCAGCGCCTCCCCAAGACAGCGATAATCGACGAAGCGCCGTGGTATGTCTGCCAGAGTTTCCGGCGGGGGCAGGTCCGGCGTCAGCTGAAGGTAGGCGCTTCCGATACGCCGCAGGTGTCGCGGGTCCATTTGACGCCGCCCCCGTCGGTACCGACGGACCGACCACACGCTGTCCAGGCGATTTCGCAGCCGTGCCCGCAGCGCATAGAAGAGATTCGGCGGCTCCTCATCGTTTTTGAGACGCTTCGAGAGAGGAACCGGGATGTAGGAAATCAAGCCATCTTCGAAAAGCTGGATACGCGCGGTGGGATAGGTCTCGAATACCAGCTTCTCGGCGGGCCGGGTCAGCCAGCAGACCCAGACCTCATCCACCTGCTCCGGGGGAACACCGACCCGTTCCCGGAGCGTCTGCCGAAGATCGTCAAACTGCCGCTGACTAATGTTCCGGTTCGATGTCAGGAGGTCATAGGCCCAGATGATCCGCTTCCAGGGCCAGATAGCCTCTGCCATCTGCTGCAGCGTCTCCTTGAACGCATCCGGCACGCCCGAAGTCTCATAGACTACCAGATAGTCCTCGAAAACCTCGTCAGGGCCGCCCGACGCCTCCGATAGATCCTCGCCGATCTGCTGCAGCGCGGCGGCAAGCGTGACAAGCTGCCAGGTACCGACCGTGCAGCAGACACGGATCATTCCGCCGCCTCTTGTCCGTTGCCTTCCCCAAGCCGTTCGATCAGACGCGTCGTTGACCGCCCATCGACCAGCGGCAAAATGACGACATCTCCCCCGAGCGAGCGTACCAGCGGCGTTTCGGGCAGAGCATCCGCGGTCTTGTAATCGCCGCCTTTTGCATGGATATTGGGCCTAACCGCCTCGATCAATGAATGCGGTGTGTCCTCTGTGAAAATACAGGTTCCCGCGACGCAGGCAAGCGCGGCGATAACCTCAGCGCGCTCCTCCTCATGGTTGATAGGGCGTGTCGGCCCTTTCAGGCGGCGCACGGAGGCATCGCTGTTAATCCCTACCAGCAGGGCGTCCCCAAGCGCCCGTGCCTGC
>JAZKEA010000239.1:25418-33457 GCA_040387315.1 Armatimonadota bacterium | reverse complement strand
GCAGCACGTCGAAGACACCGTTGGTGAACACGACGCGCTTCCCCTCGGCCCTCAGCGCATCGGCGAGCGCTGCCAGCTCATCTCTCGTCATACCAGCGCCGCCCCCTTCAGCCGCTGCCGTACCGCGGTCAGGACCCAGTCAACCGGCATCTGATTCATACACGCGATGTCTTTGCGTGCACAGGTCCGCCCCTGACACGGAACACAGGGCAGGTCACGTTTAATCACCACCAGATCGCGCGGGCTGAGCGGGCCGGTCCGGTCCGGGTCTGCGGCTCCCGACAGACAGACAATCGGCGCTTTGACCGCCGACGCGATATGAAGCGGGCCGGTGTCCGCGGTCACAACGCAGTTCGCTCGCGCCAGCAGTGCGCCAAGCTCCTTGACAGTCAACCGACCGGCAAGATTCGCCACCTGCTCGGGTTTCTCCAGACCGCCGACAATGGCGTCCGCCAGTTCCACATCCCCCGCCCCGCCGGTCACCGCGACCCGAAGCTGCGGTAAATCAACGGCGATCTGGTTGAGAAACCCGGTGAACTTTTCGGGAGGCCACCGATTGATGTCCCGCGTCGCCGCGGGATTCACGACAAGCAGGGGATCGGACGCAGGGATACCGAAGTCGTCCGCCAGAAGCGAGGCGACACGGGCGTGGGCGGAATCAGGCACGAAGAAATCCATCTGCCGGTCATCGACCCGTTCGATACCAAGCGGCTTCAGCTCCTTGGTAAAATCATCCACCGCGTGCCGCACCCGGCCCGTATCCGCCTGTTTCCGCCGGTCCTTCCGGAACGTCAGCACACGCCCCGCGCCGGATGCCAGCGCCATGGCCCCGGTTTTGAGACTCGGGTGAAAATTAACAAACAGGTCGTACTCTCTGCTTCGAAGCTGGCGCAGGAACGGGACGAAATTCTTCATCTGCGCATCGTCACCGTCTTTGTCGAACTCGATGACATCGCGGATATACGATGTACCGATGAGCGCGTTCTTCATACCGCGACCAACGATGAAATCAATATCCTGCGTCTCAAAATGCTGAGACAGTGCCCGGACCGCCGGGGTCGCCAGCAGGATATCCCCCATCCCGCCGAGCCGTACCACACAGATTCTTTTGACCACTGGCGCGACCGTCAACGCTTCGCTCCAACAGCGAGACCAGGAGAATCCGAATCGGTTTCGGCGACTGTGCAGGAGGCGCCGTTCAGCAGGGAACGAGCCGCGGCAAGTACGGGTGGGACTTCCAGCTTACGCAGCTTTCCATCCGGGGCGGCCACCACGATATTTCGCGGCCCCTTCTCGCCCCATTTCTCAGCCGATGTCGGCCCGAACAGCGATACCGTCGCGACACTCAGCGATGCGGCGATGTGGCTCGGTCCCGTATCGTTGCCGATAAAGAGCGACAGATGCGTCAAAACACCCATTGTCTCCCGCATCGACGTTTCCCCGGTAAGGTCGACAATCGGCACGTGCTTGCCCGCGGCCTCCCGCAAAAGGCGCGATGCTTTGAGTTCCGCCTCGCCTCGCCCCAGCAGAACGATTCCCGCACCATCCGCCGCAAGCGCTGTCGCCACCTCCGCGAACTTAGCGGAAGCCCACTGTTTCGCATGATAGGACGCACCGGGCTGAATTCCGACAAGGACCGGACCAATGGCTTCCCGCTCTCGGAGTATCGCTGCTCCCCGCTTTCGTTCCGCGTCCGTCACACAAAGCAGCGGCATCGGATCAAAAGTGACAGCCGCACAAGCCTCGGGAGCGACCGTGCGCAGAATATCGAGGCAGCATTCACTCTCGCGCTTCTCCGTATCGTACGGTACCCGATGCGTCAGCAGGAATCCGCGCCCTTCGGTATCAAATCCGGCACGGACCCGTGCTCGGCACAACAGCGCGATGGATGCCGCACGGACGGATCGGTCTGCGACCAGGCAAAGGTCCGGGCTGCCCCCAATCTTTTTCCTCAGGGAGCAGATGAGCCGCCAGCTTGCGGCAATACCCTTCTGGGTTCCTTTTGGACTGTACGCCTCGACACTGTCCACAAACGGAAATTCCTGAAGCGTCTGGGCCGCCGCCGCCCCGGTCAGGAGCGTGATCGCTGCCTCGGGATAGATCTGCCGCAGCGCGCGCAGAAGCGGGGTGGCGACAATCGTATCGCCCATAAAGTTGTGTTTTGTGATGACCAGGATGGACCGAACACGTTTCGCACAGAGGGACATCAGCGGCTCTCTCCCGGCAGGACACGATGGGGCCGTCCCGCAGCGGCAGGCGTCCGCGCAGACGCTCCTGAGGAAGCGATCACCGGAAGCGAAGTGCGGCGCATCGAGACTCCCAGCAGATCGCCCGCTGCCTCCAAAACCCGTTCCGGCGTCAGTGCCCGCAGACAGTCAAAACGCCCGTCACAGGTAGGGTTCTTACGGCACGGTGCACAGGAAAGGGCATCGTACAGAACCGTGGTCGTCGACACCAAACTGCTCGGTGACGTTCCCAGCCAGGGACCCGTTTCCGCAGGGTCCGTCGAGCCAAAAAGCGCGACTACCGGGGTTTTCATCGCCGTCGCGATATGAAGGGGACCGCTGTCACCGGAAATCACCAAACCCAGCCGCTGGATAATCGCCGCCAGCTGCTTTTCCGATGTCCGGCCGACAAGCGAGGCTAGCGGCGCGTTCTTTGTCTGTGCGAGAATCCGCTGAGCCGCCTCCATCTCCTCGGGTCCGCCCAGCAGGACGCAGGAGATGTTTCCCGCAGACCAGAGCTTCTCCGCCAGGCGCACCCAGTACTCTTCCGGCCACCGCTTCTGCGGGCGCGTTGCGCCGATCACGAGCCCGACAACGGGGGGCACCAGCTCTTGATTCCGAAATACCTGCTCGGAGAAAGCGCGATCCTCCTCGGATACCGAGATAGACAGTGCGGGCGATGGGACCGCGAGACTGTCCGCCTGAAGCGGGGCAGCGAGCGCAAGGCGCAGGTAGGCATCGACAACGTGTTCACCGGGCTGCCTCCCCGCCACACGATGTGTCAGGAAAGGCGTACAGCCATCCTGGGCAAATCCCACGCGGATCGGCACCCCTAAGAGCCAGGAGAGCGCCGCATTCGACGTAATGCTCTGGAATAAGACGGCGGCATCATACTGTCCCTGCCGGAGCGTCTGCGCGAACGCCGACACGCGCGCGGAACCATGGCGTCGGGGACGAACGATTACCCTGTCCACCATCGGGTTGCCCGACAGCATCGCCGCCGCCCGCTCCCCGGCGAGGACCTCGATTGCAGCATGGGGATAGCGTGCGCGCAGGGTTGCCAGGGCCGGGGTCGTAAAGAGCGCGTCCCCCAGGTAGTTGAGGTTGACCGCCAGTAACCGCCGGATGGGCTGACCCACCATTACGTTATTTGCTGACTCGGTTTCGCGTATCACAGTACTTGTTCCGCTGTTTAGACAAGGTTAGATTGAAACAGTTTCGCGCCGCAGAAGCGTCTGCACCGCCTCTGCCACAGCCTCTGCCGGGATTCGTGCCAGTGCATCCCCAACGGTCGGATGCCGCGCGCGCCGCGCTTCCGGCGGCGCGTCGCTCTCCGCAAAATCCAGCGTGACCGTGGGAGCCGGGCCCCACTGCGGCCCCGTGCGCACCGGGTCCGTCACCCCGTACAAGCCCACAACCGGCGTACCCACCCCGACCGCCAGATGCGTCGGACCGCTGTCGCCACCCACAACCACCTCGGTTTGTGCCATCACCGATGCCAGTGTCGTGAGAGGGGTCTGCCCGACAAGATTTGCCGCCACCGCACCCTGAGCAGCCTCCATGATCCGTTTCGCCGTCTCCGCCTCGGCGGGTCCGCCAAGAAGCACCACACGCGCGCCGCGCGCCTTCAAAAGCCCCGCAAGTGCCGCCCACCGCTCCACGGGCCAGGTCTTTTCCGGCGTCGATGCCCCAACGATGCACCCCACCACCGGACCGCTCCCCACTGCCTGTGCAAGCAGCGTCTGTGCAGCCGGCTTCTGCCCGTCCGCGAGATACCGCTGCGGCTTTGGCGCAACGCGTGGAATCCCCAGCGCATCACAAAAACCCATCAACTTATCCACCATATGGATCCGCTGTTTTGCGGGCACCACCGGGTGGTTCAGAAAAAGCGTATTTCCCTCACGGTTCAGGTCGAAACCGACCCGGCGGCGCGCCCCGGAAAGGCGCGTCACAATGCCCGAAACCAGAAGCCCCTGGGCATCCAGAGCGACATCGAAAGGAAGATTCCCCTGCCGTAACAGTTTACCAAACCCAAGGAGATCCTGCGGGCCGGTTCCTGTTAAAGTGTACACAGAGGAAACGTTCGGGTTCCCGGTCAAAAGGTCCGCGAATTTGTCCCGCACCGCCCAAACAATCTCCACGGAAGGACCCAACCCCGCCCGCAGCGCCTCCGCAAGGGGCAGCGCATGCACGACATCCCCCAGTGAGCTGAGTTTCACAAGAAGGACGCGTCGGAGCGCATTCGGGGAAGAAATCACAGGGATTGCCGCTGTGGTCACGGCGGAGCCTGCATCGGGAGGAACGGAGAGCATCGGCCTAATTATAACACAATGCCATCTCAGACTTGGCTTGACCTGCAAACCGGATCGCACTGCCCGAGAATTGTCCAAGTGCAGGAACCCCATCATGCCATGCCGAAAACCACTAATACAGCGACCTGGCCCGTATTTGGGTAGAGTATCCAAAAGCGTGGCGAAAAGGAATAGAATACTCTGATGAAACTCTGTTGTAAGGCGGAAACGGAAGAATGATTGCCAGTAATAAAATCGCATTTGGGACCGACGGATGGCGCGCGGTCATGGCGCGTGAGTTTACCTTTGATAATGTCGCCCTCGTTGCTCAGGCCATAGCCGACTACGTCAATGGGACGGGAAAAGGGCATAAGGGCGTTGTGATCGGCTATGATGCCCGCTTCCTTTCCGATCAGTTCGCCGCGCTCGTCGCGGACATCCTGGGCGCGAACGGCATCCCGGCTCTGGTTCCGGACCGCGATACGCCCACTCCCGTGGTCGCCTACACTATCCGCGCCCGCGATCTCGCCGGGGCGGTCATGCTCACTGCCTCGCACAATCCTCCGGAGTACAATGGGATCAAATTCATCCCGGATTACTGCCACCCGGCCCTTCCCGAAATCACGGATGCCATCACGCGACGCATCCAGGAGATACAGGCAGATCCCTCCGTGGTCAAAACAGGGGGACCCAAGCCCGAGACCATCGATCCCCGGCCTGATTATTACGCCCATGTGCGCCAGCTCATCAATTTCGATGCCATCACCAAGGCGAACCTGACGGTTGTCGTGGACCCGCTCTACGCAACCGGCAGAGGCTATCTGTCCGATATTCTCAAAGAGGCGGGCGTTACCGTCTATACCATCCACGACGAGCGCAATCCTCTCTTTGGCGGAAGCCTGCCCGAGCCCAATGAGACCAACCTCAAAGAGCTGTCAGCCGTCGTCCGGGAGAAAGGGGCCGACCTGGGCCTTTCCCTCGATGGGGATGCCGACCGATTCGGCATGGTCGACAAAACTGGGCAGTACATCACCAACAATCAGGTGATCTCGCTTGTCTTCTTCCACTGGCTCAAGACCCGTTACAGCACCGGTTCCGTGGTACGAACGGTTGCCACGTCCGGCATGATCGATGCCATTGCCAAGCAGTTCGGTTTCAATGTCATCGAGACGCCCGTCGGCTTCAAGTGGGTCGGCAATGCGCTTAACACCTCCGATGCCATTGTGGGCGGCGAAGAGTCCGGCGGTCTTTCCGTCAAGGGGCACATTCCCGAAAAGGATGGCATTGTCGCGGACCTTATCATCGTCGAGCAGCGTGCGGTCACCGGCAAATCCCCTCTCGAAACCCTGGAGGAGATTAAGGCCCTCATCGGCGACTTCCTGACCACACGCGTGGACATCAAACTGCCCGAAGCCTCGAAGCAGGCGCTGCTGACGGGTCTCCGCGACAATCCGCCCGCCACTGTCGCCGGTCAGAAAGTGGCCTCTGTCTCAAAGATCGACGGCGTCAAGATGGTACGCGAGGACGGTTCGTGGCTCCTGATCCGCCCGTCCGGTACGGAGCCCCTGGTACGCTGCTACATCGAAGCACGTTCCTCGCAGGGCGTCGAGGATCTCAAGCAGGCGGTTCACACCCTGATCCCGGACGGCGAAGACGTCACCCATTAACCACTAATCCCCCCTGCCCACAGCGAGATTTCGTCGTGGGCAGGGTTTTCCATTTCTTCTTATCCTGAACCCACTATGCAACCGACCCCGACCCCCTCGCCCGTCGCTACAATTCCCGTGCTCACAGCCCCCTCATTCGTCGATGACCTGTTCAGTCTTCCGGGGTTCCGCAGCCTGCCGTTCCAGTCGACACTTAAAACGGCTTCCTCACTTCTGCTGATCATCCTGCTGTTCTTCCTGCTGCGGATGGCGGTGAACCGTTTGATCCGACGGGCGACGGACAGTGTCGCGGACCGCGCGGAAGCCATCAGTAATCCCGGACGCGCCGCTCGGGTCCGAACCCTGGGGAGCCTGATTACCAGCATCGTCGTCTGGACGCTCGGTTTTGTCTTTACCGTCTCCGGGCTCGCCATGGTTGGCTTCCCCATCGCGAGTCTTCTGGCGTCCGCAGGGGTTGCCGGTGTCGCCATCGGCTTCGGCGCGCAGAAACTGGTAAAAGACGTCATCACCGGCTTCCTGATCCTTCTTGAAGATCAGTACGCGGTTGGCGAGTACGTAACTATCGGCACCGTCACCGGGATCGTAGAGGACTTTGGGATGCGTATCACCCGTATCCGCGACGATGACGGGAAACTTTACATCCTCTCTAACGGAGATATTGCACAGGTTTGTAATCAGTCGCGCGGGCCGGTCGGCGGGTCGTTTGAGATCGGGATCGCCTCCACCGCGGACATCGACGAGTCTATCAAGGTGCTGAACACCGCCCTTGTGGAGAAGTCCCACGAGATGGAGCTTGCCGTACCTGCCGCGGTCCGTGGCATCTCCGGATCGGACGCCACAAAGACCTCGCTGTCCATTCACTTCCGCGTCGGAAACGGGACCCGTCCCGGCGATGCCTCCTTCCAGCTTCGTCAGGCTGCCCGCGCCGCCCTCCTCGCCGCCGGAATACCTCTCGCCTAATCAGACGCCTGAGGCTCGTCAGACGCCTGAGTCTTGCCAAACGCTGCGTCGTACGCCTTTTTCAGCCGTGTGGTCGTGACATGCGTGTAGATCTGGGTGGTAGATAAGTCCGAGTGGCCCAGAAGCTCCTGCACCACGCGCAGATCGGCTCCGTTATCCAGAAGGTGGGTCGCGAACGAGTGGCGGAGGGTGTGCGGTGTTATCTTATGGGCGGATGCCACCGCCGTGCAGTATTTATCGAAGAGCCGACGCACGCCCCGGTCCGACAATCGCCCCCCCAGCTTGTTCAAAAACAGCGCATCCGTGGCGCGGCTTCCGTTTGCCAGCAGTACTGGGCGACCGGACTGGAGGTATTCATCCAGGGCCACGACAGCGGCCTTCCCCAGCAGCGCCAGTCGCTCCTTGTTGCCCTTGCCGCGCCGTATCTGCAGGGCGGCCTCGTCATCGGTTTCTTCGCGCAGAATGTCCTGAAGATTCAGGGCCGCAAGCTCGCCGCCGCGCACTCCGGAGGCATACAGCGTTTCCAGGATTGCCCGATCCCGAAGACCATCAGGGCGTGACGCGTCCGGCGCCTGAAGAAGCAGCGAAACGGCGTCCTCGGAAAGGAACTTCGGCAGCGGGGTCGTTTTGCGCGGGGTTTCCAAATTCTGTGCCGGCGAGTGTGGAACGATGCCGCGTCGTGCAAGGTACCGGAAGAACGCACGCAGCGACGCACCCTTTCGGGCGATGGTAGTCCGCGCAAGCCCCTTGTCGGCACGCAGACTTGCCAGATAGGCCCGAAGAAAAGGCGTATCGATTCCCATCAGGTCGGGCGAAGGGGTCTGCAGGCGCGCGTATTCCACAAACTGGGAAAGATCCTCGGCGTAGGCTTTGACCGTGTGAGGACTCGCGCCACG
>JAZKEA010000239.1:23069-25408 GCA_040387315.1 Armatimonadota bacterium | reverse complement strand
CAGGTGCGCGATAAAGGCTTCGAGATGGTGATCCCACCGGGGCTTTCGGAGGGCAGACGCCGGAATCACTTCCGGCGTCTGCGAGAGGAGGCTTTTTACTGTGCCACGGCGGTGCCGGGAGCGGTCACGGGAATATCCGTGAATACCGGCAGATAGTCACGCCAGATGGCGTGCTTCGTGCCCGCGACATACTTGTTCAGAGAGATATACGGCGTATAACGCGGGCGGCGCGGCGGACGGATCAGCTTCAAGCCCACCTTTTCCGGCGTCTTATCTCCCTTCTTGGTATTACACCGGCGGCAGCAGGCGACCAGATTCTCCCACTGAGCCCCGCCGCCATGTCGTTTGGGGACGACATGGTCGATAGTCAGGTCCTTGCCATGACTGCCGCAGTACTGGCAGGTGAAGTTATCGCGGGCGAAGACGGAGCGGCGCGAAAGTTTTAGCTCCGGCAGCGGACGCCTGACATGGTGACGTAATTTAACAACCGAAGGTGCCGCGATAGACTCCCCTTCAGCGGTCGAGAGGGCAGTTCGTCCCGCCACGATATACGTGCGCGGATCGATACCCTCCAGAGCGGCAGCCGCGGCCAGCTCCTCATCACGTGCATGCAGGATATCGGCCTTGCCCAGATAGACAAGAACGATTGCCCGGCGCAGATTACACACATTCAGCGGCTCGTAGTCGCTGTTCAATACCAGTACTTCTTGGCTCATCCCTTTAGGGCGCTCCTTTTCACACCCCGATTCAACGTCGTCGGTTCACTGTTACCCCTATCGTTTAGTAGACCCAGAAAACAAAAACCCGCCTGCCACTAGTTCTGGCAAACGGGTTCCTTTAACCAATCTCAGTCGCGAGATGGCAGAGATGCTGATGGTGCCAGCGCGTGTGCAGGTGATGCCGATGAAGCATCAGACAACTGCGTCCCCCTTGGCGGAGACGCATCCTTCCAGCCATCCGGTTGTTGCGGTTTGCTGTCATTGGTGTTGTTTCGCACACGGCGAAAGGCAGGAGAACGCCTTAACACCTACTATAATAATAGCGTACAATTCAATATTCTGTCAAGCTTTCGGGAATCCCCGGAGGTGTCCCGGTGTCTAAAAGGGATGACCCTTAGAAGGAGCAGCTAACACGGTGACTTTCACACCGATTCCTACATCAGAGCCTACTACCGCTCTCCCACACTGGGACCTGTCCGATCTTTTTTCCGGTCCGGATGATCCGCGCC
This sequence comes from Armatimonadota bacterium, assembly GCA_040387315.1. GTDB lineage: Bacteria > Armatimonadota > Armatimonadia > Armatimonadales > Armatimonadaceae > JACMJB01. The sequence goes on along the minus strand of JAZKEA010000239.1, from coordinate 24,180 downwards.
TCCTGTCGACTCTGGAAGAGACCCGGCAGGCAGCAGACGCTTTCGCCACTGCCTATCGTGGACAGATCACGCGGCTCGCGCAGAACGACATACCGCGCTTCGCCCAGGCGTTCCGCGACTACGAAGCCATCAGTCAGAAGGTCGCCAAGCCGATAAGCTTCGCCAGCCTGCGCTTTGCCGCCGACAGCAGCCCGGAGAACGGCGCCTTCTTCCAGGGCATTCGCGAGCAGACGACGGCGGCGACGCTGCCGCTGATCTTTTTTGATGTCGAGCTGACCCAGGTACCCACAGCAATTCTCAAGCACGCCGCGAGTGACCCGATCCTCGCCGACTACGCCCACTACCTGCAGACCGTTATCGCCCGTGCCGCCTATCGCCTGAGTGAAGCCGAGGAGCGAATCCTGGAGGAGCAGGCGAATACGGGCCGACGCGCCTTTGTCAGGCTCTACGAGGAGATTATCGCCAACTTCCGGTTTCGGATGCCCGGCAGCGACCAGGAGATGACACTCTCCGCTATCCTGGACCTGCAGCATGATCCCGACCGCGACGTCCGGAAGGCTTCCGCGGACGCGCTTACGGAGGGGCTGGCGGCCCACGAGCGCACGATCACCTTTATCTTTAACACACTGATTCAGGACAAAGCAACCGATGATCGGCTGCGGGGTTTCACTTTCCCGGAGCAGGCCCGTCACCTGGACAATGAACTCTCCCCGGAGACGGTCGCGACCGTCGTGGAGACAACCGTCGCGGGATACCCGCTCGTTGCCCGCTACTACGAGGCGAAACGTCGTCTGCTGGGACTGGAAACGCTCACCCACTACGACCGCTATGCCCCGGTCCTCCCTTCGGAGCCGACGATCTCGTTCGATACGGCGCGTGAATCCGTTCTCTCGGCCTTCCGCGGGTTTCATCCCGACTATGCAGCGGCGGCAGACGCCTTCTTCGAACACGGCTGGATAGATGCCGCGACCAGCCCTACAAAGCGCGGAGGAGCGTTCTGCTCTTACATCACCCCGGACCTCCACCCGTACATCTTCCTGAATTATCTGGGCAAGACAAGCGATGTCCGCACCCTGGCCCACGAGCTCGGGCATGGCATTCACTCCTTTGT
>JAZKEA010000239.1:12442-23059 GCA_040387315.1 Armatimonadota bacterium | reverse complement strand
CCATGCTGAATTTCCACGGGACGCTTCCTATGGCGGAAGTAGCCTCGACGTTCGCCGAGATGCTGGTCTATGAGGCACAGGAGAAGGAGGAACACGATCTTACGCATCAGCTTGCCGCCGCCGCGCAGCAGATCGATTCCGCGATTGCTACCATTTTTCGCCAGGCCGCCCTGTACCAATTCGAACAGGCGATCCATGCGGAACGGAAAAACGGAGAGCTGTCTGCCGCACGCTTTGGCGATTTATGGCAGGAGAAGGTCGGCGAAATGTTCGGCGATTCCGTGGCTCTGGAACCCGGTCACGCGCTGTGGTGGAGCTACGTCCGCCACTTCGTCGCGACCCCGTTCTATGTGTATGCCTACACCTTCGGCGAGATGCTGGCCTATGCCCTCTTCACTCGGTACAAGTCCGAGGGCGCGGCAGCCTTTGCCCCGAACTTCCTGACCCTGCTTGGATACGGCGGTTCCCGGTCGCCGCAGGAGCTGGTCGCCCCGCTCGGCGTTGACCTGTCCGACGCTGACTTCTGGAAGGGGGCGCTATCCGCCTTTGAACAGCAGGTAGCGCACTTCGAGTCGCTCGCCGAAAAGGCCGCTAAGAATACGGGTTCTTCCCCAATCGCGCACTAGCGCTGATACCCGGCACGAACATTGCGGTAAGGTTTACTGCACGAGAATTAAGAACAACTTGACCCGGTCCTTCGCCAGTAATACCGCGAAGAGCCGGGTCCTTTTTTTGCACCTTAGATACGATGGGCCGCTGCCCGCAGAATGCGCTCCGCTTTTCCGACCGCACGACCCGCCGCGGTCGGCAGCGAGTACGGCGGCAGATCCCCCTTCCGCAGCGTAAAATACGCCACCTCGGGACGGCACCGGAGACGCAGAGGGAGCATACTCATTCCCACACCGCGGTTCACGTACAAACGCGCCTGATCAAAGAGTCCCCACCCCGCGACCAGAGGAAAACCGGTCATTCCCGGCGGCAGGCGTGGCGTCATTCCCGGAATGCGGATCTGTCCCCCATGGGTGTGACCGGAAAGCACCAGATGCGGTTTGTCCGAGCAGGTCCAAACTCCGACCGGATTATGCGTCAGGAAGATCGATGCGGCATCGGTCGGAATACCCCTGAGAGCTTTTTCGGTATCAGGAACGCCCTTTACCGTGTCCTCGATACCGGCGATCCAGAGTCCGGGAGCGATCTCATGATTCGTATTCCGGAGCAGTTTGATCCCGCCGTCGGCAGTCAGATGGGCGACCACTTTTTCCGCATTTCCATGATAGTCATGGTTCCCCAGGCAGCCCCAGACCCCAAGACGCGGCTGAAGCGGTTCCAGCATTTCCCGAAGCGGAAGCGCATCCTTTGGGTCGTGATCCACAAAATCCCCTGTCAGCACGACGAGATCCGGCTGGAGAGCGACCGTCGCGGCTACCGCCTGACGAATGGTGGCATCCGGCGTATTGTGCCCCCGGTGCAGATCGGTCAGCTGCGCGACCGTGGTTCCCTCCAGCTCTGCGGGAAGATCAGGAAGGAAGACATTATGATGCGTCACTTCCACCGCGTTCGGCTCGATAAATCGGGCCTCAACGACAGTCGCGGCGCCGACCCCCATTACCGTACCAGTGAGGCGCAGAAAGACGCGGCGGGTGGCGAGACGGCGCTGAGTTCGCTCCGGGTGAGAGGACGGCATTTTGGAGTTCCTTTACTTCGCACAACAAAGTACTTCCAGACTACCTCAATAGTCTCCGTATTGTCAACACGTCGCCTGGGCGGTTTTTACGGTTTTTTTTGCGGGTAAAGGCCGTGACACCATCTTATGATTCCTTCCCGATCCGCAGCGGACACCACGGCTTTAATTCGCTTTCCAGAAGCACACGCCTGCTGGAAACGCTGGCGAACATCCACGGCTGCCCTGGTTCGCGCCGCCATTGGTCCGGTTGCCCTATTGCTGTTGATCGGCGGTTTCTTCGCGCTCTATATCAATACGGTGACATCGTTCCATTCGTTCGATTCTGTCGCCTATGCTCTCAATATCCGCCGATTCGAAGAAACAGGTCGTGCAGGCTGGCTGTTCCATCCGCACCATCTTCTCTTTAACGGCCTGGTCTGGATTTGTCACGATATTCTGGTTCGCTTCGCCGGCCCGCAGGTTACCACACTGGATGCTCTCCAGATCTTCACCTGTGGACTGGGGGCGCTGGGCATTGGTCTGTTCGCTCTATGGATCTTTGACGAAACCCGCTCGCAGTGGACCTCCGGTCTAGCGGCCCTCGCCCTCGGCACCACCTGGGGATGGTGGTTCGCCAGTACCGATGGTCGCGCCAATGTCGCCGCAACCGCGCTCCTGCCTCTCGTTCTATTGACCCTGAGCCGAACTGTCCGAAAGCCGAATCAGCGCCCAGTCGCCACATTGATGTATGCAGCCCTGTCGGGTGCGGCGCTGGCGCTTGTCTGCCTTCTGCATGAGAGTCACCTTCTCTTTCTGCCAATTGCCCTAGGCGCTGCGTTTCTGCCCAGAGCTTCCCTGAAAGCACGGGTTCAGCGAATCGCGGCATTCACGGCAGCCTTTGCCGTAACCTTCATTCTGCCCTACGTGCTGGTTCTGATGCTGGTAAAGAAGGCAGTTACGGTGTCGGCGGCGCATGCCTGGCTGCTCGCCTATGCGCGCCAGGATACCTGGTGGAGTTTCACTCTCCGGGAAAACCTCTTCCACGACGCCCGTGCGCTGTGGAAGCTTCTGACAGGACAGGACCTGGCTTTTCGCAATACGTTGATCTCGATCGGCGGTCCAAGCTCTTTGCTCTCGCTGCTCCTCTGGATGACTTTGGGAGCTGTCAGCGGCTACGGATGGGGACGAAGAGCCGCCTGCGAAACTCACACGCGCCCGTTTGCCGTTCCCGTTTCCGTGGCGGGCCTTGTTCTGTATGTCGCCTTCTTCACCATTTGGGACCCAGGCTATTACGTTTTCTGGTTCGCCCAGGGACTGTTTCTTATCACTCTGCTCGCTATCGGCTGGAAGCATGCCGTATCGAGCACAAGCGGCAAGGCACTGCTCCTGGTGCTTGTTCTGGCGCTGGCGGGGATCAACTACGCTGCTGCCATCAAGCCACGCCAGGATTCCGCGCAGAACCCTCACCTTGGTCTTGCCCGGTCGCTGTTTCCGTTTGCGGAACCGCGTGGGCTTCTTCTTGCAACCGGGGCGGGAATGGCGGCGGAGACGGAGGTTTATGTGCCCTACTTCGCCCGCCTGCAGGTTCTCGCACTCCATCAGGCCCTGGCGGAGGCAGGCGGAAACAGCGAAGTGGCATTCGCCTCGGTGCAGCGGACGCTTGAAAAGGTCTTAAAGCGTGACGATCCTGTTTTTCTATTGTCGGAGGTTATCACTCCCGGCGAGGGACAGCGCGCACTGGCAAAGCGCTACGGGATTACCCCAAACCAGATCGAAGCGCTTTTTCAGACGTATCGCCATCGCCGCGTCGCCGCCTACCAGGAAATCGTCATCTATGAGCTTTCGCAGGCATCCCCGAAGCGTCAGTTCCCGGTCACCGCCGTACCGCAAGCAGCACAGAAGCGATCTCTTCTCTCCAGAGGCGACAGGCACCGAACACAGGCATCCGTCTTACCCGTCGAGATTCCGCACGAAGGGCAGAACAGCACCGCTCGTCCTGTGCGCCAGGAAACGCCGCACCGTCGGCAGGAGCGGCCCAGCCGCCCTCCCATGAATGACAGTGTTCCCCCGAGAGCGAGGCACGCGCCCCCGACAACCGTCCAGAGCGGTCCCGGTCCGAGGTAGTCGCCGGACCTTCCCAGACCAGGCCCGAACGGCTCTATAGGCGGCAGCGCAACCTGTGCCAGCCTGGCATTGACCGGGGCGATACTATTTTCGAGCGCCAGAAGGCGTCTCCGAACCTGCTTACCGGTCTCCTCCTGCGCCCGCATACCGATACCAACCCCGAGAAGCCCCAGCACCATCACCAGAAGCGGCAGACGACGCCTCAAACCGGTAACGGACAGGACCAGCAGACCGATGACGACAGTGACCGCTCCCCATTCCACCGCGCCGGGGATTCCGATCTCTGTCCCGAGAATTTGAAACCGCGCCCACGGCAGGATACCGCCCACGATCAGCCCGAGCGCTCCGCTGAACGTCAGCGCTGTCCCGGTCCATCCGAGCCACATCGGAACACTGCGAAAATCGGTCTTAGAAGCCATAGGTGCAGTTATTTTACGCGCATTCGCGCTGAATAGACAGACTCGTTTGAAGCGTCGTCACCTGCGGTATCAGACACCGTTCCTGCGGGAATATCACACGAGGATAGCCAATAGCCCATGTCTCAAAATCATTCGAAAAAGATAAGAGTCGTACTCGTTGACGTGGATGGTACGCTAATTGACACAAACGACGCCCACGCGCATGCCTGGGTAGCCGCCTTTGCCGAGTCCGGTAAGGAAGTCCCTTTTGCCGCCGTTCGCCCGCTCATCGGTATGGGAGGGGATCAGCTTCTTCCCAAAGTCGTGGGTATCGAAAAGGACACCGAAGAAGGTAAAGCGATCTCGGACGCCTGGACGCGCCTGTTCAAAGAGCGGTACCTGCCTACCGCACAGCCATTTCCCGGCGCGGCGGACCTGCTTCAGCGCATCCATGATCAGGGCATCAAGATCGTTGCGGCAACGTCCGGAGAGGAAGACCTCGCCGATGCCCTGCTGGATAAGGTCGGCGTGCGCGACCTGCTAACGGCGCGGACGTCGTCTGCCGATGCCAAGCGCTCCAAGCCCGCCCCTGATCTCATCGAAGCAGCGCTGACGAAAGGCGGCAGCACTGCCGATGAGGCCATCATGCTCGGTGATACGCCCTATGATATTGAGGCCGCGAAAGCCGCAGGGGTCGGTGTCATCGCCTTTCGCTGTGGCGGGTTTCCCCCTGTGACGCTGCAGGGCGCACTCGCGATCTACGACGACCCGGCTGACCTGCTCCTCCACTGGGACAGCTCACCGCTCGCCAAGATGAGCCCCTGAGAGCATCTATCCACCCTCGTCATCGGTAAAGTGGAACTCGTCCCAGTAGACGTAACCCTCCTGCACCAGTTTCTTGATCCGCTTCTGGGACTCCGACAGACGACTCTTATTCGCCTTAAACTCAATGAAAACGATCCGATCCTCTTCAAACTGTGGGTCGTAGGGATACCGCGAGGAGAGCGGTATCCACTGCTCCGTTATGCGTCCATACGTCGAGGACAGACTGCGCTGCCGAAACAACTCCTCCTCCACCTGAACCGCAAGCGCATCCACTTTCCGCTTGTAATACAGGACCATAAGAAAGAGGAGCAGACACAGGCACCCGAGCGTCGCGATTATCGGCAGCACAGCGCTCGGGGGAACAAGGCCAGGCATATCAGCGGGTCTCGCCGAGCGCGACACTCAGGAAACCACCGGCATCGCGGAGCAGTTCGCGGCCTGCCGCGGCATCGACGCCCCGGCGGGCCAGCACAATCGCCAGTTTCACCGAACCGCCCGCCTGCTCCAGAAAACCCGACGCCGCGTCATCGGTCTCGACCTTCCCCAATTCGCGTACAAGCCGCAGGGAGCGCTTGATCAGCTTAGCGTTCGTGGACTGCACATCGACCATACGGTTGCCGTAGGTTTTCCCGATACGGACCATCGCGCCGGTCGAAAGCATGTTGAGGACCAGCTTCTGGGCAGTCCCTGCCTTGAGCCGTGTCGAGCCCTGAATCACCTCAGGCCCGGTCACCACTTCAATCGGAATGTCAACATCACCTGACAGGGGCGAATTTGACGAGTTGGCGACGCTGACCGTCGCCCGCGCTCCCCGCTCCTTCGCCCGCGTCACCGCCGCGCGTACATACGGCGCGCCGCCCGAGGCGGAGATACCAACAACCACATCGTTCGGTCCGACCGAGACCGCATCCACCGCAGCCGCTCCGGCCTCGGCGTCATCTTCCGCGCCCTCGATTGCCCGGAGCAGCGCCCGCTCCCCCCCAGCGATAATCCCGAAAACCTGCTCCGGGGCAACGCCGAACGTCGGCAGGCACTCCGCGGCATCCAGACACCCCAGCCGCCCCGACGTTCCCGCGCCGACATAGATCAAACGCCCCCCGCTCTGCAGAGCCTCGGCAATAGCGTCAACAGCCCTTGCGATCTGCGGAAGTGCGCCGCGCACCGCAGCGGAGACCGTCGCATCCTCGTCGTTAATGCGGGAAAGCATCTCGACCGTAGGAAGGCGATCCAGGCCCTCGGTGTTCGGGTTTGCAAGCTCCGTTGTCGGAAGCAAAGAAGAGAGTTGCACATCAGTCATAAGAGAACAGCACCACTTTTTTAGATTTTTCCGTGATAAAATACGGATATAACTTCAAATACTTGAGCGAGGTAGTATCAAGCATATGCCCACGTATGGCTATCGCTGCACGGCATGCAGCCATGAGTTTGAGCGTTTCCAGAAGATTTCCGACCCCGCCGTGACCGCCTGCGAAAGCTGTGGCGAAGCGGTAAAGAAAATACTGTACCCGGTTGGCATTCAGTTCAAGGGTTCCGGGTTCTACGTGAACGATTACGCGCCGAAATCCGCCAAGACGGAAAGCGCGTCGTCATCCACACCTGCTGCAAGCACATCGGAAACCGCCACACCTTCTACGTCTGCCCCCAGCACCGAATCCAAACCGGCAGGGACTACTCCCGCTCAAGCACCAGCGTCTACGACATCCTCCTCATCGTAACATAGCCGTAGCCGGTTCGAAAGCCAAAAACCACGCCCCGTCGAACGAGGTGTGGTTTTTACTTTGCTGTGCCCGAACTACTCAGAAGATGGGATAGCAGACCGGCCCGATCTGATTGGCTTGAAGTCGGGCCGTCTGTTCTTCAATCGACTTCACTTCGGCGTTTCAGGAATGCCGAAAGTATCGAAGGATTGAGCGCTCCCAGACCACCAGCCACCACAACGCCACAGGCCCAGGCGAGCGGATAATTGGTCCCTGCGGTCATCATGCCGACTGTCGCCAAGCAGGCGATCAGGTAGCATATCCACCATACTCTGGTCTCCTTTTCGCGGAACTTCCGCGGTCCGCTAAAGAGGATGAATATGAGTAGAGGAACCAGGATTCCGCCGCGCCCGAGAGCGGAAGGTTGTCCCTGCATAGCCCCCCAGATGAACGGGGAACACATCAATGCCGAAAGCACAGTGCACGTCGTTTTCCGTTCCCAAAAATCCTGACAAAAGAGTAGCGATACAGTTGTCTTCATCATTTGCCGATTTTCATAAAGCATTTCCAGGGAAATTCTCTATGGGCAGGGTACCATCGCGCTTACTTGGAAACTGGGGCAGCAGTCTTATCAATCCCAAACTTAGTTATTTACGCTCTGCGACCGGGGAAGTTACAGACTCCAAACTGACATGTTCAACTTTATGGTTTTCTGCGTTCGTTCTGATTTTCCACAATCTTGCGGCCAACAATGCCCCCGATTAACAATGCCATAAGTATCGTAATAGGCCCAGCAACGGAGTTGAGGTCCAAGAAAGGCTCATGGAATACAAACAAGTTGATTAAGCCATTCGCGCAGATTGCCGCCGCCAGAGTCAGAAGAAAGACCACGATACCAACGAGCATTTCCAGCTTCTTAACACCAGACTTCATGAAATTCAGCCTCATTCCCTAAATACCCCAGAAGAAGCTTCCATCGTTGGAAACCCATACCGCTTGCTCAGACGCTGAGGCAGTGGTCTTATCCGCCCCGATCTACGCTTTGCTACTGGGAAACGCCAACCTCCCGAACATCAAGGGTCATCCCAGTTTCGGCGCGTCAGCACGTCGTGTCCTACTTCGCAGATTTCTGGATCATCATGATTCGTGGCACGTACAGCGAGTTTATGCAGCAGCGTCTCATCAAGAGTTTCGTATAGGTCCAAAATCCGTTGCCACTGCAATTTGATACCGTTGCGCAACAACGGTTCGGAAGCCACTTCTATGTTCATGAGAACCCAATCTCTTGGCATTGATAGTACAGAACGTCGTCCACGTGCAATACTTATAGGATGCCCTGGTACCCGACAAACGAGTATCAGGTAGTCAAGTAGAGCGGCCATGAAGTTCGCTTGTGGCCTAAGATTTCCAGGTGTGGCTGGTGTCATTCCTTATCACCTTCCCTCGACAAAAGCTCCCGACGGTGGAGCACCATACCACCACATCATCCAAAGAGCCCGCGACAATCCGACGCTTCAACGGCCCAGCGACTGCGAAACCACACCGCGCCCCGGAGGGGAGCCTAGCCGAAGGCCGACCAGACCGGGCATTCACGCCCGGACACAAAACGCCTTGGAACTAAACGAACCGAAACGAACATTGGGGAGAAACGCCCGGCATATCCGCGCAACCCACATTCGCTGAGTCTGCCTAGTGAACAAAAAGCCGCGCTGCCTGTAAAGGAGCGCGGCTTTTATTTCTCCATCCTTACGGAGGCGTTTACTTGCTCGTGATCTGCAGTCGGCCCGTCGCCGGGTCGTACTGGACATTGACATCCAGCGCCTTGCCGACAAAGGACAGCGGAACGATGGTGCGGCCCTGTTCCAGGAACGCTGCTCGGTCCAGCTTGAAGCTTTCGCCGTTTACCGTTGCCTGGTTTTTTCCGACCTTGATCACGATCTCACGGTCGCTGTTGACTGCGCGAAGCACCTTGGAGGCGCTGACCCACTGTACCATGCCGCCGGTATGCTCGAAGATCTGCCGGAAGGGAGCCATTGGCAGGCCTGCCTCGACACGGGGCTGTACGTCAAAGGCGATCTGGTCGCCGTCAAACGCAACCTGCATCGGGTTGAACGTGTACAGCCGTGGCATTGCCTTGACACCCGCTCGTGGGGCCTTTGCCGTCATCTGCGGACGTGCGATACTCTTTGCGGTCTTGGGGGCGATAACCGCAGCAGACGCCGCGCTCATGCCGACCTTGGGGGCCGAGGAACGATGTGCCAGAACCAGCGGGGTGACCGCAGTCGCTCTTGGCGCGGCCTTGGTAACCGTTGCCTTGGGGGACGCCGCCTTGGCGACCGCCTTCGGAGCGGCAAGGGTGGTTTTTCGTGCCGATGCGGGCGTCGCCAGCTGAGGCGCGGTGACACTCGCGACAGAAACCGAGTCATTCGCAAGTTCCGCATCCGCAATTGTGCTCTGAGCGAGTGGAGCAGTCTCCGTCGCGGACGACTTCTCGGTTACGATATCCAGCGGAGAAATGGCGCGAACGCTCTGGTTCGCCGCGGACGCCACATAGGCCGTGTCCGGAACCGCTTTCAGGGCGTCTTTCGAGGCGATCGCAAAGCCGGAGGTGCCGGGCAAAGTGCCCTGCGCTTCCGTGGTAGGTGCGGCAAGCGTCACCGGGGCGGCGCTCGCGGCAACCGCGGACGAGGTGTGCCCCAGTACCAGCGGCGCCTTCTTTGATGTCGGCGTCCGCAGGTCCTGGATTTCCTTCATCCGGACCGTGTTACCACCGGGATTGTCGACATACACCTTGAGCTTAGTGGTTGTCGTGGAGTTTACCGAATCCAGGTACCCCATGGCCTCGATGGTATGAAAGCCGTTCGCGACCTGGGTGCTGTCCCAGCTCAGGGTATACGGAGGATAATTCTTGAGCGTCTTGAACTGCTTGTCCACGTAGAACGTGACATACGGTTCCTGCCCGTTTCGCGGCTTGGCGTCGATGGTAACTTCGACCGTTCCCTGAACCCGCTTGCCGTTTCCGGGGCTGGCGAAGCGCATCTCCGGACCGCTGAATGCGCCGCTCGAAATACCGTTGTTGTTGCCGGCCTCAATGGAGATCTGCGCCTGCGAGGAGGTACCATTCGTCGAGAAGACCTTGACGATGATGCTGTGCTTGCCTGCCGTCAGGGTCGAGCCGTCAACCTCGAACTTCAGGATGTTCTTGACCTGAGGGGTACTCAGATCCTGCCGAACCCAGCGGGCGCCATCGACCCAGAGTTCTGCGGTCGCGATCGGGCTGGCCTTGCTGGTCGCCTGGAACGAGACATCCATCGAGAAAGAGTTGGAGCCGACGGAATCACCGGCGCGGGGGGAAAGAACGCGAAGTTCTGCAGCGCTTGACGTCGCCTGCGCGAGAATGGGCGTTGCGGTCATTGCCACAGCGACAACAGAGAGAAGTGATGCAGCAGGTAGCGCAACGGACGCCGCCGTCCTTGGAAGCCGTCGATGCAGGGCCATCGGTTACATGTCCTCCTGTGCGGGACGCGCCCGACACGTGATGAAATATCTCAAATTGAAGTAGCCAAACAGTTTTGCAACCAGAAAAGGTGACGGATTGCCGACTCAAGATAACACGGAGAGGAATTTTCTGTCAACCCTTCCCCGTATATTTTCCGGTAATCGGGGTACAACACACAAATGGACAGGCTTTGGGCGCCCTGGCGAATGCAATACGTGACGGGATCGGACGACAAAAAGGCTGGCAATGAGGAAACGCCGCGGACCGGGTGCATCTTCTGCGATAAGCCGCAGGAGGACCGGGATTCGGACAATCTGATCGTCGAACGTGGCGAAACCTGCTACGTCATTCTCAATGCTTTCCCCTACAACAATGGACACCTCATGGTGGTCCCGTACCGGCATGTGGATC
>JAZKEA010000239.1:6697-12432 GCA_040387315.1 Armatimonadota bacterium | reverse complement strand
AACCTGGGTATGAATGTCGGGAGTGCGGGCGGCGCGGGTATCGCGGCCCATCTGCACCTTCACGTCGTTCCCCGATGGAACGGTGATACGAACTTTATGCCCGTCATCGCGGATACCAAAGTGATGCCGCAGACCCTGCCGCAGGTGTGGGAGCGGCTGCGGGCCGCGCTCCAGATGGAAAAAGAGCCGCAAAATCAAGAATAGATCAGGATAAGAAAGAACGGAATGTCGGAAACGTCAGCCGAAAAAGCGCCCAGTGTCAAAGAGGTGCGTATCAATGAACTCGCGGAAAAGGCTTCCGTCTGTGTCGCCTGTGACCTCAGCGAACATCGAACCAATGTCGTCTTCGGTGAGGGCAACCCGAACTCCCCTCTAGTGATCGTCGGCGAGGGGCCGGGCGAGAACGAGGACAAAACAGGTCGTCCCTTTGTCGGACGCGCCGGGAAACTCCTCGACGACTGCCTCAAAGAGTGCGGAATGCTCCGCCGACACGTCTACATCACCAACGTGGTTCGCTGCCGCCCCACGGAGACCGATGAAACCGGTCGAATCAAGAACCGCCCGCCGCGAACCGATGAGGCCAACACCTGTATCAGTCTCTGGCTGGAACCGACCCTGACAACCATCGATCCCCTGGTCATCCTGTGCCTCGGTTCCCCCGCCGCGAACGCGATCATCAAAAAAGGGTTCAAGATCATGCAGGACCGGGGCAAATTCTTCGATACCAAATACGCGCGCTATGCCATCGCTGGTCTGCACCCCGCCTACATCCTGCGCCAGCAGGGCGAAGCCTACGACGAGGCACGCGAATCCCTGGTAAAGGATATTGAGGCCGCCCGCCTGAAGGTAATCGAGGCGAAAAAAGAGCCGCCAAAGTCGCTGTTCTAACGAAGGTTGGGCGTAATGACCTCATGTTCGTAGTAAGGACATGAGGTCAGATAGTTTCTCAGGGATTCTTGCTGCGTCGGCTAACGCGCACCCGCTCGCGGGTTGCTGTAGGCACGTTTGCGGCGGTTAGCTCGGGCGTTGTCTCTGAGGAAACATAGTACTTGCCGTAGTAGTAGCCTTCCTCTGGCCCCTGCATCCGGTTCAAGGCGGTTCCCAGGACGTTTGCCCTGCAGCGGGAGAGGGCCTGCATGCACTGCGCCGTGTTTTCCTTCTTCGTCTCGCCGTACCCTATGACCAGAAGGACCCCGCCCACCTGAGAGGCGACAATCGGCCCGTCCGCAACGGCAAGCACAGGAGGAGTGTCCAAAAGAACGATGTCACAATGACGCTCCAGCTCCGCGAGCAGGCGGGCCACATTGCCCGATCCCAGCAATTCCGGTGCATTGGGCGGCGGTGCACCCGCCGTGATGACGCGAACGCCGGGGACATTCGTCTGGCGAAGCACGTTCTTTACGGTTTGCTCTTCGGTCAACAAATCGACAAGGCCCGGCGATTGCGCGATCTGGAACAGCTTATGCTGTGTCGGTCTGCGAAGGTCCGCATCGACCACAATGACTTTCTTGCCATCCATCGCAAGTGCCATCGCGAGATTTGCCGTCGTAGTGGACTTCCCTTCCGCTGGGACAGACGACATGACCGCAAGCGAACGCAGAGGCTGTTCGGTGGCGAAATAGAGATTTGTCCGGAGGGTGCGGAAAGACTCCATGAGAGGAGAAAACGAGCTGATGTCACGAATAAGGCGAAGGGTTGGTTCGTCAATCCTCGGAAGAAAGCCAAGAGTCGGGACGCCCAGGAGTTTCTCCGGCTCCCAAGGGTCAAAGAATCTGTTGGCGGTATCGGGAACCTCAGCGGCATCGGGAGTATCAGCAGTATCAGTGGTCAACGGTTTGCTCCTCCTTGTAGCAGGCGTGCTCTGCTATACCAACCCATTGCGGAAGAAGGGCGAAGTTTCCTGCTTCACGTCGTAGCGGGCCGCTTCTACCTTCTGTTTCGCCGCAGTACTGCTGTCAGTTAAAAAAGGCAGTTGCCAGAGTTATTTTGTTGCTCCTGCTTTTTGAAGTAAGACCGCCATTTCTTCCCGCTGACTATCCGTCATCTGAGTTGAAGTAGCTGCAGCCGACTGAGGGGTCCTTCCGCTAGGAGACTGTATTCCTTTCGCATCTGCGCCGCGAGACAGCAATAACTTGACCGCAGCGAGGTGCCCATTGCTTACTGCAAAAATCAAAGGCGTAGCGCAGTTCTCAGGAACACGTTTGATGTCTGCTCCTCCATCAAGGAGCGCTGCGATAACGTCGGTACGTCCCCAAGCAGAAGCAAGTTGTATCGGCGGTATGCCTGTACCTGAGACCACCTTTTCCACATCCGCACCATTGGCTAACGCCTGCCGCACGGCTGCTACATTGCCACGTTCAATACCGTTGACCAATAGTTTATCCGCGCGCGATTCCAATACACTGCCCGCTGCTTTCCAGACGACGAATCCAACAAACAGGAGGAGAGGCACGTAGCTCATCACAGTGATGAAATAACCTATTTTGCCGCGACGTGTCATGCTGACAGACCTCTTTCCGGATTACAGAAATTCAACCTGCATTTCTCAAAATAGACAGAGCGCGGTTCTGTTCCCCTGTCGTCTCGCGCTATCTCGGCAGGACATTTTGCTGATATCATTGCATAATGGCCTTAGACAGAGCAAATTTAACAGTCATAGCCACTAAAGAGCCTACCAAATCGCTGTTTTAGCCTCACGCTTTGGTTCGCACGGTCCAGGACCACGCACGGAAAAGGTACAAAGGTACTCGCTTGCTGCGCTTTATATATTCGTCCGCCAAACGCCCCACCGCATTCACGGCAGTCTCCGCGTTTCTGGTCATCCTCGCAGGCCCGGTCGGCTGTTCCGGCGGATCGCCCAGTGCCGGGAACGCGACGCCCATACCTGCCCCGTCCGCCCCGGTCGCTGTCGTCGCGCCGACGTACACCTATGAGGTGGTCAAGTCGTACCCGCACGATACCGGTGCTTTCACGCAGGGGCTTGTCTATGAAAATGGGCACCTTCTGGAGAGTACCGGCCTCAATGGCAGATCGAGCCTGCGCGAAGTCGATCTCGCCACCGGAGCCGTGCTGAAGAAAGTAGACGTTCCCTCCCAGTACTTTGCGGAGGGCCTGACCGAGTTCAACAGCAAGCTCTACCAGATTACGTGGCAGTCGAACAAAGGCTTCGTCTACGACCGTGCCACCTTTAAGAAACAGAGTGAGTTCTCCTATGCGGGCGAGGGCTGGGGTCTCGCCGACACCGCGACCTCGCTCATACTCAGCAACGGCACGAACAAAATCCGCTTCCTGAACCCCACAACCTTTGCCGTTGAGCGCACCATCGCGGTCACCTTCGCCGACAACCAGCCGCTCGCCGATCTCAATGAGCTGGAGTATATCGACGGCGAGATCTATGCCAATGTCTGGCAGACGGATACCATCGCCCGTATCGACCCCAAGAACGGCAAGGTACTTTCCTGGATCGACCTTACCGGGCTGCTGCCCGCCGGCGAGCGCACCCCTGAGACAGATGTCCTGAACGGTATTGCCTATGATCCCGCCGGAAAAAGACTCTTCGTCACCGGCAAGCTCTGGCCCAAAATCTACGAAATCAAGCTGAAACTGCGCTCCTGACCACTTTATGACTATCCCGTCCACCTTTTCCTATCGACTTGCCGCCGTCGATCTCGATGACACGCTTCTCGGACCCGACAAGATCATCAGCGCCGCCAATGCCGACGCCATTCGCCGCCTGCGTGATGCCGGAGTCACGGTTACCCTGGCCTCGGGCCGACGCCATGAGAACATGATCCGCTTCCACCGTCAGCTCGGCCTCCAGGGGATAATCGTCTCCTGCAACGGCGCTCAGGTCCGCGATGCCGAAACCGACGAGGTCTTTCATCAGCGACTGCTTCCCTCGGAACACGCCTCGCGGGTTATCGAGGAGGGATATGCGCGCGGGCTGACGCAGAACTACTACCACACCGATGGCGCAGTCTATGTTCGCGAAAAAACGAAGTGGAGCGATCTCTACGAGAGGCGTACCGGCAGCGAAGTGGTAGCAGTCGGGGACCTCCGGCAGTTCCAGGGTGAATCCGTCTTAAAGATTATCTGGATCGATGCCCCCGAACGTCTCGGTGCCCTCCGCGACCACGCCCAGTCAGAGTACCCGGATCTCTACGTGACCACGACCGATCCCGAGTACCTGGAATTTATGGAAGCATCTGTCAGCAAGGCAGCGGGTGTCGCCGTCGCCGCCGCGCGACTTGGAGTTTCCCAGAGCGAAATACTGGCCTTCGGCGACGGCAACAATGACCTGCCGATGCTTCGGTGGGCGGGGTGCGGCATCGCCATGGCCGATGCCTCTGACACGGTCAAACAGGCCGCGGATCGCGTCGCACCACCGGGAAATCCGGAAACCAGCTTCGCCCGTGCCGTAGACCTGCTCCTTCCCCAGAGGGAAGCAATCTCAGTTCAGCGATAACAGATCGGCGAACCGCTCGGCCTTGACGGGGTGCCATTCCACGGTTTGTACCTCGGTCGGCTGGGTTTCCTCCGCGGTTTCCGCTGTTCGGCGCAGGCGCGTCACCTCTCGGAGCAGCACCTCTTTTTCCAGTGCCAGTCGCGCCTCGGTGTCTGTCTCTTCCAGAAGCGCCTGCTTCTCGTCGTTGTCGATGGGCAGCACGCAGGCCGTCATGAACGAAAGAGAGACCGGTTCGTCGGGAAGGGTGAACTCTTCGATGGACTGCCCCATACGCGCCAGAGAACGTGTCAGGAAATCCTTCAGCAGCCGCTGCACCTCCTCGGCAAGCTCTCCCACATCGTCGGTCAGCGGCTCATCCACCACACTCTCCGTAAGCCCGGTCCGGAACGAGCGCGTCTCGTGGGTATCGAGGATACGGAAACGGCTTTCGCCCACCACCTCGATGTTCATTCTGCCGTCAGGAAGTCTCTCCACGCGAGCGATACGCGCCGTACAGCCCACGGCATGGGTAACGGTTTCGCCGCTTCCCGGTTTGGTGCCGGTTGCGAGAACAATCCCAAACGGCAGGGATTCCGTCACACACTGATTGATCATCTCCCGGTATCGCTCCTCGAAGATGTGAAGCGGGATCAGCATGTGGGGGAACAGCACCAGATCGAGCGGAAACAGCGGCAGTTCCAGCGAGGACAGCGGACGCTGCGGCGCTCCCTCCGGAGTATTGGCCGAAGAGTCCGGTTCATTTTCTGGATTAACGGAATTATCCACGGTGATCTGCCTGCGAACCTTCCCTGCGCGGCGCACTAAACACTGGAATCGGCGATATCTCCGTCACGGATTGTGGCGAACCCCTTAGCGACTGCCATTTGGAGGAACTCCGCACAGGTCGCAGGCGGCGGGGCGTTATCTTTGGCGGCGGTATTGTAACGACGGGTCGCCTCACGGGCAAAATCAAGCGGTGTCATCCGCTTAATGAAGCCACCGACAAGAAAACCCATCTCCCTGGCGACACGATCCCGGATATTTGCCACCACGTCGTCCGGCGTATCCCCGGTGGCCTCCTGATTGATCTTCGTCTCGCCTATCGCCAGATGAATATGAACCTTCATTAAACGCTATTATAGCCAGCATCGGAAAAACGTGTCAATCGGAATTACCCCGGCACGACGCAAACGAACCAAACCGCATCCCGCCCCAACACAAAGCAGCCAACGGCTTCATTCATCGCTGAACTGCCTCCGGGAAATTAGCAAACACACGCTGATTATCGGCA
>JAZKEA010000239.1:0-6687 GCA_040387315.1 Armatimonadota bacterium | reverse complement strand
GCTGATACACCCGGAAGATGCGCTCGTAGAAAGCGTTGTCGCGTCCAGAGCCCATCCTGGCCCCGATGCAATCTCTCATCGCACCTTCCAAGTCTTCCACAATCCAGTGGTACTCTTCGTCTTCAACATACTTCTTGAACAACTTGAAAAAATTGTTTGGGCCTTCCAGCGGAACAACAGTATTGAACGTGTCCATCAAGCCTGCATCCCAGAGCGCCCCCCAAACATGACTCGTCTCATCTTCCAGGATATTTTCCCAGCAGACATCAATAAATGATCCGCCTTCCCCGGACATGAAATAGCGGAACAAAACCTCCTGCGAATGGGCCATCTCTTCAGCAACATCGTAACTGTCAACGAGAGTAGCGACCCCTTCCTCAACAGCCGTGGCGGCGCTGGCGGCATCACCGTGCAACAGTACGCCACTTTGGATGAGGTCGAACACCTCCCGCACCAGTTCCGAGTTTGGCAGTTGGTTTATCTGCTCGTTGATATCCAGTTTCAAGACTCCATTCGGGGCTCGCGAGCTGCCTGTAAAACCGTCACGGGTGGAAAATTGTCAGGTTCTCTTCGCGCCCCGGAGGGGTGCCTGGCGGAACGCCGACCAGACCGGGCATTCACACCCGGACAAAGTGCCGGATCAAAACTGCCAATTCTTTAGACGTAGCTGCTCAACTAAGGAAACACAGTACGTCATCATTGCGCTGGCCTTACCCTCTACTTATCCGGCCCCTCAGTCACCGGCGCGACTTCGTTCTGCCGTCGCTTCACCCCCCACAGCAGCAGAAATGCCACGACGAGGGCCATGGGAGAGTATAGGCAAAGGAGGCGATAGTTGTTCCCCAGTCGCTCGAAAACCCAGCCACTGATCGCCGGACTCATAAAACTGGCGGTCTGGGATGCCAGGTAGTACAGCCCGGTATACGTTCCCGCGCGGGATGGAGGGGCGAAATCAAGCACCAGCGGCAGGGAGTTTACTACGACCAGCATCCAGCCGAAGCCCCCCAGCACGAGGAACGGCTTCATCCAATCCGAATTTGGCACAAAATAACCCGCCCCGACCGCGACCGCCAGGATGACCAGCCCGATAAGGATCGCCTGCCGCCGTCCGATCTTGCCGCCCACGACCCCACTGGGCAGCGAACAGATAAGCGCAGAGAACGTGAACCAGCCTTTCAGCGTTACCGCCTGCCCGGCGTCCAGCGCAAACTGCTGGATGGCATACGACGTAAACCAGGTGCCGAAGGCGTTTTGTCCCAGAAACCAGCAGCTTATTGCGCCCAGCAGCAGAAGGGTCGAGCGGTCCCGGTCGCGCACCACGGCGAGGAAACTAGGGAGCACGCCGAGCGATGCCGTCTCCAGTTCCTCCGGCGCTTCGGCCTGAACGGGTTCGCGGACCGCGGCAAGCAGGATCATCTGGGCCACCAGCATCCCGCCTGCCGCCAGCAAAAACGGCGCGACGGGCGAGACCCCGAACAGCCGTCCGCCGATCATGGCCGCGACAACGCCGCCCAGTCCGCCCATAAAGTTAATGACCCCGTTGGATTGGGAGCGGTACGGAAGCGGCGTCAGGTCCGGCATCAGCGCGACAACGGGCGTTCGGAAGATATCCATCGCCAGCAGCGTAACGATCAGCGCCGCCATAAAGAACGCGAGAGGCTGCCCGAGCATCAGGGGAGCAATGGTGAAGGCAAGCGCGGCAATGGGCGCGCCGATCGCGATGAAGGGCTTTCGCCGCCCCCACCGCGTCCGCGTCCGGTCGGACAAGCCCCCGATATACGGAAGGATAAACAGGGCCGCAAAGTTATCCAGTCCCATGATCAGTCCGGTCGTGGAGGGACTCAGGCCAAACCCTTGGACCCCGGCCCCCTTGCTGAAGTCCGGACGGCCCGCCTGAAGCATGACCGGGACAAAATCATCATAGGTGGCCCACAATAGACTGATTCCGAGGAACCCGAAACCGAGGACCCAGATCTTAGAAAACGAAAACGGGGATTCCGAACGCATGCTTAATCCTCATCGTGCTGGCCGCCGCATCTGTGCCGCAAAGCTGACAAACAGCGTATCACCAGTTGACGGCATCCGCAGGGTTCGGCTACTCTAAGGGACAATTTGTTGAGTTCGTGGTGAAGGAGCATTTGAAGCAATGTCGCAGGAGCGGTTTCTGGCATTAGACCTGGGCGCGGAGAGCGGGCGCGGTGTGGTAGGGACCCTGTCCGGTGAGGGCAAGCTGACTCTGGAGGAGGTTCACCGCTTCCCAAACGGACCGATCCGGATGGGCGACGCGCTGCACTGGGACCTTCCGCGAATCGTCACCGAGTGCCGCACCGCCATCGGCAAAGCCGCCACGGGCGGTCTGCTTCAGTCGATCGGCGTGGATACCTGGGGCGTTGACTTCGGCCTGATCGGGTCTCACGGGGAACTTGTCGGGCTGCCGTATCACTACCGCGACCCACGGATGAACGGGTCCGTGGAAAAAACCTTTGCCCGTGTCCCGAAAGAAACCGTTTTCAGCAAGACCGGCATTCAGACGATGCAGATAAACACGCTCTTCCAGCTTGCCGTGCTGGCCGAGCGATCCCCAAAGCTGCTCGATGCCGCACAGACCCTGCTGTTCATTCCCGATCTCCTCCACTACTATCTCACCGGTCGGGCCGAGTCGGAATACACCATCGCCTCCACCTCGCAGATGCTGGACGCCACAACGCGAACCTGGGCGACGGACATTCTTCACACGCTCGGTCTGCCGACAAGCCTGCTGCCGAACGTCCTCCCGGCCGGGTCTGAATACGGAACGCTTCTGCCGACCGAAGCCGAGCTCACCGGAGCCGGTCCGGTTTCCATCATCGCCCCCGGCGGCCACGACACCGCCTGCGCCGTCGCCGCCGTCCCTGCTCAGGGTGACGGGTGGGCTTATCTCTCCTCCGGCACCTGGTCCCTTCTCGGCGTCGAGATTCAGGACCCGGTACTGACAAGCCAGGCAGCAGAGGCCAATGTTACCAACGAAGGCGGGGTCGACGGCACGATTCGCCTGCTCAAAAACATCGCCGGATTATGGCTGGTCCAGGAATGCCGCCGCTCGTACACACGCCTCGGCTCCGAGCGCACCTACGACCAGCTAACCCGCCTCGCTGCCGAAGCGACCCCGCTTGCCGCCGTGATCGATCCGGACCATCCTTCCCTTCTCGCCCCGCCTGATATGCCCCGGGCAATCCGCGACCTCTGCGCAGCTACCGGCCAGACGCCACCCGAGGGAATCGGCGCGACCATCCGCTGCTGCCTGGAATCCCTGGGACTGAAGTACCGCGCCGTTCTTGGCACCATGGAGAAACTGACGAACCAGCGCATTCATACCCTCCACATCGTCGGCGGCGGATCGCAGAACAAACTGCTCAACCAGATCGCCGCGAACGCCACCGGATGCCGCGTCATCGTCGGCCCCATTGAAGCCACCGCCATCGGAAACGTCCTCCTGCAGGCCAAAGCGAAAGGCCATATCGCCTCCCTCGCCGACCTCCGCGCCATCGTCCGTGCCTCCTTCGAGACCGAAGTCTATGAACCGGACGCGGCCCAGAAATCCCAGTGGGATGACATCTACAATTCCGCCACAGCGCCTAGCGGAATCTTTCAGTAACACCCCGCCCCTCCGCTCACGTAAAATGGCCCGACAGCGGGCCATTTTGTCAGTGGGCGGCCTCCTTCGGCAATTCGAGTGCAGGAAAACAGGAAATTTATCGAGCCGATGTCCTTGACCGACTTAACCGAGCAGACGAAAAAAGACTGGGCTATGCAGATGGTTTCGAGTGCGGAAAACTCATCGCTTGCCTGGCGGAAGCAGTATGCCTATATCGAGGACATCAAGGACGGGCGCGGGTACACCGCAGGCATTATCGGGTTTTGCTCCGGTACGGGCGATATGCTCGTTGTCGTGGAGCGGTATGCCAAACTCGCGCCCGGTGAAAAAAGCCTGACAGCGTTTTTGCCTGCCCTGCGGAAAGTCAACGGGACGGCCTCCCATAAGGGTCTGGACGAGCCATTTGTCAGAGCCTGGAAAGATGCCGCCAAGGACCCACAGTTCCAAAAGGCGCAGGATGCGATTCGGGACGAATGGTATTTCACGCCCGCCGTTACGCAGGCAAAGGCCGATGGATTACGCGCGTTGGGACAGTTCATCTACTACGATGCCCTCGTGATGCACGGGTCGGGTAATGATGGCGCGAGTTTCGGCGCAATTCGCAAAGCGGCACTGTCTAAAGCTTATCCTCCGGCACGCGGCGGTGACGAAATCGCCTACCTTAACGCCTTTTTGGACGCTCGCAAAGTCGCCATGAAATCCGAAGCCGCCCACGAAGATACGACCCGCGTCGATACCGCGCAGCGTATTTTCGTTCAGCAAAAAAATCTGGATTTCAATGCCCCTTTCGTGTGGAAGGTCTACGGGCAGAAGTTCCAAATCCTGCGTTAGAACCTCTCTGCGAAGGAAGCATAAGACCTGGTGCGACCGGACAAATTTCACAGCCGGGTGACAACTTTCGGGAGGGGTGAGGAGGGGTGAAACGGCGTGGGCCTACCCACCCACGCGCTTTATCCCCGCCTTCGCCGCGGCGCTGTTTGGGTCATCCGACAGCGCCTTCTTATAATTCGCCAGAGCCCCTGCTTTGTCGCCCGCCTGCTCCGCGATCAATCCCAGGCTCGCATAGGCCTTGCCACGGACGCGGCTTGACGCCAGATCCCGCGTGGCCTCGGTAAACAGCGTCTTCGCTTTAGCCGTCTGCTTGTCCATCGCGGCATAGGTCCCCAGCGCGATCTTTGCCGCGCCCTGTTTCGGATTCAGGGCGAGACTCTTGGTGAACGCTGCCTTCGCCGCGGGGTCTTTCTGCTGCTGAAAGAGGCAGTTTCCCATCTGGAGAAATGCGAGGCTTTTCACCTCCGCCTTACCGCCTTTTAGGGCTGACGCCTTAGTCAGGGACGCCAAAGCCTTATCAAGGTCTCCCATTCCCATGTAGGACTGGCCCGCGAAAAGAAGTGTCTCCGGTTGGTCCGGAGCGACTTTTGCCGATTTCTCGAAGTATTCCGCCGCCTGCGGATAGGCAGCCGCTTTATAATAGGCGTATCCCAGGTTCCGAAGCGCCGCGGCGGAGTTCCCATCTTTTGCGACTTCCGTCTCGGCGGCATCGATTCCGGGCACCTCGCCGAGCGGCGGATAGTCCAGCGCGATACTCGGGAAAGCCTTCGATACGTCTCCCGCCCCGACCGCCTGTGATGCGGCAGGAGACGGTGTGTCGCCTGCCTTGGAGCCCGTCTCAATCTCTCGGGGAGATTTACGCGGCCCACAGCCCACGACAAGAGTCAAAACGACGACGGAAACAGTCAGTAAAGGTAGAGTCCGATTTATAGACATGGCAATCTATGGTATCCCACTCGGGCCATGCGAACGACAATTTGACGACCAGCCTCCCTGCCGATACAATAGACGTTGGGCGAACGTCGCCAGCGGGTGATTCGTGACCTGTGGTGCGCGGTACTTTCCGACCCCCTCCCCCGGAAAAGGCAGCGACCATGGAAACCACCTCGTTAACAGATTCTCCCGAAACATCAGATACCAACTCCTCCCCTCAGGCCCATCGCCCCGTTAAGTACATCTTCGTCACCGGCGGTGTCGTCTCTTCTATTGGGAAAGGCATCACCTCCGCGGCTCTCGGTCGGTTGTTACGCAATCGCGGCTTCAAAGTAGCGATGCAAAAGCTCGACCCCTACATCAATGTCGATGCGGGCACCATGAATCCGTACCAGCATGGCGAGTGTTTCGTCACCGATGATGGCGCGGAGACCGACCTTGACCTCGGTCACTATGAGCGCTTTGTCGACCATAATCTGTCGCGTGATGCCAGTGTTACCACGGGTATGGTCTATGGCGGCGTCATCGCCAAGGAGCGCCGGGGCGATTATCTCGGCGGCACCGTCCAGGTCATTCCCCATGTCACCAACGAGATCAAAGAGCGCGTCGTAAACTACGGCAGATCGACCGGAGCCGATGTCGTTCTCGCCGAGGTCGGCGGCACGGTCGGCGACATAGAGGGTCTGCCGTTCCTGGAAGCGATCCGCCAGATGCGCCGCGATGCCGGACCCGGCAATGTCCTCTTTGTCCACGTGACGTTGATCCCCTATGTCGGTCCCTGGGGCGAGGTGAAGACAAAGCCCACCCAGCACTCTGTGATGCGCCTGCGCGAGGTCGGTATCGCGCCCGATGTACTGGTTTGCCGCACCAAGCTTCCCCTCGATCAGGAGCAGCGCGATAAGATCGCCCTCTTCTGCGACGTGGACGGCGAAGCGGTCATCGAGGCCATCGATACCGAAACAATCTACTCGATCCCGGTCACCTTTGAGGAAGAGGGCTTCGCGGACCTCGTCGTGCGGCGTCTCGGCCTTCCCAAGACCGATGCGAACCTGGACGAGTGGAAGCAGATCGTCGAGCGCGTCCTGCGGCCCAAAAATCATATCTCGGTCGCAGTCGTGGGCAAGTACATCGCGAACGGGGACGCCTATATCTCCATCGCCGAGTCGCTGAAGCATGCCGGCATCCAGCACGATACCCGTGTCGATCTTCACTGGCTGGACTCCGAGGAGGTCGAAAACGGCGACATCGACGCTCTTCTCTCGCCCCATGATGCCATTGTCGTCTGCCCC
>JAZKEA010000238.1:0-2988 GCA_040387315.1 Armatimonadota bacterium | reverse complement strand
CTTTCTCAAGCGTCGTCGTGATCTTTCGAACAGTTGGCAGATCATACGGTTCCAGGCCGCGCCCGAGGGCGTACGCCAGCATCTTCTCGGTCAGGTTCCGCGCGAAGTCACCTTTCCGACGTAGCAATTGGGCTTTGAGTTCTATCGGCCCGCTGAACTTTTCCCCCGAGGTCAGAGTACCCGACGAGTCCACGGGGGCATCGGCGATCTTGGTGCGCCATTTCCCCGTCACATCGAAGTTCTCCAGCCCGAAGCCGAGCGGGTCCATCCGGCTGTGGCACGATGCGCACTCCGGTTTGGAGCGGTGCGCCTCCAGTCGCTGCCGGAAGGTCAGACCCTCCTTGTTCGGCTTATCGTCCTGCGACAGGGTGGCGACTGAGGGAGGCGGGGGAGGGGGCGGCGTCCCCAGTATCTCCTCCAGCACCCATTTGCCCCGAAGGACCGGGCTGGTGCGCCGGTTGTACGAGGTCAGGGTCAGGACACTCGCCTGGGTCAGAACGCCGCCGCGCCGCCGGTCGGTCAGGGCGACGCGGCGCATCTCTGGCCCGTAGACCCCTTCGATGCCGTAGTGCCGCGCGAGATCGCCATTGAGGAACGTGTAGTCGCTGTCGAGAAGGGTCAGCAGGCTTTCGTTGTTTCTAATTACGCTGTCGAACAGACCAACCGACTCGCCGTAGGCCGCATCGCGCAGGGCCGGGGTCCAGGCGGGGAACATCTTGGGGTCGGGCTGGACGCTCGTGTAGAGATCGCGCACCCGAAGCCACTGGGCGGCGAAGCTGTCCGAGAAGGCGCGGCTTTTGGGACTGCGCAGCATCCGCTCGATCTGCGCCTCCAGCACACCCGGCGAACGCAGCTTTTTCTGCCGGGCCAGGGCGAACAGCGTATCGTCGGGCATCGAGGCCCACAGGAAGTACGAAAGACGGCTTGCCAGCTCGTACTCGGAAAGCGGAGACTCGTTTCCGGCCTTGTCGCTCTCGATACGGAACAGGAACGACGGCGCGATCAGCACGGCTTTGAGGGCGAACCGGACGGCGTTCTCGTGGGTCTCGCGGTCCTTGATGGCACGGTCATAGAGGAGGAGAAGCCGGTCGATCTCGCCACTCTCCAGCGGGCGGCGGTAGGCGCGGGTGGCATGGTGGGCGAGTATCTCCCGCGCGGCCTGGCGCGGCGATCGGGTCGCGGTGGGCCGGACGACAAACACACGCTCTTTAGGGGCGTCGCGCAGAATCTCCGCCGCCGCGGTGAGATACCGCTCCATCAGGATCGGCGGCACGAAGAGGGTGTCGGCATTGTTGTCGAAGCCGCCGCCGCCGCTGCCGTCGGCGGGGAAGCGGTCCGCGGGCCGCGAGGTCACCCCGAAGAGGTCGCGGACGGTGTTGTTGTACTCCAGACGGCTCAGACGGTGGATGAGCACACGGCCCGGATTTTTGGGAAGGACATCCTCGCCGACACTGTTCAAAGCGAGTGTCAGGTACGCATCCATTTTGTCGCGCTCGGCCTGAGTCGGCTGCGGGGAGCCATCGGGCGGCATCGCCCGCTCGTGGATCTGGCTCGTCACGCTGCGAAACGTGGCCTGACTTTTCTGAATGCTCGCCAAATCCGGATACTTCTCGAAGTTGACCCCGCCGTGCGCCTTCTTCGCCCCATGACAGGGTGCGCAATACTGCGTCAGCAGCGGCTTGATCTCTCTGGTGTAGACCGCAGGGTCCGGGGCAGGAGACAGCGCAGTTGCGGAAGCCGCGGTTCCCTGCCTGGGGAGAAACGCCAGTGCGACCGGCGGGACCGCGAGCAGCAGGGTCAGCAGCGGTGTCCGGCAGGCAGCGAAGCGGCGAACGAAGCGATCGGTGGTTCGTAACGGCATCGCCTCTATTGTACCCTGAGTGGCTGCTGTCTGTGTTTCACCGCTTCCCCCGACGCCTCAGCGACCGAGGGGGAGGGGTGAAACGCTGCCATTTGTCCCTGCCAAGGAGGGAATGGGACAGAAGGGAGGATATTCTATAGTATGCCTTCTGTTTTTCAGATCGTCCTGCCGGTGGCGGCGGCGTTCTTTTATGTCTCCTCCGCGCTCTCACTCAAGCGCGCCTCTGAACTCGGTGCCGGTATCTGGCACTCGGCCTTTGTCTCCAATGTCTTAGCGGGACTGATTTTTCAGGTCCTTCTCGTGCTGGGGGGACACTGGCAGCCGCTTTCGCTCTGGTGGCAGCCGCTCCTGACCGCGTTTCTGTTCTTGTCCGGGCAGATATGGAGTATGATCGCCCTCCAGAAGGGGGATGTCTCCATAATCACCCCGGTAATGGGGGTCAAGATCCTTATGGTCGCGGTCTTCACGACGGTTCTGGTGACAGGCGGCCTGCCCTGGCAGCTCTGGCTTGCCGCCGCGCTGAGCACCTCGGGTATCGCCTGCCTCAACCATTCTGGGGCGCACCGGACGGGAACCAGTACCGCTAATGCCACCCGGACGATCACCTATGCGGCGCTGGCGGCGGCCTCGTTCGCTCTTTTTGATGTGCTGGTGCAGAAGTGGTCGCCCGCCTGGGGAATCGGACGCTTCCTGCCGCTCACCGCAGGCATGCAGGGCCTGCTGTCGTTTGCGATCATTCCCCTGTTCCCGTCTCCGCTCACGCGTCTGCCTTCTCCGGCCCCGCGCTGGCTTGTGACCGGCGGGGCCTTTATGGGACTGCAGTCGCTGCTGTTTGTCTCCTGTATCGCCTACTTCGGCAGCGCCACGGCCTCGAATGTCATCTACAGCTCGCGGGGGCTGATGAGTCTCGCCGCGGTCTCCCTGATCGGACACTGGTTTCACAGCACGGAAAAAGGGCTGACACCCTCCGTCCTCCGCTGGCGCTTCACGGGCGCGACCCTGATGTTCGCCGCGATCATCCTGGTGCTGGTGTAACCGGCGTAAGTGGCAAGGCAGGTGTCTTATCGCACGAGTAAAATAAATAGAATGACTGCAAACAAAACAAAAGGAGAATATTGGTGACGAAA
>JAZKEA010000237.1:1422-2479 GCA_040387315.1 Armatimonadota bacterium | reverse complement strand
ACAAGGCGAAGATTTCGGGCGAGCCGCCGGACCCGGAAACGCCGGATGCGGACGGCCCGCCGGAACACGACTGGCATATCGTTCTGCAGCCGTACGTCAAGGAGTACGGGATTCTGCGCTGCCCTTCGGATACATCCGTCGCCCCCGCCGATCCGCGGAACCCGGATCTGGAGATCCGCAAGGAATATGTCTCCTCTTACACGGTCAATGGCTGGTCCGAGTATGAGCTGAAAGACGCCGATATCTCCCGTCCGTCGTCGTGGGTCCTGCTCGCGGAGCGGAACAATGTCGCCCGTCCGCCCAAAACCTGGTGGATGTTCTACTGGTGGACCTGGCAGGGGAGCAGCCCGAAGGTCTTCCCGCCAGCCGCGACCCCGGACCCGTCAGCCGCCGCCGGGGAGGATATCGCCCTGAAGCGACACACCGACCAGGCGAACTGGCTTTTCGGCGACGGTCACGTCAAGAGCGCGCCGTTCTCCACGCTGTGGAAGGCGGGAAAAGAGAACGCCTTCTGGCCGAACCCACCGCAGTAGGGAATCCATCGCGCGGCGGTGAAATCTCCAGGCATGGCAGAACAGGCAGCCGAAGAGAACCCGGAATCCACCGCACGGGAACCGCTGAGCCCAACCGTCAAGGCGCTGGGGATAGTCAGTCTTTTTACGGATCTTTCCAGTGAGATGGTTTATCCCATCAACCCGGTCTTTCTCACCCGCGTTCTGGGAGCGCCCGCGTGGGCTGTCGGTCTGGTGGAGGGACTCGCGGAGAGTACGGCAAGCCTTCTCAAAATCTACTCCGGCTGGCTGTCCGACCGGGCCGGACAGCGGAAGCCGTTCGCGGTCGCGGGGTATGGGCTGGCGGCGATCTCCAAACCGATGATCGGGCTGGCGGGGGTCTGGGGCGTCATGCTTGGCGCACGGTTTCTGGACCGTGCCGGAAAGGGATTACGCGCCGCCCCGGGGGATGCCCTGATCGCCGAAACCACCCCAACGCGCCAGCGGGGCCGCACCTTTGGACTGCATCGTTCGCTCGATACCACCGGGGCGGTGCTGGGACCGCT
>JAZKEA010000237.1:0-1412 GCA_040387315.1 Armatimonadota bacterium | reverse complement strand
TTCTTCCGGCGCTGGTGGGCGTTCTCGTTCTCGTTGTTTTTGTTCGGGAGCGAAAGAAGCTTGTTTCTGAGACCACGGAACCAAAACCCCTGCCGCGATTCACTCTCGCCGGTCTCAGCCCCGACTACCGGCGCTTCCTGATGATCGTGGGGCTGTTCGGCCTGGGGAACTCGTCCGATGCTTTCCTGCTGCTGCGGGCGCAGGGGATGGGGGTCTCCCCCGTGCACATGCTCCTGCTGTATGCGATGTTCAATGCTGTGGAGGCGGTTCTGGCGTACGCTGCGGGGAACCTGTCTGACCGCGTGGGGCGGCGGCCGCTGATCGCACTCGGATGGGGAATCTTCGCGGTCGTCTATCTCGGCTTCGCGCTTCTAAGCAGCCCTGCCGCGGCCTGGATTCTATTCACGGTTTACGGCCTCTACTACACACTGACCCAGGGGACACAGAAAGCGCTCGCCGCGGACCTCGCCCATCCGGAGCGGCGGGGGATGGAAATCGGCGCGTTCCATCTGCTGGTCGGTGTCTCGGCGCTTCCGGCGAGCCTTCTGGCGGGGCTTCTCTACAGCAAAGTCAGTCCGTCCGCACCTTTCTACGTGGGCGCAGCGACTGCCGCCCTTTCCGCCCTGCTGCTATGGGGCAGCCAGCG
Source organism: Armatimonadota bacterium (assembly GCA_040387315.1). Lineage (GTDB taxonomy): Bacteria > Armatimonadota > Armatimonadia > Armatimonadales > Armatimonadaceae > JACMJB01. Next base: position 766 of record JAZKEA010000237.1, on the reverse strand, counting down.
GAAGACCGATCGCCCGTCTTGAAACTCCCTGTCCAACGTTTACGCATGAAAACTTCAACTGCTTCGCTTGACGATTAAGAACTTATCGGATAATACTTAAATACTTATATAACTGTTATGGATAACGAAACCTCATTTCCCAGTCTTGACGAATTCTCCCGGATGCTGAAGGTGCTTGGCGAGCCCACCCGGCTACGCATCTTTCAGTTTCTACGCGCCTGCTGCTGCCCGGTCGCGGTGGAGGAGTCGGGAAACGTCCGCCCGGTTCAGCAGGGGGACGGACCCGCAACCGTGGGCGAGGTCTGCTGCCACCTCACCGGGGACCAGAAGGTGAACCCGAACGTCTCCTTTCATCTCAAGGAGCTTCGGAATGCGGGCCTGATTACCATGGAGCGCCGGGGGAAAAACATGCTGTGCGGGGTCGATCCCCGCGTGCCCGCTCAGCTTGCCGCGTTCTTCGGGGGCACGGAGACGACCGGCGGCTGCGACTGCAGTTGCGGCAGCAACGAAGAGACAAGCCTGATAAGGATTACGACTCGTCGTGAAGCTACAACAGTTTAAGGACCTGTTGCAGACCCACCGCGAAAAGCAGTTCCGTCTGGTTCTCCCCAACCAGGTCACGGTGCCTATTTCATTTCACATTACGGAAGTGGCGCACGTCCAGAAGCGGTTCATCGACTGCGGGGGGAAGCTGCACACCACAGACACCTGCCAGCTCCAGGCGTGGCTCGGCGAAGACACCGACCACCGCCTACAGGCAGGCAAG
>JAZKEA010000236.1:3641-5795 GCA_040387315.1 Armatimonadota bacterium | reverse complement strand
GATATTAGGTAGTTTTTTCGGCGCACCCTCTGGCGGTCACATGAGGGCTATTGAATCCCTCACCAGACACAGACAGGTCCACCCTGGCAGTCGAACTTAGACCGACTGCCGTTATAACCGCTCAGGCGGCTACATCGTTATTCTGCTGCATCGCTTCGGCATCATAGGCGGCCAGTAGTTTCCGGTCGGCCTTATCCAGCGTCGGCAGCAGTTTTTCCCACAAATCCGGTCGGCGGGCGCGTGTCCGTATCAGCGCCATCTGCCGCCGCCACTTCGCAATATTGGCATGATGCCCTGACAGCAGTACCGGAGGCACGGACATATCCCGGAACTCCGCAGGACGGGTGTAGTGCGGATACTCCAGCAGCAGCCCCGCCTCATCACTGAATGTCTCTTCATGCGGCGATGCCTCGTTCCCAAGCACGCCGGGAAGCAGGCGCGTCGCGGCATCCAGGATCACCAGAGCGGGAAGTTCCCCGCCGGTAAGCACGTAGTCTCCAATGGAGACCTCACGCGTAATCAGCCGTTCCCGCACCCGTTCATCAAGGCCCTCGTAATGCCCACAGACCATCACGAAGCGTCCGGACTCGGAGAGCTCACGCGCCATCGCCTGCGAGAACCGTTCCCCATCAGGGGCCATCAGCAGCACGGGAATCTTTTCCTCAGATTCCTCGGACGCATCGCCCGCCACGGATTCTATCGCGGAAAACAGAGGACCCGGCAACATCACCATTCCCGCGCCACCCCCAAACGGATAGTCATCCGTCGCCCGGTGCCGCCCCTCAGAATAATCCCGTAAATCGTGAACGCGCAGATCGAGCTTTCCCGCTGTCTGCGCCCGTCCCAGTATAGAGCACGCTGCGGCATTTCGCACCATCTCCGGGAAAATCGTTATGATATCTACTCGCAGAGGCGCGTCGCTTGCGTCGTTACTCATCCTTCCGCAGACCTACCATGTCCCGCACCAGGATACGCCCTCCCGGCAGATCGACCTGAACAATTACGGACTCAACCGCAGGAATCATCGCCACAGGAGTCTCGTAGACATCGTTCGCCGGATAGAAATGTACCTGTTCGACCAGCCCCAGGTCTTTGCCGCTCTCGGTCACTACCTGAAGCCCCAGAAGCTGCCCCTCGTAATAGGCATCAGGCTCCAGCGGGGGAAGATCGGTCTTGGGTATCAGGAGCAATCCACCTCGCAGTGTCTCAGCGAGATCTCTGTCCGAAATCCCCGCGAATGTCAGCACAACCACATCCTGGTGCCGACGCACCTCGGAAATCTTATGAGTCGCCTCACGACCTCCGCTGAATCGAAGCACGACTCTTGGCAGCTTTGCCAGAGCCTCCGGCGCGTCCATTAAAGGCCGCATCTTCACCTGTCCACGCACACCAAAGGGCGCGGTAACTTCGCCGACCAGTACCCATTCGGCGGTACTGCCGATGGAACTATTCTCGACTTCGTTCAACACGCGCCCCCTTAATTTTGAGAGTGAAACTGACTACGCAACGATTTCGACGTAGACCTTTTTCTTCTCTTTCATTGCGGCAGCCTTGGCAACGGTCCGAAGCGCATTCGCGATCCGCCCCTGCTTGCCAATGACTTTACCAAGATCGTCGGGAGCGACTCTCACTTCATAAGTGGTAGCCTCTTCGCCCGGCACCTCATTTATGTTGACCTGATCCGGCTCATCCACCAGAGCTTTCACCAGGTATTCAATAAGCTGCTTCAAATTGCCTTACTCCTAAAATCGCCCCAATTAAGGGCAGTTCTCTCTACTACTGACTGGTACAAAGAGTGTTTACCCTCTTCAGACCGTTTAAGCACGCAACTTGGCGTGCTTAAACTGGCGGTGTCGGTGAATCCACCCAAAAACATCTCACCGGACACATATCTTACGTGCTGCCGATTAAGCGGCGGCGGTTTCGGCTTCTGTTTCAGCCGGAGCGTCAGCGGTGGATGCAGTTGTCGCAGTCGCGGCAGTTTTGGCTTTCGCTTTGTTCACGGGAACCGAAGCGGCATCGGTCCGCTCCAAAATGCCCTGCTTCTTCAGAAGGGCGGCGGCGGTCTCGGATGGCTGAGCGCCTACTCCCAGCCAGTAGCGAATCCGCTCTTCTTTGAGAACCAGAATCGGTTCTACACCAGCGGCCACGATA
>JAZKEA010000236.1:0-3631 GCA_040387315.1 Armatimonadota bacterium | reverse complement strand
TGAAGCGGCCATTGCGCGCTCGCCGGGAATCGGCGGCGACAACATGGTAGAACGGGCGCTTTTTGGCGCCGTCGCGGCGTAGGCGAATTTTTACCGACATAATAAACAATACCCCTCTTTAGACTCTGCTTTGGATAATTTTTGCAACTTAGACAGGTATCAATACCCATCGACGACAATTTTTGAGTATACAGACCGGAGAGTCTGTACGCAACTCTTGGTGATATATGACGCTACCCCGGTGAAAAGGTTCTCATTAGTTTTCGCGGACTCTACCGGCCAAACGGCATGCGGAATTTGGGCCCGCCTCCCCCGCCGCCTTTTCCTTTTTTGTTCTTGCGTGAGGCGAGGGCGTTTCCGTTCATACCGGGCATAGGGGGCATTCGTCCGCCACCCCCGTTCATTCCCGGCATCTTACCGGACGCCATCATCTTCATCATGTCGCGCATCTGGTTGAAGTTCGTGAGGACTTTGTTGACCTCCTGAACCGTTGTTCCCGCTCCGGCAGCGATACGTTTGCGACGAGCGCCATTGATCACCTCGGGGCGACGGCGCTCCTCTTTGGTCATGGAGCGGACGATAGCCTCAAAATGGCCCATCTCTTTTTCGCCGGCATCGAAGTCAACATCTTTCAGCTTGGTGCCGACACCGGGCAGCATCGCTAGAAGGTCGCGCATCGGTCCGAGTCGGCGCATCTGCTGCATCTGCGCCAGGAAATCTTCAAAATCGAACTTCCCCTGCCGCAGCTTTTTTTCCATCTCGACGGCGGTCTTCTCATCAATCGCCGCCTCAGCCTTCTCGATCAGTGAGAGAACGTCGCCCATACCGATGATACGCGATGCCATTCGGTCCGGATAAAAGACCTCAAGCGCGTTCATCTTTTCGCCCACACCGACGAACTTGATCGGCTTACCGACGACGGCGCGAACCGAGATCGCCGCACCACCACGCGCATCGCCGTCAACCTTGGTTAGAACGAAACCACCGACATTGATGGCATCGTTGAACTCCATAGCGACATTGACCGCGTCCTGGCCCGTCATCGCATCCAGCACCAGCAGGATATCCGAGGGATTGGTCGCCTCTTTAATTCCCTGCAGCTCCGTCATCAGGTCGTCATCGACATGAAGGCGGCCCGCTGTATCCAGAATCACAACATCCGCACGGTTTGCTTTAGCCCAATCTACCGCCTCACGCGCAATTCTAACCGGTTCTGCGCCGGGAATAGTAAAAACCGGTGTTTTCACCTGCTCGCCGACGATTTGGAGCTGCTTTATAGCGGCAGGTCGCTGCACATCACAGGCAACCAGAACGGGCGTCTTGCCCTCTTTTTTGAGAAAAGCGGCAAGTTTTCCCGCAAGCGTTGTCTTACCTGCTCCCTGGAGCCCGCACAGCATCAGAACAGAGGGAGCTTTCGCGGCGAAAATAAGGTCGGTAGGCAGAACCTTCACCGGCTTTACACGGCGGCGCGGGGTTCCATCCTCGTTGAGGGTCTCTTCCGTCGGCGCTTCGTCGTTCTCTTCTTCATCTCCGGCCAGCAGGCGGATCATTTCCTCATGAACGACCTTGATGACCTGCTGTGCAGGATTCAGGCCGTCGAGAATCTCCTCACCGACCGCACGCTCCTTGACCTTGGCAACGAACTCTTTGACTACCTTGAAATTTACGTCAGCCTCAAGCAGCGCCAGGCGCACCTCGCGCATGGCAGCATCGACATCCGCTTCGGAAAGTTTCGCGTTGCCGCGAAGCTTCTTGAACGCGTTTTGCAGTTTTTCGGCGAGCTGTTCAAACATAGGTGTCGATCTTTCGTATCGTAACGGCAGAAAACTCCTGGAGAACCAGGCAGAAATACTAAGGCCTGTAACAAAAACAAAGCCCGCACCCGAATCTGTTCGGGCCGGGCGACTTTTCACGGGCCTGCCTAAAAATTCTATCCGTAAAAGCGGTCTATGTCAACGCGAATACCGCTAGAAGCTATCAATAACGCGCGATATAATAGAAGTTATTATGGAACTCGCTCCGAAGCGGACACGTAATACGATTCAGCGTAAAGCGGTGCAGGAAGCAATTCGTTCGCTCGCCGGCTGTCACCCAACGGCAGCCGAAGTTTACGCAACGGTGCGTATGGGCCACCCACAGCTTTCTCTTGCAACCGTCTACCGCGCTCTTCATGCTCTGGTCGAGCAGCGAGCGATCATAGAGATGTACATAGATAACGTGACCCGTTACGATGTCGGTATGGCGGAGAGTGTGCCGGAGGCGCTCCCCCATCATCATGTAACCTGCCGCCACTGCGGTTCCGTCACGGATGTGTGCGCCTCTGCTGTCTCGCCCCACTTCCTTCGTGCGGTCGAGGCTGCCGCTGAGGGGTTCGCGCTGGATTTCCACCCCATCCAGTTCCGTGGGGTATGTCCAGAATGCCAGGCAGCCACATCATCTTCCGCCCGCTAGCCAGCCCAGATCCGTCTATATTCTGAGGTTGACAATCCTTTTATCAGCGCGATACACTTCCACGGCTTACTCGCGAAAGCGAGAAACATTCTCAATAAGCCAGACTGCTTACTTTAGAGAATTGTTCTGCCGACCCTGTCAACACAAACACGAAGGACACTACTGCACCATGAGTTTGGCTCAGGCAGGAAAGCCCGCCCCGGACTTTCGAGCCCAGATTGCTCGCCCCGAGGACGCCCCTGCAACACCCGCATCTACTGTTTCGCTTGACGATTTCCGCGGTAAATGGCTGATCTTCTTCTGGTACCCCCTTGACTTTACCTTCGTCTGCCCGACGGAGATTACGGCTCTATCGGATCGCCTGGAAGAGTTTACCGATCTGGGAGCGGAAGTGCTGGGCGCTTCCACCGACTCTATCTACTCCCACCGCGCCTGGATGCGGACGCCACGCGAACAGAACGGCATTCAGGGCACCGCCTATCCTATCCTGTCCGATATGACCCACAACATCGCCCGGGACTACGGTGTACTGATCGAGGAGCAGGGAATTGCACTGCGCGGTCTCTTCATCATCGATCCGGACGGCGTTCTTCAGTATCAGACGATCAACAACCTGAATATCGGACGCTCTGTCGATGAGACACTTCGCGTCCTGCAGGGCCTTCAGTCCGGCGGTCTATGCCCCTCAGATTGGAAGCCGGGCAAGAAGACGATCAAGGCCGGCGAGTAAAAGCGTCTAAAGGAGCGACACCAATGCCATTGCGAATCGGCACCGAGATGCCCGATCTGGAAGGGGCGACCGAGTGGCTGAACGGAGATATGCATCGTTCTGACCTTGCCGGATCGCCTACCCTGATTCACTTCTGGTCTGTCTCCTGTTATATATGCAAGAACAACCTGCCCACGCTTCAGGAATGGAAAGAAACCTATGGTCCACAGGGCCTGAAGTTTGTCGCCGTCCACATGCCCCGTGGCGAAGATGAGTTGGATGTTTCTCGCGTTAAAGCGGCAGCGGAGGAGTTCGCTATCGACGAGCCTTGTGCAGTAGATAATGAACACACAATCGGAGAGAGGTTCGAGACCAAGGGTCTCTGGCCCTACTACCTTCTGTTCGATGCCGAGGGCAGGATGAAAACCCGCGCCGCGGGAAATGCCGGGCTGACAACCATCGAGACCGCGC
>JAZKEA010000235.1:14603-22722 GCA_040387315.1 Armatimonadota bacterium | reverse complement strand
TTCCTGCGCCAACTGCAGCGCCTCAGGATTCGTGGCCAGAAAATTGGTCGGGCTGATTGCGTCGATGAACTGACTGATAGCGAACCGAAGCTGCACCTTTCCCTTGTCGTCCACGATAACGGAATCCAGACGCCCCAACCCGTGCTCGTAGTCCGCCCAGACAGGCCCAGAAACTGCGGCTGGCAGGTGCCCCACGACAGCCCACCGTGGCTCTATCGCATAGTCGGTCCCTGCTGTCAGCGTTGGCGCATCTGGTCCCGGTGCGCTTTTGAGACGCAAAGTGCCCGGCACCAGCAGGTCGGGTGCGGTCGTCTCGTACGTTTTCAGGCCTTGCAGCGGGGTCCCCTTGGCCCAGGGCGCTGCCTTCTCGTTGAACGGTCGGAGAGCTTTGTACTCCTCGTCGACCACGCGAACCCGTGAGGCGGGCGCAACTGTCAGCACGACAGGCGCGTTGATCTGCACCTTTTTACCATTGACCATAACCGTGCCGGGCGCAATCACTATCTGCCAATCCCCGGTGATACGGATTTCGGGCAGCGCTGCCGGGGCAATAGCGGCGACAGTGATCGCTATCGGACTCAAAAAGAACATCTGGTTTCTCCTGAAATCTCTTTTCGGCTCGCCGCGCGGCTTCTCCTTCGCTTGACGGCTTCCCGCACGGCGGATAACATTCACCCGTGATTAAGACGATGTGGTCTCCGGCCCTCAGGGCCCTCACCGTACTCGCGGCATTTTTACTTTTATGTACTGTAAGTTCGGCGCAGGATACGCGGGAAGCGCGGCTGCGAAACCCCTATTTCGATATTGCCCTGAGCCGCGAGGGCATAAGCCGCCTTCGCGTTGATCCCGCAGGAAAGAGCCGTATGGGGAACGCGGAGTTTGTGCGTGACCTTCGCCCCGAAGGCTGGCAGGCAGGACCGGAAACGCGCACCGTCCTGTCGCCGGACGCGCAGAAGGCCGTGCTCGGCCCGCTTCAGGTGTGGCAGCCGGAGCCGCTAACCGCGACGGAACACGGAGCGGTGATGCAGCCGGACAAGCTTCTGCCCGGTGAGACGCTGACACAGACATTTCGGGTTGCCGAGGGCAGATCGCTGGATGCGGTTTCGGTACGATTGCCGACCTGGAATACGAAGACCGCCGGCGCGACTCTGCGCCTCTTTAAAGGCACAAACGTTCTCGTGGAGCGCCGCCTGACCAATATTGACGATAATGATTGGCAGGAACTGCGCCCCACCGCCCCGCAGGGGCCGGGCGAGTACCGAATCGTTCTGTCGGACCCTGTGGGCGATATCGGCTGGTGGCTCCTGCCGGACGCGACTATCGCAGGCGGTGGGCAGGCGCTGCGCAAAGAACAGGTGCTGACCGGGGCGCATGCCCTTCGCGCTTCGGTTCGGCGAGTCGCAGGGACCGGAACCCTGCAGCTGAGCCTGCGGGGTCCGGTGCTCTCAGCCGAGACGACACTTTCCCCGACGCCTGATGTCCCGCTCGCCGCTCCCCATCCCAAGAATGCAGTGCCCTGGCGATGGAAGACGACCTGGACCAAGCACGGCTATGACTGCTCCCCCAAAGCCGGGGTCGTGTTCAAGCGGTTCTTCACGGACACCCAGCGCTATATGCCGATCGAGCAGCTCAAGCGACGAACAGACGGCGGCCTGACCTTCGAGAACTGCGGGTGGGTAGAGGCGGAAGGGACACAAACCGCGGACCTGCGCCTCAGCGGAAGTAAGATCCACCTCCACTGGGAGATGGCGGAAAAAGAGATGTCGCTGCGCTTCGATACCGCGCAGGCATCTGAAACCGCAGGGAACACGCTGCGATCAGGCTGGAGTCTGTCGGTTCTTCCACGCTGCGATTCCGTCCCGGAGGCTTTTCCGCGCTTTGCCTTCGCCGATGCGCGGCTGACGGAGGACGCCAGTCGTTTCTGGTGGGAGCGTGCCTTCACCTACAAGAGCCCAGCCCTGCCCGCCGCCTGGTTCGAGTGGATGGCGATCCTGCGGGCCTGGAACGGCGGCACGGTGACGGACGGCGAGATGCGTCAGCTGGAAACCTACCCGATGACCCCGGAAGGCTATGTCCACACCTGGAACGCGGATGTGGGATGGCCGCTGCGCCCCAAGCCGGATACGGACACCCGACATGCCGATACGAACGCGCGCTTTATCCTGGCCTGCTGGCACTACTGGCGCTGGACCGGTGACAACGATTTCCTGCAACGGCAGGCAGACCGGCTGCGCCGCGCCATGCGCTACCAGCTGAAGGAACTCCAGGGGGCTGACGGCCTTATCGTCACTGTCAGCAAAGATGTCCAGGGACGCCACAAGGATCAGGGCAACAACTACTGGGATATTCTGCCCTTCGGGCACCTGGACGCCTACGCGAACACGGCTTTTTACGCCTCGCTCCAAGCAATGTCTGAGATGGAAGCGAAACTCGGCGGTGCCCCGCTTACCGACTATGCCGCGCTGCAGAAAAAGGCGCATCAACGCTATGACGAAATGTTTTGGGATGCAGCAAAAGGCCGCTACATCGGCTGTGTAGATATTGATGGCAAGCGCCACGACTACGGATTTACATTTGTTAATCTGGAAGCGCTGTACTACGGCCTGGGAGATGCCGCCAAGGCACGCCACATCTATCACTGGCTGGAGACGGAACCGACATCGAGCGGCAAGGCCGATACCTACAGCCGGTTCACGTTCGCGCCCCGCGCCACGACAATCCATAACCCCGTCTGGGACGATAAAACAGCGCCGGATCAGGAGACCCAACCCTGGTGGGTCTCCTGGTGGAAGGGGCGACCATTCGAGGAGCAGTGCCAGGATGGCGGCGCGATCCTGTATCTTTCCTACTTTGACCTGATGGTGCGGGCCCGGTACTTCGGACCGGAGAACGCCTGGAAGCGGTGGAGCGAGATTCTGGGCCGTTACCGCCTGCCGGACCGACTGAGCGGCGGGTCACCGCTGTTTACCGGCGAGATCAGCCAGCAGGAGAACGCAGGACAGGTCGGTGTCGATTATCCGTTCCCGGAGAGCGGTCTGGTGCCGTGCTACCTGCTCTACAGTGTCGTAGGATTGGAGGTCAGCCCGACCGGTCTTCGGATCACGCCGCACCTGCCCAAATCCCTGCCCTGGGCCGAGGTACAGCATGTCGCCTGGCGCGGCAGTACCCTAACAGTCCGTGTTTCACCGAAAGCCGTGGAAGTGAGCGGCACGGATCGCAGCGGCAAGCGGTTCCGGAAGAGCTACTCAATCCCCAAAAGCGGCAGTGTGTTTATCAGGAACGCCGATTGATCAGCTCCAAAAAGTTACCGGCGAAGATACGCGCCTTGTCGGCCTGAGACGCCCGCAGCGATTCCACGGTGCGCGTCGCGCTCGCGAGGAACTCCCCCTCGGAGGCGTCCATCGGGGTATCGGTTCCAAAGAGCATTCGCTTTGGGCCGAAGAACTCCAGAGCCTGCTGCAGTACCAGGGGTTCATACCCGAAGGTCGCAGTATCACAGTAGAACTTGCGGAAATGGTCGATATAGGGCCGTTTGATCGGGGTCTTGAAAGTGGTTCCGGACTGCTCGAACGACCGGTAACCGTTCTCCATGCGATTGGCGAACAGCGGGATCAGCGCGCCATGATGGTGGGTAATGACCTTGAGATTGGGATACTTCTGGAAGAGGCCCGCGAACACGATCCGTGTCATAGCGGTGCTGGTATCGTGCAGCCACCCGAGGGTCTGCCAGTCCAGGTCCTGCGATAGGGTCTCATCCGTGTAGTCTGGATAGGTGATGGGCCGTGATGGGTGCATCCAGAGCGGGACATCCAGCTTCGCGGCTCGCTGGAATAAAACTTCCATCTCCGGATGGTCGACCCGCTTCACCGTAGGGCCGACCGCGATCATGCCGCCGACAAAGCCCAGCTCACCCACAGCCCGGTCCAGCTCCCGGACCATCGCCTGCGGTTCCGTGGTGGGAATCAGCGCCACGCCATAGAGACGTGTGGGATGCGACTGCACAACTTTAGCCAGGGCATCGTTGCACAGGCGTGCGGCTTCCGCCGCCTGTGGTGCGTTCTGCCAGACGGTTGGGGCCGTTTCTATCCAGGGCAGAGGGACCAGAACGCTGACATCCAGCTTTCGCGCATCCATAAACGCAATGCGCTTATCGATGTTGGTAAGGATCGCTCGGGCCTGAAACAGGCCACGAAACGGGTGCGGACGACCGGTCTTCTGCTCCAGGTACTGGAGCAGAACGTCCGGGGCAAAATGGCAGAACGCGTCGATCTTCTTCGGACTCGCGCCGGTCGCTTTGGGCTGAATCGATGGCATTTTTGTAAGTCTTTTCGTACTTTGGTCTTGATGTTCTACAGGCGGAAATCCGGCTGCTCGCCATCGTTCCCGAACACCGTCGCGTAGGTCAGGCCGCAGGGAGCCTTGATGCGCTCCGGGCGCAGCCACTTCACATGCCCATCCAGGAAAGCGTAGTTAGCGCCGCTGGCGTGCCGCTGGGAGGAGACAACCGGCTTCTCCTGCGCCTGCTGATCGGGTGTCAGGTCATTGAAAAAAGAGACATTGGTGCTGTAGGGCGTCCCGGTCGGGTTATTGCCGGGTCCCGCCTCGCTGCACTCGGTTCCGCTCGGCTTCGACGGGTCGCGAATAATGGTGAACGCCGCACCACGCTGCTCCAGAGGGGCATTTGCCACATTTACCGCACTCAGCCCGCCGCCGGAGTTCGCGGCGAACTCGAAGACCGCGATGGTCGTGGCAGGATACTGCACCTGGGCATCATCGGAGATCGAGGTGCCGTTATTGGCGAGGTTCATGTTGTAGCCGTAGGAGCAGCGGTTCTGCCCGCCGGGCTTCGCCGCCGGGTCTCCAAAGACATAGCCCTGCCCCCGCGCAGCGGCAATCAAGGGCGTTGCACTGGACGGCACAGGTACGATTTCCGTCGTATCCTCCGGGCACTTGAACACGCTGTAATCTTTCGTGTACGGGAGCAGAAAGTCCATCCAGCCGAGCGTGACCTGCCCTGCCTGACAGGGGGTCCAGCCGGCAGCGGGACTGCACTCACGGATAATCGGTGTGATGCCGTCATAATCACCGCGGTAGTTCGCCACTGCCATGCCTATCTGCCGCAGATTCGACAGGCAGCTGATCTGTCGCGCCTTGGACCGCGCCTGGGCGAAAACAGGGAATAGTATAGCCGCGAGGATAGCGATTATGGCGATAACCACGAGCAGCTCGATCAGAGTGAAAGCCGACGACGTTCGTCGAAAGCTTTTGGCTGGGGTAAATCTCAGCGTTAGTTGTTTCATTTTTCCCCTCCGTACCATCATTTTCAGCGCCTGCATCCACGGCTCTCTGCACTGAACAAATCTATCTAAAAAGCGTCTTCCAAGCAGGCTGTTTATATTGTACCTTTTTTCACAAGGTACGCAAGTGCCGCACATTTTCTGGATTGCTGCCGTAGTCGGCAGTATTTTGCGGAAGAACGGCGAACTTAAGAAATAGTGACTACAGGAACACCAAGGAGTGTTACGGATAAGATATGAATCGAAATAGTGTTAGCCTGCGTACTGCCGCGGGTATCTGCGCAATTGCGGGATTTTCCCTTTCGGGCGGAACGGCTGTGGTTCACGCCACCGAACCGCAGACAGCAGCGGCGCCAAAGACGGCGGCCCCTGTCACCTCCTCTTACCTCTACTCGCGTCCCGCAATCATGTCGCTGATGCGTCGCGCCTGCGATTACCAGCTGGCAGAGCAGGCGAAAACACGACCAAACAATGGCTGGATTCGGGCGACCTTTTACACAGGAGTTCTCGCAGCGTACCGCACAGCGGGGAAAGACCCGAAGTACAAAGACGCCGCAATCAAGTGGGGAGAAGCGTCGAAGTGGACCCCATCGCCACGCGATCCCCGGCATGCGGACAATCAGGCCTGTATCCAGGTTTACACCGAACTGTATGAGATGAACAAGACAGCGGACTGGATCGCGCCCTCCCGAGCCGCTATAGATGCCCAGATCGCGGCTCCCAAACCGGGACGCGAGCAATGGTGGTGGTGCGATGCCCTGTTTATGGCTCCTCCGGCCTATACACGGCTCTCCGCCGTCACCGGCGATCCCAAGTACAACGCGTTTATGAACAACCAATACTGGGACTCCAAGGAGTTTTTATACGACAAGGAAGAAGACCTCTTCTACCGTGACAAAAACTACTTCAAGGGCAGAACAAAGAACGGGCAGAAGATCTTTTGGTCACGCGGCAATGGCTGGGTGTTCGGCGGACTGGCCCGGGTGCTGGAATACCTGCCGCCCTCCGATCCTCAGTATGCCAACTATGTCGGCCTGTACAAAGAGATGGCGGCGAAGCTTGCTCAGCTGCAGGGTGCCGATGGTCTCTGGCGCTCCAGCCTGCTGGACCCGACCCACTTCCCGATGCCGGAAACCAGTGGCTCGGCGTTTTATACGTACGGCTTGGCCTGGGGCATCAACCATAATATACTGGACCGCGCGACCTATCTCCCGATCGTGCAAAAAGGCTGGCTTGGCCTGACCGCTCAGGTCAACGCGGAGGGACGCCTGGGATATGTCCAGAAGGTCGCGGGCGCTCCGGGGGCAAGCCGTCCGGAAGATACGCAGGAATACGCGGTAGGAGCGCTCCTGCTCGCTGGTGAACAGATGGCAGAACTCGCGAAAAGTAATACGAAAACCGCAGCCCACCGGTAACCTGCCCGAATGGCGGGGGCCAAATGTCCCGGTTGCGGTTATTGAATAAGGCATGCAAAACGTGCAGTATGCCGTGACCGGGAAATTTGCCCTGGAGCGAGATTGGTTTCCGGCGGGTGAGGGTTCCGGAAGCACCAGCAGTCAGACGTATCTGCTTTCCATGGCGGACAGCAGCGGCACGTTTGTGGAGTGGGGCGGGGAGGGCGGGAAACGAACGCGCAGCCGTGCCATCTCGGGCGATCTCTGGGTGCTGCCCCCTGGTGAATCATGGTGGGCGCGGCGGGAATCCGGAAAGAGCTGTATTCAGCTGATGATCGATGCAGGGTGGGTCGAACAGATGCTGCCCTACCCCTTTGCTTTTTCTCCCCAGGAGCATATCCGCGACCCGCTGATCGCGCAGATGTTGCGCACCCTCACCGCGACGGCACGTGACCTGCCCCCGAATCCAACGACCGAGTTATATCAGGAGAGTTTGATCACGGCGCTGGTTCTTCATGTGGCGACAAACTATGGCAAAGATGACACTGCTGCCGGGTCACGATTCGCCGGCATCGTACCGCTCTCCCCGGAACGGCTGCGAGCGGTTTCTCGGTATGTCTCCGACCGTCTTGCCGGGCGAATCTCGCTGACGGAGCTCGCGCATGTCGCGGGTCTGAGCGCATCGCAGTTTTCGCTGCGCTTCCGGGAATCGACCGGGCAGACCCCGCATCAGTTTATTACCGCGATTCGTGTGGATCGAGCGCGAGAGATGCTGATTTCCGGCCAGGGAACGCCTGCCTTAGTCGCGGCCTTGACGGGTTTTGCCGATCAGGCCCACCTTACCCGGCACTTGCGCCGCGCATTCGGCGTCACCCCCGGCGCTCTCCAGAAAACCATCGGCATAAATCAGGAAGATACTTCCGGGAGGATTGTTCAAAAAACGGCCTATTCTTCAAGAGACAGCCACAGCACTCTTGTATAGTGACCGCATGAACGAGCAAATCACCGGCTATGCCGCACAGTCCGACACCACCCCTGTTGCACCGTTTGAGTTTTCACGTCGCGAACCCCGCGCGGACGATGTTGTGATAGACATCCTTTACTGCGGCGTTTGTCATACCGATATTCATCAGACTCGCAACGAATGGGGCTTCAGCACCTATCCGATGGTCCCAGGGCACGAGATCATCGGTCGTGTCTCCCGTGTGGGAGAGGATGTAACTCGATTCCAGATCGGCGATATGGTCGGAGTTGGAACAATTATAGACTCCTGCCGCCACTGTGAGGCGTGCCGCCTGGGCCTGGAAGTATATTGCGAAAACGGCGTGACACAGACCTACAACGACAAAGACCGCCACGATAGTTCGCCGACCTACGGCGGCTACTCGAACCGGATCGTCGTCACGGAGGATTTTGTTTTACGTCTGC